>JAAVYD010000098.1 GCA_022790955.1 Bacillota bacterium
AATAAAACAGATATCGCGGGGTAGAGCAGTTGGCAGCTCGTCGGGCTCATAACCCGGAGGCCGCAGGTTCAAATCCTGTCCCCGCAACCAAGTGTTGAAAATACAGCTTTTTCATTTATGAAAGAGTTGTATTTTTAGTTTTTGTCAATTTCTAAATAAAATTATTACAATGACTTCTCCATACATTTAGTGAACCGCATAGCAGAATTAGTTTTACTGATTTTTAATAAGAGGAATTAGCAATATGGAATTACGGGTTTTACGCTATTTTTTAATGGTGGCGAATGAAGAAAATATTACCAAAGCGGCTCAGCTTCTGCACATCACGCAGCCGACTCTTTCCAGACAACTTATGCAGCTTGAAGAAGAACTGAGCGTTAAATTATTTCATAGAGGAAAATACAGCGTGAGTTTAACGGAGGACGGTATGCTGCTTAAACGCCGGGCTCAGGAGATTATATCTCTTTCAGATAAAACTATTCATGAGCTTTCTTGTAAAGACAGTGTGATGTCCGGTGAGATCGCTATTGGCTGCGGAGAAACGAGAACGATGACTTTTCTGTCTGACTGCATGCTTTCGTTCCGAGAGGATAATCCTCTGGTCCAATTTGACGTACACAGCGCCATAGCAGATGATATAAAAGAGAGGATGGAAAAAGGCATTTTGGACATAGGTCTGCTGATGGAACCCGTGGATATTTCAAAATATGAATTTATCCGTATGCCGACGAGAGAAAAATGGGGCGTGCTTGTAAGAAGCGATTCTCATATAGCTAATAAAAAATCGGTCGCTCCGCAGGATTTGGCAAATGTGCCGCTGATAATGGCAAAGCGCGAGCTTGTAAAAAATGAACTTGCCAGTTGGTTCGGGGATTTTTACGAACGGCTTCAGATAGCGGCTACTTATAATTTAATACTCAACGCCGCAGCTATGGTAAGAAGCGGAGTAGGCTCCGCTCTGGGATTTGAGCTGGGAACAGTATACGAGGACCTGCGTTTCGTCCCGCTGTCTCCTGATTTAGAAACAGGTTCCGTGCTCGTATGGAAGAAAAACCATATGCTCTCGAAAGCGTCGGCTCGGTTTATACAGTATATTAAAAATGCAATACAGGCATAATTAGAAATTAAATATAAGCATTAGATATTATATGATTTTTGAATTACAATGTAGGTGTTTAAAAAGCGCCTGCATTTTTTATTACAAATAAAAGCCGTTTTATTATGCAGGAAATATGATTTACGATACCTGCGAAACAGCGGCAAAGCCAATTTCCAAAAGGGAGTCTGAGGAGCCGGCTTTATTGTAAGATCTGTGAAATGAATATATTTATTAAAAAATTATAAATATATATTATACATAAAATGTTAATGGATTGGATAGTAGCCAGAAGGAGGAACGCGTTGAAATACATAAAACTCGGAACGTCGGATCTTAAAGTTTCAAATATTTGTATGGGCTGCATGGGTTTCGGTGAAGCCGGAAACGGTCAGCATTCGTGGACTGTTGACGAAACACATTCCCGTGAAATAATCAGACTGGGTCTTGAGTCGGGCATTAATTTTTTCGATACTGCGCCTGTGTATCAGAACGGGACCAGCGAACAATTTCTCGGCAGGGCTTTGAGAGATTATACAAAACGTGATGAAGCGGTAGTCGCTACTAAGTTCCTGCCGCGTTCTCAGGCTGATATAGAAGCGGGAATTACGGGTCAGAAGTACATTGAGCGTATGATAAATAAGAGTCTTGAAAACCTTGGTATGGATTATGTGGATTTGTATATTTATCATATGTGGGATTATAATACGCCTTTATATGATATTATGGAAGGGCTCGACAATGTAGTTAAAGCGGGAAAAGCCCGTTATATAGGGATATCAAATTGTTATGCGTATCAGCTCGCAAAAGCTAACGCCATGGCGGAAAAAGAGGGTTTTTCAAAGTTTATATCGGTACAGAGTCATTATAATCTGATCTTTCGTGAGGAAGAACGGGAAATGGCAAAACTGTGCAGGGAGGACGAAATAGCGATGACGCCTTATAGCCCGCTGGCTGGCGGCAGGCTTTCTAAGCGTCCGGGCGAAACCTCAAAGCGGTTGTCAGAGGACAGTTACGCCCGTTTGAAATACGACGGCACTGCCGAACAGGACAGCATTATAATAAACAGAGCGGCGGAGTTAGCGGATAAAAAAGGCGTTTCTATGACAGAGATCTCTCTTGCGTGGCTTTTAAAAAAGTCGGTGATCCCGGTAGCCGGCGCGACTGCGCCTAAGCATATCGACGGTTTGGCTAAGGCTGCGGAGCTAAAGTTATCCGATGATGAAACAGCGTATCTGGAGGAGCCTTACATTCCGCACAGATTGGCGGGTGTTATGGCGCAGAATAATTTGGAGTCTGCAAAAGAAAAACACATATGGTTTGCTCCAAACAGATAAAAATTTAAAATAGCTGTTTTGAAGTATTGATATAATGATATATTACCGAATTAAAAATTGATAAAAGAGGCAGTTTATATGGATAGAATAAGTACGGTGGATAAAAATAACGATAAATGGTTTAGAGGACGGCTTTTTTCGGAAAGTCGTTTAGATACCGAGTATGAAGAAATTTACCGCAGGTTTATTTGCGGAGATATTTTAACTCACGGAGTCCTTTCAGATGTGCAGCGGGCGCTTATCATGCTTACCGCCCTTACTGCATGTCAGACTTTGAAACCAATCTGCAAATATACGCAGGCGGCTCTTGATGTCGGCGCAAAGCCGGAAGAAATAAAAGAAACGCTGTATCATTGCGCGCCTTATATCGGATTTGAAAAGGTGCGCTGTGTCCTTTCAGAAGTAAATAAAGCGTTTCAGGCGGAAGGTATTAATAATCCTCTAAAAAAACAGTCTGCAGTTACAGAAACTAATAGATTTGAAAAAGGTCTTGCTGTTCAGCAGAAAATCTTCGGTAAAGATAATATTAACTCTATACGCAGTTCTGCGCCCGAAGAATTAAAACATATACAGGATTATCTGTCGGCGCATTGTTTCGGCGATTTTTATACCAGAGGGATTCTTGATATTAAAATGCGCGAGCTTATAACTTTCTGCGCGATTTGCTGCATTGGAGGCTGCGAATCCCAGGCAAAAGCTCATGCGGGCGCTAACATAGACGCAGGAAATACGCGGGAAATGCTGATAGATGCGATAACCCAATGTATGCCGTTTATCGGATTTCCAAGGACTTTGAACGCGATTGCCTGCATAAACGCGGTGTCAGGGGAGTAATAATGCCGTCAGAAATTAAAATCTGATGAAGGCTTCATGCGTTTTCAAAGCTGCGTCAGGTTGAGAAAATTTTAATATATATTTATAAATTATTTAAAATGCGAAAGGATGTATAAATTCTTTCGCATTTTTTGTTTGATATGGGCGCAGGTAATCTGATGGAACAGACATTAAGAAAAGATAATCCCGCTGCTGAATACTTTCAAGTCGTTAGAAATAAATGAATTGCAGGAACAGGACTTGAGAGTATAAGAACTTTATTTTAAATTTTTAGTCATATTACAGGCTCGTCTTAATATCATTAACTATGAGGACAAACACAGGGGTGATAAATTTATGAAAAGTACATCGGATTATATTATAAGAAAAAGAAAAGGGATGGATTCTATATTGGATAGACTTCCGGGAGATATAGCGAGAAGCCTTAGAGGGCTGCCGATAAGGGTGCTTGACGAGCTTGAGGAGATTCGTTTCAGGGTAAACAGACCGGTAATCGTGTACAGCGGCGGCAAAGAGTACGAAGTTGCGCGGATGGGCGGCATGATAGTCGCTAAGGAGGAAATCGAGAAGATTTTCAGTCTGCTTATGCATCATTCGACGTATTCATATCAAGATGAAATAAGAAGCGGATATATAACTTTAGATGGAGGACATCGGGTAGGAATATGCGGCAAAGTTATTACGGAAGGAGATCGCGTGATTTCTATACGGGATGTTTCTTCAATTAATATAAGAAGAGGCTGCGAGCATCCGGGAATTGCGGACGAAGTGATTCCGTATTTGTTTGACGGAAGCAATAATATAAGAAATACGCTTATAGTGTCGCCGCCTAAGTGCGGAAAGACTACTGTGCTGCGGGATGTGATAAGAAATCTCAGCAACCGGGGATATAAAATGGGCGTCTGCGATGAACGGTCGGAGATAGCGGGCTGCGCCGCTGGCGTTCCGGGTTTTGACATAGGCGGCAGGACGGATGTGATGGACGGCTGCAGTAAGGATATTGGGATAACCATGCTTATAAGATCCATGTCGCCTGATGTAATTGCGGTAGACGAGCTTGGTTCTGTTTCTGACGCCAGAGCTGCGGAGCAGGTAACGGTAGCCGGGATATCGTTAATAGCGACAATGCACGGTAAGTCTTACGAGGATGCTTTAAGGTCACCTCTGGGCGGTTATATAAAAAACGGTACTATTTCCAGAATCGTTATATTATCTTCCGATCCTACGCCGGGTACGGTGGCGGATATACTCAACTCGGCAAATCTGAGCCTGCTCGGGCAGTCGGATATGAAATGGGAATAAGTTGGGAAAGGAGAATGTCATGATGATAAAGATCATATTTGGATTTATATTTATAGTAGCGGGGACGTGCGCCGGTTTTGTAAAAGCGGACAGACTTGCCAGGAGGAACGTGCTTCTGAGCGAGCTTATAGTCAGTTTAGAGTATCTGAAAAACGAAATTTATTATACACATGAAAGGCTTAATGTGGTAGCTGACAGGATAGCGCACATGTCTGAGGGAAAGGCGGCCGAGCTTTTCGGCAGATTTGCGGATAAACTTTCGGACAGGCAGGAAGAAGGCGTTTATGATCTGTGGAAGGAATCCGTAGAAGAAGCGTTTCCATTTTATTCGCCGCTGGCAGAACAGGATGCGGAAGCGGTTTGTTCTCTCGGCATAAAGCTGGGCAGAACAGATGTAGAAGGACAGTGCAGTAATATCGAGCGTTCATGCAGAGAACTTTCAATAAGACAGGCTGCGGCGGAAATGGAAGCGGCGCAGAAGTCGCGTATTTACAGGACTCTCGGAACTGTAACCGGAATAGCTTTTGCGATTTTAATAATTTAGAAAGAAAAATTTATTAATAAAAATGCAGCATGAAAAAATATATGTGATATTTTTAAAATATTAATATAAACAACAGCGTTATTTTAATGAAATATGGTACTGCAGGCAGAAATTTTTATGTCGTTTTGCATTGTTCTGATGACGGAGGAGAAAATGGACGTAAATGTTGATATGATTTTTAAGATCGCAGCGATAGGGATTATCGTTGCTGTTCTCAATCAGGTGCTTATAAGGGCGGGACGTGAGGATCAGGCGATGATGACTACTCTCGCCGGAATTCTGGTTGTATTATACATGATAATTCAGATGGTGAGCGATTTTTTCGTTACCGTGAAAACTATGTTTATGCTTTAGGAAAAGGTAAAATCAGGATTTAAATCGGAGAAGCGTGATAATCTTGCTTAATCACGCTGCGATGATTGCAACCGCCTGAGAGCTTTGCTCCTCAGGCAAGGTTATTAAGTGATTTTATGTGCGGGAGAAATATCATGTTTCAGATTATTGCAATAGGAATTTTGGGAGCGGTTCTGTCACTTACGGTTAAGGCATACCGACCGGAATTTTCAATTTATATTTCGATAGCCTGCGGGATACTTTTATTTGTAACGGTGCTTTCTCAGCTTACAGATATTATGGCGTACATAAACGAGATCTTTAACAAATCGGGATATGGAAAGACGTATTTTCCTATTCTGCTTAAAGTGCTCGCCATAGCTTATCTTACGGATTTTATTACCCAGATATGCAGGGACGCGGGAGAAAATGGGATTGCAAGCAAAACGGAGATGGCAGGCAAAATATTTATACTCTACGTTTCTCTGCCTGTTTTCACATCTATCGTATCCATGCTGGAAATCCTGCTCGAAGTAGGGAGGTAACCTGTGAATTATGAAGATATTTTCAGAGAAGAACTTGAAAGGCTGGATTTGTCGGGCATAGAGGCAGTTTTAAACGATCCGCTGATACCGGAGGAGATTTCAGAGTCTATAAATATTAAAGATATTCTCATTAATATGATTACAGGAGAAGAACTCGTTTCATGGGAAAATATTTTTTATATATTAAAATCCCTGCTGCTTGGAGAGCTCAGCAATATTTTGATGCTTTGCGCAGAGCTTATGTGCATCTGTATAGTTACGGGTCTGATGACAAATCTATCGGGAAGTTTCGGGGAGAAAACTCTGTCTAAAACAGGCTCGGTTATAAGTATCTTTATGGCGGCAGGCGTTGCAATTACAGCTTTTTATGATGTTTACGCCATGTGCGGCGATACTGTGCAGAGTATGACGAGCCTTATGGGGGCGAGTCTGCCTATCGTATTTTCACTTACTATTATTTCGGGAGGAGCCGCAAGCGGTACGGTTATGGATACTGTAATATCGGGAGCAGTCACCCTGTTTTCTGCCGCTGTGCTTAAAATATTAATGCCTGCGGTATTCATTTCATGCGTTTTAATTATCATAAACAGCCTGAGCAGTAAAAATTACGTAAAAAAAATGTCGGGATTTCTCAGAAACTTTGCATTGTTCGGAGTTGGATTTTTGCTCACTATATTTACAGGAATATCGGCTATTCAAGCGATGATGACGAAGTCTGCCGATAGTATGCTTATGAATACGGCGCGTTATTCTATTGATAATTTTGTACCGATAATAGGAGGCTTTACGGCGGATTCCCTGGAGATGGTGCTCACATGCATTAAAAATCTGAAAAACGGAGTAGGAATAGCGGGCGTGATAGTGCTCGTGCTGCTTCTTGTAAGTCCTCTTATTAAAACTCTCGCCATCGCCGCGGTATTTAAGTTTACGGCGATACTTTTGGAACCGATGGGAGATTCTAAAATATCAGACTGTATGGATGATATGGGGCAGGCAGCTGTAATCCTTGCATCTCTGCTTACGTTGTCGTCTATAATGTTTATAATATTTTTTGCAGCGGTAATGAAATTTTCACCTGTTTAAAGAAAAGAGGCGGTTTATGGAGTACTTCAGAGAGTGGGCGGTATCGCTTGTTATGCTTGTATCAGCGGGGGCTTTTTTAGAGAACGTCGCGCCTTCGGGAAATATGAAAAAATATGTGAGCTTTATATTCGCGCTCATTATTTTATCTGCAATGCTGTCGCCGATAGAGCTTTTTAAGTGACGGTTCGATATAAAAGAGCGGCAGGTTTGGTTTATATTAAGTATGCATAATTATGATGATTGTTAAATATAATAGGGTAATATGAAAACTCATCTGACAAAAACAGTTTTCAGTTTCCCTTAGAAAGGGTGCGGTGAGATGAAGAAAATATTTGAAGCCGTTGCGGCTGACAATAAACTGCGGCAGCTCATTCTGAGATGTCTTTCGTTTCTGCTGATCGCAATTATTTCTGTTTTATTTTTAAATATTATGTTAAACGACAGAGACGGAAGAAAAAGCGTGGTCAGTCTGGAGGGCAGCAACAGCTATTCAGATCAGTCTAAGACGAATGAGGAGGTGCGTCTTGAAAATATTCTGGCTTGTATGTCCGGAGTGGGCAGAGTGGAGGTTATGATCAAAAGCGCAGGCGAGGAGGAGAGCAAGTCTGTTTTTTCTCAGGAAAGCGGGAGCGCGTCAAGTAAGATAGATGGTGTTATCGTGGTCGCTGAAGGCGCTAAAAATGCGGCGGTAAAAAGCAGAATTGTGGATGCGGTAGCCACAGTGTGCGGCATCGGGGCGTCCGATGTTATCGTGTTTGAGATGAAAGAGAATGGTAATGCAGGATACAGCGATTCCGAAGCTAAGAATCATGAAGGATAAAAAAGTTCAAAGAAAGATAGGTAAATGAACAGCAGTTTGGTTTGAGTTCGGGAAAAAACAGAAGATCTCGGATTTGCCGGAAGAAGATAATTATAAATAAAGGGGGAAATATTTGTGAAGAAATTTTTTAGCGGTGAAAATTCTAAGATGCATAGGAGTTTAGCGTTTTTAAGCGTGATTGCTCTGGTCTGCTGCGTAGGAATAGTGAATAACAGGATACAGACGAGCAAAAGTCTGAGTGTTTCCGCCGGATACAGCGAATACGAACAGGCGGAGATGGAAAACCATAACGGCGATGTGTTAGTGGACAGTTTAAATCTTACTCAGGTTCCTGGAAGCTCTGAAGATGCAAAAGCAGAGGAAACGGCGGCAGAGCAGAAAGGTGAGGCTGCAGAGGAGCAAAAGTCGGAAACAGGCAGCACGGAAGCTAAAAACAGCGTTGTAGTAACTTCCGACGATGCTGCGGAGATAGAAAACACGGATGCGTATTTCAGAGAAGCAAGGGAAACTCTTACATATGACAGAAATGAGATGATATCCATGCTGACGGATACCATAGAAACCAGCGCGGAGGGTTCGGAAAAGAGCAGCGCTACGGACCAGAAAACTAAGCTGCTTGAATATATGAGTATGGAAAAATCCATAGAATCTCTTATAAGAAATAAAGGATTTACGGACGCTCTCGTTATAATTACAGACAGATCTGTTAATATCACTGTGCAGGCGGAATCTCTTACAGACGGAGATGTGGCTAAAATTCTCGATATAGCAATAAGGGAAACAGGAAGAACCGCCGATGATATAGTTGTTCAGACTAAGAGTGCGTAAAGATAAATAAATACACGCATATAATACATTTATAAATACCCGTTGTGCTATTAAATTGGCTTGTTTTAGCAGTATTATACTCAATAAATAGTATTTAATATTATCAATAACGCAATATACTTCTAAACAATAAAAGTGATTTATAATAAAATTGCAAAATGACTCATTAGATAATCATACTATTATCAATTAATTCTGTATATTATGTTGATTTCTGATGATGATACAATATATTGATATTGAGTATTTAATTTTTATTAGCATAACGCGTTTTATAAATATAACCAGTATATTTTATCATAAGTTTGATATTAATGGATAAAAAGACAGCGTAGATAATGATATGTTTACGGTGTCTTTTTGTTATATGAGAAATGTAGTTGAGCATGTTGAAATTTTTTACAGAGAAATGAAAATATGAGAATCAAATAGAAGATAATGAAAAAATAGATAAATAATTTATAATGTTCTATTATATCGTTGTCAATAATATCTGTCTATTATTTTTATCGGGATTTATTATTAATTAAGTCGTATAATCTCTTATAGGCAGATTTCATATATGTATTGATTTATGTATTGATTGAAAATTTTACGCAGATATTTTCATATGACGTTATAATATGTGCAAAGAGAATATTGTACAGCCGGTCGATTTAATGATTTTTAAATATTTATTTAATAAAATCTATCGAATGGATGTTTAATTGCTGTTATAATTATAAAAAGAGAGATAGTATGGAATTTAAGAAAGGGCGTTTAAATAATGAAAGGGTCTGAAACAAAGTTAGTCGCTTATATGGAAGGTTCGAGGAAGCGTTTTGTTATCCCTGTATATCAGCGAAATTATAATTGGAAAATTGAAAACTGCGGACAGCTTTATAACGATCTTATAAAAGTGGCGAAGGGCAGGAGAAAGAATCATTTTTTCGGCAGCATCGTGTCTGTATATAATCCTGACGGCGTAAACGACGAATTTCTCGTGATCGACGGTCAGCAGCGGCTTACTACGGTATCTCTGCTGCTTTTAGCTATGCATAATTTTATTAAACGAGAAGTTGCAAGCACGGAGAAAGCGGCTTTAAGCGAACGCATTTATGAAGAATATCTTATAGATAAATGGCAGGATGGATACGATAAAATCAAGTTGAAGCCGGTAAAGAGCGACCGCGATGCGTTTATTAATCTGTTCAGCGACGCTGCGGAACGTATTCCAGGTTCTAATCTTACTATAAACTACGATTATTTTTATGATCGTCTGCGCAAGGAAGAAATTGATATTAAAGAATTATTCGACGCATTGTGCAGATTCGAGATCATAAGCATCACCCTTAATCAGGACGATAATCCTCAGCTTATCTTTGAGAGCCTGAATTCGACGGGCGTGGCGCTCAGCGAAGGCGATAAGATCCGCAATTTTATTTTGATGGGATTGACTTTTGGCGAGCAGAATGAGTATTATGAAAAATACTGGAACAGGATAGAAGAATGTACCGATTATGAGGTGAGCTCGTTTATAAGGGATTACCTTAGTGTAAAGCAACAGATTATCCCCGCTCAAAGTAAAATATATGTTACTTTTAAAGCGTATGCCGAAGAAAATAACATAGAAACAGAAACCATGCTGAAAGAACTTCTCGCTTATGCAAAGCGGTACAGAGTTCTGATTAACGGGGGTACGGGAGATAAAACTCTGGATTCCTGTATTTATCGTTTAAATCGCCTTGAAACTACGGTTACAAGACCGTTTTTTCTGGAAGTTCTGCGGCTGGGATCGGAAAACAGGCTTACGGCTGACGAAGTTTCAGATATTTTTATTACAACTGAAAGTTATCTGTTTCGCAGAACTATCTGCGATCTGCCTACGAACGCGCTTAATAAGATTTTTGCGCTGCTTCACAGGGAGATAATGAGATATGACGGTACCGATGATAATTATGTTGAAAAATTTAAGTATGCCGTCGTTTCCAAAAAAGAGCGCGCCAGGTTTCCCGACGACACGGAGTTTATCAAAGCGTTTGAAGAACGTCAGATTTATCTTATGAACAGCAAGAATAAGATATATATACTTGAACGTTTTGAAAATTACGGTACGGCTGAGGACAAAGATGTATACAGGCATTTTGACGATGGAGAGTATTCAGTCGAGCATATTATGCCTCAACATCTCACACCGGAATGGATAAAGGCTCTGGGCGGTGATTATGAACAGATTCATGAAGAATGGCTTCACAGGATCTCAAATCTTACATTGACGGCGTATAATTCAAAATACAGCAACAGTTCATTTCATGAAAAGAAGAATATGGAAAACGGTTTTGCAGAGAGCGGAATCAGACTTAATCAGTATATCGCTCGTAATGATAATTGGGCGCTGCCTGAGTTGGAGGCGCGCAGCGGTCATCTTATGGATAAAGCGCTTTCTATTTGGATGTATCCGATTACGGATTTTAAACCGGAAAAAAAGCAGCCTGATTCTTATACTCTTGATGAAGATGCAGCTTTCAGAGGCAGAAAGATAATAAAATTCAGTTATAAAAATACGGAGCAGCCGGTTGCGAGCTGGATAGATATGTATGAACGTATACTGAAAATTCTTCATAGCGAAGATAAATCCGTACTTTCCAGGCTTGCATACGACTCAGGAAAAAACAACGAGCTTTCCGTATATTTCAGCAGCAGACAGGATAATCTGCGCAGCGCAATAGAAATAGATGAAAATATATATGCTGAAAGTAATACAAGCACTTATTTGAAGATTTCGCTTTTACGCCGTTTATTTGATTTTTATGGAGCAGATCAGTCGGATTTGGTATTTTTCCTGCGGGATAAGAATGAAGATGATAATGAAAGTGCAGACGGTGTAAGGCATGAGCTTCGCAAAAGTTATTGGGAGTTTGCTCTTAAACATATAAAAGAGGCTTTTAATGAAGAAGGTCCGTTCTCTAATGTCAATCCGTCTAAGGATAATTGGATTAACGGATTTTTCGGCGTAGGCGGATTTTGTCTGTGCTGCGTTGCAAATTATGATTCCGTGCGGACGGAGTTAGTAATGAATAAAGGTGATAAAGAAAAAAACAAGGCTGCATTCGATTCTCTGATATCCCATAAATCGGAAATAGAAAACAGGCTTGGAGTTTCGCTGAGCTGGAACCGCGGCGACGATATAAAATCGTCAAAGATATATCATCAGCTTGATACAGGTATAGAAAACGAAGTAAACTGGCTGCAGGCGGCAAAGTTTCATGCTGAATGGATCAGGAAATTTTACGATACGCTTGTTCCATATATTAAAGATGCCGATAACAGATAAATTCATACTAAAGAACGCTCGTCGGTTGTAATGCTTATATTCATCTGATATTATATAAGATATATAAAAAACGTAAAATGTCCTCCGCTTCTGCAAGCGGCTGGTTTCATTTCTGAATTTCGGCGGTTTGGTTATAATCTTTTGCCGAAATTCCATGGAGTTAAAGCTGCAGGCGTATGTGTAAGCGTTTGCTTCGTACTTGAAAACAAGTTTATCAGTAACGCTGCTCCGCTTTAAAATTGCGTTTTGCAGCAGAATATAATAAGATTTACAGGTATTAATATTAACAGAAGAAATATATTAATGGAACAAATTCAGTTTTATATATTTTTTTAGAGTCGGATTACGCTGACTGTTAATATTTGCCTGCAATATGAGTTTAGATTAAGATAATTTGCTGAGGCGAATATGAATAATGAATACGGAAATATAAAAGTAACGGATGAAACTATTGCCATATGCGCGGCTAAGGTTGCTTTGGAAACCCAGGGGGTATTTTCCCTGGCATCGGCTATTACGGATACTATATCAGAAAATATTCTGAGAAAGTCGCCGGAGGCACGCGGGGTCAAGATTTACCAAAACGAGGATAAAATAGTGATAGATCTGTCTGTGATAATAAATTACGGAGTAAAGATTCCTTCGGTAGCGTGGAACATACAGGAAAATGTAAAAAGAGAGGTGGAAGCCATGACCGGTCTTGAGGTGAATTTTGTAAATATTTACGTACAGGGAATACATTTTGATGATAATTAGGCATAAGTTGTTGCAGATGATACCGGGCGGAGGAAATTTATGGCGAGAAGTGAAGAACGGGAACACCTGATGAAAATGTTGTATCAGATGGATTTACAGAAAGATTTTAGCGCTGAGGCGTATAAGATATATAAAGAGCAGCAGACGAAGGGCGATTTGACCAGTTATTATGATGAGATTTACAGGAAATTTACAGATAATATGGAAAATGTAGACGATCGTATAAATGAATTCAGCGTAAGATGGAAAACTACGAGAATGCCTTCTATAGATCTGGCAATTTTAAGACTGGCAATTACAGAAATCATATATTTTTCGGATATTCCGGATTCCGTTTCTATCAATGAAGCTGTAAATCTTGCGAAGAAGTACAGCACCGAAAATTCATCAAAGTTCATAAATGGAGTTTTGGGAAAGGTTGTAAGGGCTGATGAAAAATAACGGAGCGGTTCTGGCTGTAGATACGAGCAATTATACAACGTCTGTCGCTGTTGTAGACATGAACGGAAAAGTTATAGCAGATGAAAGAAAACTGCTTCAAGTAAAAAAAGGAGAAAGAGGGCTGCGTCAATCGCATGCCCTTTTTCAGCATATATCCAATCTGCCGGAGCTTATTGATCGGGCAGCCGAAAAAACCAGGAGTCAGGGTTTTAATATTGCGTGCGCGGCGGCGTCAAACAAGCCAAGACCGGAGGAAGGTTCTTATATGCCTGTATTTTTGGCGGGTGTAAATTCTGTTAAGAGTATATCATCTGTTCTCGACGTTCCGTTTTTCTCTTTTTCCCATCAGGAAGGGCATATTGCCGCTGTGTGCGGATTGAGGGATAAAAACAGCCGCGCTTTGTCTTTCCATATGTCAGGAGGCACAGGCGAGATAGTGGAGCTTAAAGGAAATAAACCTGTTGATATTATTGGAGGCATAAGGGATATTTCTTTCGGACAGCTTATAGACCGTACCGGAGTAGCGTTCGGATATGAATTTCCGGCGGGAGCGCAGCTCGACCGGCTTGCCATGCAGTTTAAAAATAATATTAATGTGAGTTACTCGCGGAAAGGTCGTTTGACGGCTAAAAACGGGATATTAAAGCCTATACATATAGAAGGAAATTTTGCCGATCTGTCCGGAATAGAAACCGAATGTATGCGAGCGGCTGAAGCGGGATATCCTGCGGAAAAATTGGTGCCGGAGTTGTTTTTTTATATTTCAGAGGCGCTCGTACGGCTTACGGTAAATTCATGCAGGCAGGCGGACACAGACTGTATGATATTCGTCGGCGGCGTGGCGTCCAGTGGGTTTATACGGCAACAGCTCGAAGAAAGGCTGCAGAAAGCCGGTATAACACCTGTTTTTGGGAATCCTGAGCTTTCCACGGATAACGCCGTAGGCATCGGCAGGCTTGCTGCGGGAGTTTATATTGCTGATGAATAATAAAGCAATAAATTAAAACAATATAAATATCGTGAAAGATAGTTTTCTAAAGCCTGAAAGGAATCTCTATTACCTCGTATGCGAAAGGGAGAGATTCATTAATAATAATATGAGGTTTTTCCTGCGAACAGGGTAATTTTAGGGATATTAGTGTTAAACAACTCGTTTTTTTGTATAAATTATTGGACATGGCAACAAAAGTATATTATACTTGTAAAAAACTGTGCGTTATTAAACACAAATTTACAGGACATGGAGGAATGCCATATGAAAAAGGTACGAGTGGGTATTCTCGGCATCGGGAACGTAGCTACGGGAACTTATAAAACATTAGAGCTAAATAGGGAAAAAATACAGTCCTCTACGGGCGTAGATATAGAGATTACTAAGATATTAAACAGACATCCGGAGAAAGAAAGAGGGATAGACGTAGATCCTTCTGTTTATGTTCAGAATGCGGATGATATTCTTAATGATTCAGATATAGATATAGTAGTAGAGCTGATAGGCGGTATTGAGCCTGCTACCGAATATATGGCTGCTGCGCTTTCCGCGGGCAAGCATGTTGTAACTGCAAATAAAGCTGCTATCGCAACAAACGGCGAAAGACTGCAGAAGCTCGCCAGCGAAAATAACGTAATGCTGAGGTTTGAGGCGAGCGTGGGCGGCGGTATCCCTATAATCAACGCGCTCACTACGGCGCTTCTTTCAAATGAGTTCGACGAGATCCTCGGTATAGTAAACGGAACTACTAATTATATTTTGACCCAGATGACGGAAAACGGTTCGGATTACGATGCGGTGCTTAAAGACGCTCAGGCTAAAGGCTTCGCTGAAAGGGATCCTTCCGGAGATGTGGAAGGGGACGATGTGGCAAATAAGTTGTCTATATTAATGTCTTTGATATTCGGCGTAAAGATTTTGCCTCAGGATATACCTACTCAGGGTATTACGGCTATTAATAAGAGCGACATAGATTACGCCACTCATTTCGGCTGCAAGATAAAGCTGATCGCCGCTGCAAAGAAGATAGGAGGCACGGTGGAATGCGACGTTCAGCCTGCTCTCATTCCTTACGATCATCCGATTGCTTCGGTAAATAACGAGTTTAACGCGATATTCGTAAAGGGCAATGCTGTAGACGATATAATGTTTTACGGCAAAGGCGCGGGTCCGCTGCCAACAGGAAGCGCCGTTATGGGCGATATAATAGAGATAGCGCGCGCCATAGAGAAAGGCAGCGCGTTCGACGCTCAGCCGCTTCTTAAATATGATTCGGATCTGGTGTTTACCGGAGAAGGCAGCAATCAGTATTACGTAAGGCTTATGGCGGAAGACAAGGCGGGCGTGCTCGGCAATGTTTCGTCGACTTTCGGAAAGTACGGAGTTGGCATAGAATCCATGATGCAGAGAACGGAAAGTAAAAATCACAATAATATCGTACCTCTCGTATTTATAGTTCATGAAACGGAAAGAAAAGTGCTCGACGAGGCTCTAAAGGAGCTCGTATCAAATTCATACGTGAAGTCTGTGGACAGCGTTATACGAGTAGAAAAGTAATATAAATTTAATAATATTAAAAATAGACAAACTGCTCCCGTCATACGGGAGCAGTTTTTTTCATATATTGAAAAACGAAATATATATTGCTGCCGGGAAAATGGAATGGATAGGAGAATTGACATATGGAAACCATACCGGGAAAAAAACGAAAATCGCAGATAGCGTTTACCGCAGTATTTATCTGTGCTCTTATTGCAGCCGTAATGTTGTGTTCCGTAAGTTTCGGAGGAGAACGCCGCGTTCCGATATACAGTGTTGATACATCAGAAAAAAAAGTCGCTATTAGTTTTGACGCCGCCTGGGGCGATGAATTTACCGACGGAATACTCGATATTCTGGATACTTATGACGTAAAGGCTACGTTCTTTCTTGTAAATTTCTGGGCTGAAAAATATTCCGACGATGTAAAGATGATAGCCGAAAAAGGTCATGATATTGGAAATCATTCTACTTCTCATCCGGATATGGCGGATTTATCTTCAGAAGAAGTAGCCAGAGAGCTTAACACCACCGCCGATACTATTAAATCTATAACTGGAAAAAGACCGGTGCTTTTCCGACCGCCTTACGGTTCTTATTCAAACGCGCTGATCGACTGCGCGGAGGATCTGGGATACACTACAATACAGTGGGATGTAGACAGTCTTGACTGGAAGGATATAAGCACAGAGCAGATAGTAGAAAGAGTTACGCGGAATGTTAAGAACGGCTCAATTGTTTTGTTTCATAATAATGCGGAACATGTGTTGGATTATCTGCCGTTGATACTTCAAAATTTTAAGGAAAATGGATACGAAGTAGTGAAGATTAACGATCTTATATATCATGATAATTGTCATGTAAATGATCAGGGATGTCAGGTATACGACGGTGAGAAAGATGATAAAAAGGGTTTAGCCGGCAGTAAGAATGCCGGTAATAAATCAAATATGGATATAGATAATGAAAAATCTGGGATAGATAAGAAAAACCGTGATGAGAGCGATAACGGTGCAGACGGAACAGAGAAAACGGGAAATCCTGCTGTTAGCAGTGAGAACAAAGGTGCGGCAGAAGATACGAAAGCTGAAAATAACAAAAATAAAAGTGATGGATAAAATAAAAATATATGAATAAAACGTTTGAAGTATAAAGCATATGATCAGAAAAAGTTAATATGATTTAATAAAAAAATAATAGGAAAATAATTAATATGACAGAGAAATATGCTGATAGAAAATATATAACTTATAACATATGGCAGTGATATAGGAGGAAAAAAGCAAGGACATTTTGTTTGCTTGAGGATTAAATAAAATATATTAATATACATAATTAAAAAATGTATACATGTTTTGCAGTTCATGTATTCTTAAACGAATATATTACGCTGTAAATTATATGGAGATTTAGTATGGGAAACGAGAGTAATAAAATTCTGCTGACTGGGAGCGTGGCAAAAGAGCTTACGTACAGTCACAGGATTTTTGGGGAAAATTTTTATAATTTTAAAATATCTATAATGAGAAAAAGTGGAGTTTTTGACGAACTTCCGGTAACTATATCCGAAAGACTGCTTCAGAAGCAGCCGGAAATCGGAGAAATATGCAGTTTGTCAGGTCAGATAAGGACGTATAACGAGTGTGTGGGCGATAAAAATCATTTGAAAATAGTAGTGTTTTGCCGTGAGATAATAGGTTTGCAAGGAAACGACAAAAATCCTTGGGAGAAAGACATAGAACAGGCTGGAAAAAATTGTGAGTATATGATTGACGGCGCAGCAGAGTTGAAAAGTAATAAACCAAGCGAAAATGAAAAAAATAGCAGTAGGCGCAGAGGTGATGCCGACGAATTCATGGGATCAAAAACTCAGTTTAATAATATCGATACTGACAGAAACGAGGCGTTTCTCGAAGGATATTTGTGCAGAAAACCGTATTATCGAGTTTCTCCTTTGGGTCGTGAGATCTGCGATATAATGCTTGCGGTTAACAGGATTCATGGAAAATCGGATTACATACCCTGCATTGCTTGGGGCAGAAACGCAAAGTTTGTATCAACTCTTAAAGTCGGTAGCAAAATAGATGTCAGAGGCAGGCTGCAGAGTAGAAGCTATAAAAAAATTATGTCCGATGGAAGCTGCGAGCTGAAAGTTGCATATGAATTATCCATAATGTCTATGGAATGTGAAACAGTATAAAAATTAATACGAAAATATGTCAGGAACTGTTTTAAGCGAACGGTTCCTATTTGTTATTAATTAGTACAAACAGAAAAATTTTAAAATAAAGTATTTCATGTCAGGTAATTATACAAATTATATTAATACGTTGTACACAAAATGCAAAAATATGATATTATAAGATGTAATTGTATTACACCAAATTTTCAAATTCAGAATTGGAGGGAAATCTGAATGCTAACTTTGGATAAAATATATCACGCTGCTTTTGTACTTAAAAATGTTGCGAGAAGAACAGATTTAATATACGCTTCAAAACTGTCGCAGGATGCGAACGTATATTTGAAAACAGAGAATCTTCAGGTTACGGGCAGCTTTAAGCTGAGAGGCGCGTATTATAAGATCAGTCAGCTTTCCGATGAGGAAAAGGCAAAAGGAATAATAGCCTGCAGCGCTGGAAATCATGCTCAGGGAGTTGCGATGGCGGCTACGGAAAACGGAATAAAATCTATAATCTGTATGCCGGACGGAGCGCCTATAAGTAAGGTCGAAGCTACAAAGCAGCTCGGCGCAGAGGTAGTGCTCGTTAAAGGCGCTTATGACGACGCTTCCGTGAGAGCAGAGGAGATACAAAAAGAAACAGGAGCTACGTTCATCCATCCTTTCGATGATGATGAAGTCATAGCCGGTCAAGGTACCATAGGTCTTGAAATACTGGATCAGTTAGATACGGTAGACGCTGTTATAGTACCGATAGGCGGCGGCGGTCTGATATCAGGCGTAGCGTTTGCCATTAAGAATCTGCGTCCGGATGTAAAGGTTTACGGAGTGCAGGCGGCAGGTTCTCCAAGCATGTATAAAAGTATCGGCGAGGGCAGGTCTATTACTCTTGACGAGGTATCTACCTTTGCGGATGGTATAGCTGTAAAGCATCCGGGAGATATTACATATGAAATGGTACAAAAATATGTAGATAAGATAGTAACTGTAAGTGAGGATGAGATTGCTACGGCTGTGCTCGCGCTTATAGAGAAGCAGAAGCTGATCGCAGAGGGCGCAGGAGCGGTAAGCGTCGCTGCGGTGATGTTCAACAAGCTGCCGGTTAAGGGTAAAAATGTAGTTTGCCTGGTATCAGGCGGAAATATAGACGTTAATATTTTAAACAGAGTAATAACGAGAGGTCTTGTTACGAGCGGCAGAAGTTCTAATCTCATGATCGCTCTTGAGGACAAGCCGGGTCAGCTTCAGGAGGTTTCTGAGATAGTAGCCCGCTGCGGCGGTAATGTGGTAGCTGTCCATCACGACAGAAGCGATGCGAATATGGCTATTTCGAGTTGTTTTCTTAAACTGGCTCTTGAAACGAGAGATATGGCTCAGATAGAAGAAATTAAAAACGAGCTTACTAAAGAAGGCTTTAAGCTGGTTTCCGAAAGGGTTTAGAAGAAATTAACGTTAAATTTGTATTCAATATTCTAAATTATATGAATTTTAAACAGATTAAAATTGGAGGTAAGATATGAATATAATAAGCACATCAAACGCCCCTGCTGCGATAGGTCCTTATTCTCAGGCTGTCGTATCGGGCAATATGGTATTTTTATCAGGGCAGATTCCTGTCGATCCAAAAACAGGAAAAATTGCGGACACAATAGAGGAACAGGCTCGTCAGTCTATTACGAATATTATAAATATTTTAAAAGAAGGGGAAATGACGTTAAATAACGTCGTAAAGACTTCAGTATTTTTGGCTGATCTTAACGATTTCGATAAGGTAAATCAGATATACGCCGAATATTTTTCAGAACCGTATCCTGCAAGAAGCTGCGTTCAGGTGGCAGCAATTCCTAAAGGCTGTAAGGTGGAAATAGAATGTATTGCAGTAAAAGGATAAAATATTCTCCGAAAAAATAGTATAATAGATTCTGAAGATTAAAAATCGCTGAGCAGAGATATGATACCTTTAAAACAGACAGATTAAATTAAAAATCTGCTGCTTTGGAAGTATCATCTCAGATTGCGCAGCGGTTTTTTATTTTTAGATTTGCTGAATATAGCGGATTTTGACGGGTAGAAATTGTAAATATTTTTAGATAAACAGATCCATAGATTATATTAATATTTTAATCAAATATAGCTTTTAATTCTTAATTATAAATTAATAAATAGGAAAGTAATGAATTGTATGGACAAATAGCGGTAAATGAGGTATTATATAACTATAAAGATTAATCTTTTAATATTATTGATTAAAAAATATCTAAGATAATTTATAAACGATTATATCAAAGTGTTGATTATCATAAGCTACAGCGATTGAGTCAAGTTTTGCTATAGAGGTATAAGGAGGAGAAGGATGAATAAAAAATCAATGCTGAGAGAGTCGAAGTCAGGAAACGCAAATGAGATATCAGCAGGTTAGATAATTATGGCGTATTTTTTCAGCGGTAAAATATTATTTTTCTATATAATGATATGCGCAGTGATTACAATATTATTCACCATAAAAAGGGAGAAAAAACATAGAATTATACATGTAGTTTTGAATATGATATTTTTTATATATTTATATTTTATCATTGACATTACTCAGTTTCCAATTTATATAACCGAAGGAATGCGGGAAGCTCTGAGCGGAAATATATGGGCAAACATACAGTTGACGCCGTTTAAGAATATTATCAATTTTTCCAGTTTTTATAATATTATAATGACAATACCGATAGGCTTTTTGGTACCGCTGATGAGCAGGAATAATATAAAGTTTTTTAAACTGATTTTGTTAGCGTTGATTCCGGGAATTTTAATAGAGGGTATGCAGCTTGTTCAGTTGTTATTAATAGGTTATACGTTCAGAATTATTGATATTAACGATATTATTTGTAATTTTACAGGTGTTATGACAGGTTATCTCATATTTGCAGCGGCGAAAAAGGCTGCTAAAGTTTTTATGCTTAGGTTTAACGTTGAGGAAAGGGGGTAATCCCATGAAAAAAAGTTATAGAGCGATTAAGAAGATGATTTCAATATTAATAATATTGAGCATGAGCTTTACTGCCGTGCCGGTATTTGCTGAAACGGATATTATGGAAGAAAATATAATAGATGGTAAAAACAGAGATGTATCAGGGCAGTGCGCAAAAGCAGCAGAGAGTTTGGTATCTGGCATAGTTTTTAAAGATATACATAAAAGTTTTGCGGCGCCGAATTTAACGGACGAAAGAAAAGCAAAGCTGTATGAACAGTATAAGATAAAGTTATTTGAAATCGCCATGGATCACAATATGAATTTTGAATTGCTTCCTATGGAAGAATTTGAAGAGAGGGACTGGGTAACGCCGGAAAAGTTCAAAGAGCACCTTGAGTATATGGCAAATCTGGAATTTAAAGTTAATGAAAGCGAATGGGCTGAAGAAGAAAATTTTACAGTTTTATGGCCTATGAGAGCTGTAAATAAAAGTGTAAAAGTTATTTCAACTGATGGAAGTATAGCGGCAGTTATAAAAGTAAGAGGCGAGCTTCAGACCGATCTCGATGAAAGAGCAAAGCGTCAGGTATTTTCTGAATTTAATTCCGTAACGTCTTCTATGGAGAGAGGAATGGGAAGCTGGGAGCATTTGGGGTATGAACGCTGTTATGCAGATGGTTTTCGTACGTGCATGGTTATAATAGGCGGAACTTATAAGTCAAGAGGAGTTTCTATGCAACGAACAGCAGGAATTAATTTTTATTGCAGACCTACGGGGCAGGTAGCGTAAGTATTTTAGATAAATATCTTATATAAAACGTTTAGTTTCGCATAAGAAAAAGTAAAAGCGTTATTGAGAAGGAAATTTAATCTGAAAAAAGTTGTTTTTAGCGCAGTTCCAGAGGGAATATAAATTAGAAATTTATGTAAGTAAAATAATTTTTACTTCAAAAAATATCTTGAAAATGATATAAGATTGAATGTAATATATAAAGCGAAGGAAGTTCGTTCCTTCGCTTTTTGATGTATGTAATAATAGTTTTTATCTTATATAATAAATGAATAAAAATAACTATCAAAAAGTATACTTTATGATAGTTGTTTTCTAATAATTAATTTTAACCCGTTGTGCTATTAAATTTTGATGAAATAGCAAAAAAACTTCAACAAAATGTGCTATTCTAAAATAAAAAATCCCAAATCATAAAGAAGGCACTGTTATATTGAAGTTTCAAAACAATAATACCACTTTTTCTGTTAATTTTGAAGATTTTATTTTAATTGTATTCGTCATTATCGATGACTTGTATAAAAAATATGCTCCTGCAGCAATCTCACATCGCATACGTATATCATCTGCTAA
>JAAVYD010000202.1 GCA_022790955.1 Bacillota bacterium
ACCGGTTGGGGGCAAGGCTTGTAATGTCCACCTCGTCCACCCGGTCATATTCCACCGATTTCAGCCGGATAACCTCCAGGCCGTTAGGCTTTGCCATGCCCACCACGTCCAGGTTGATGGCAGCGGCCAGCACCCTGCCGTGGTTGTGATCGGTGTGGTTGCCGCCGATCTCCGTGCGGCCCGGGGCGCTGAAAAAGCGCGCCCCCTGGGAATCGCCGAAGAAGGTTTCAAACCCCGCCCGAATCTCCTCATACCGGGCCTTTTCCTGTTCCCAGCCCGCTCCGTATAAATGCTTCACGCCTGCTTTCATAAATATGCCGCCTTTCTTTAACATTCTGCTTTATTGGGCACTCATCCGCCAGTGAAGGGCTGCCCGCTTTGGATATTTTCACAAATGGTTTGGTGAAGCCCTTTTCAGCAGCACCAATCTGAAAAGGGAAAGAAAAATAGATGCGCCCTTGTTTTCCCTGCCTCAGGCGCCGAACAGCTTTTTTGCCCTCTCCATGTGCTCGGTAATCTTCACCCCAAAGGGGCACCTTTCCTCGCAGGCGCCGCAGGCAATGCAGTCCCCCGCTTTGGCAGAAAGGGCGGCATAATGCTCCCGCACTGTCTCTGGCACCATGCCCTGGGCCGCGCACAAATCGGCAAATTTGTTTACGGTGGCAATGTCAATGCCCGCGGTGCAGGGGGCGCAGTGCCCGCAGTACATGCATTTGTCTGTAAAGGGGTGGGCCGGGCAGCCGCTGAGCAGCCCGGCATAGTCCTTTTCCTCCTCCGGCGCTTCGCTGTAGGCCGCGGCCTGCAGAAGCTCTTCCATGCTTTGCGCGCCGCAGAGCACAGAGGCCACCCCGGGGCGGGTCAGGCAGTAGTGCAGGCACTGGATAACCGTCATGGCCGCGCCAAAGGGGGATTCCCCGGCCTTAAGCAGCGCGCCGCCGCCATAGGGCTTCATGACAGTAAGGGCCACGCCCTGGCTTTCGCACAGGCCGTAAAGCTCCAGGCGCTCCGGATCTGTGGAGGACAGCGCGTCCGGGGCCTCATAGGTGGACTTTTCAAAAAGGACGTTTACATCCTCGCTGGGGGGCAGGATGTCGTAAGCCGGGTTGACGCTGAACATGATAACGTCTATAAAGCCGGTTTTGGCCGCCTGTATGGCTATCCGGGGATTGTGGGTGCTCATGCCCAGGTGCCGGATTTTCCCCAGGGCCTTCTGCTCCTTGGCAAACTGGATGACTTCCCCGGAAAACACCTCATCAAAATCCTTCTGCTCGTCCACATAGTGAACCATGCCCACGTCGATGTAGCTTGTGTCCAGCCTGTCCATTAAATCCGCGAAAGCGGCTTTTACTTCCCCCAGTCCCGGGTGCGTTTATACTGCCCGTCAATCCAGGCAGAGCACAGGTGGGCCTGGAGGATAAACTTGTCCCGGCGGCCCTGCATGGCCTTGCCAAAGGAGCTGCGAATGTATGGCTCGGGGTTATAAAGGTCAAAGTAATTGACGCCGGCCTTTAGGGCGGCGTTTATCAGCTCCTGGGCAAAGGCGTCGTCCTGGTTGACAAAGGCCTCGCTGCCCAGCCCGATTTCACTGACAGAAAGGCCTGTGCGGCCTAAAACCCTGTTTTTCATATGGCTTCCTCCTATTCGGTTCCTGCCTTTACTATAGTGGAAACTGGATGAAAACGCAAGGGGGGAATCCGGGATTTCTTTGTGAATTTTTCGCGGGCGGCTTTACCGCCCTGCCCTTCCCCCGCAGGCTTCCACCAGCGCTTCATGGGCCGCCGCCATCACCCCCAGCAGCACAAGCAGGTAGAAGGGGAACAGCGCCGGGGACAAATGATCTGCCAGCACGCCGAAGAAGGGCGGCATCAGGCAGGCGCCCCCATACATGGAGGGCCAGGCCGCCCCCAGAAGGGAATCGGGCAGGCCCAGGCTGATAAACGCCACATAAATGATACTGAGCAGAAGCGAAGCCATAAAAAAGCCTCCTTTAGAAATAGGTTTGTTTTCCCACTATAGCAGTGATTTTTCGGGAGTTCCAGACAGAATCGAGGAAAAAATATAAGAATCCTGCAAAAATGCCGGAAAAGAAAGCCGGAATCAAAGCTTCCGGCCTTCTGGGTTTCCTTATTTATGGTACAGCCTGTTGGTCTGGTAGGTAGGCTCGCAGGTCAGGTTCACCCCCAGCTTGCGAAAGACGGTTTCATCCACATGGGAGAGGATAACCGAAGCGTGGGCCTCGCACCCGCGAAGCTTTTTAAGCTGCCGCATGGCAAGCTCTGCTGTGGGGTTGGTGGCGGCGCAGATGGACAGGGCGATTAAAATCTCGTCTGTGTGCAGCCGGGGGTTGCGGCTGTCCAGGTGCTGGGTTTTCAGCTTCTGGATAGGCTCAATGATAATGGGGGAAATCAGGTGGATGTTCTTC
>JAAVYD010000099.1 GCA_022790955.1 Bacillota bacterium
AGACGCAGAAAATAATATGAATTTAACTGAATAAAGTATTCTTATAGAAATATTTTACAAGCGAAACAGACCGTCTGCCTTTTGGCAGACGGTCTGTTGTTGTGTGCATTATATATGGAATTATAAATTAACGGAATTTAGTATTAATAATTAACAACTTATTGAGAAAACTAATATTAAGCTGCAAATCAATAATTTTGTTATTCAATATAAAATATAGATTTAATTAATATGTATGTTTATTGTAATTTAATATAACACGTTGTGCTAATAAAAATCAGATACTAATATCAACATATTGTATTATAAACATATTGTATTATAAACAGAAATCAATACAATAAACAGAATTAATTTATAATAGTATGATTATCTAATGAGTGATTTTGCAATTTTACTATAAATCACGTTTATTGTTTATCAATATATTGCGTTATTGATTATAATACTGCTAAGACAAGCCAATTTAATAGCCAACGGGTTAATATGATAATTTTAAATGCAAATGATTTGAAATCCCGTAATGGAATATACACACGATATTTTTCATAAGATTGTATAGGTTGCATAATGCTGTTTTGCATTATGCGCCGGGCTTTTGATTTAGACCAATCTTTTGTGTATGCATTCCATGCGCAGGCGTTCTAAATGTTCTTTATCGAACTGATATGCAGTACCGCAGAATTGGCAGGTAATCTCCGCTTTGCCGTCTTCGGCTATAATATTTCCGATTTCTTTTGCGCCAAGACTCATAACGACTTCTTCGAGTCGTTCTTCTGAGCAGTCGCACTTCCAGTCAATATCGAGAAGTTCCATCGGCATGATCTGAAATTCGTCAGGCATACCTAAAAATGCAGTTTTAATATATTCTTCCATAATGTTTTCGATGGGTCTGTCTTCTGCGTCTTTTGTGACTTTATATGAAAGATCAGAAATTTTGGGCAAATTTGGAAGCCAGTTTTCGAGAGCACGGATAGCCTCTTCCGACGCGCCCGGCAGCATTTGTATTATAAGACCGCCTGCCGATCTTACATCTGAGTTTGGATCAAGCCTTACGCCCAGAGATACGGTAGTCTGCTGCTGTTCAGAAATAAAAAAATAGGCGGCAAGATCATCGGCGATTTCACCGCTGACAAAATCTATTTTGCCGGAATAAGGTTCTTTTGCTCCGGAATCCCTGATGCATGTAAGAACGCCGATACCGAGCGCTCCTCCTACATCGGGCGAACCGTCGGCATTAGGCGGTAAATCTATTAAAGGATTAGCTATGTAGCCTTTCACCGAACCGTCTGAACCCGCAGTACATAAAACCTGCTGCGCGGGACCGTCGCCCTTAAACTGCAAAGTGACTTTAAATCCTGGTTCTCTGAGCATGAGTCCCATAAGTCCCGTGCCTGTAAGAACGCGTCCCAGCAGATGAGTCGCCAGAGGAGAAGTAGAATGAAGCTCGTGAGCTTCCTGAACGAGCTTGGTAGTAATAGCCATATAAACGCGGAACGAGCCGCTTTTGTCCATGCCTGTTATAACTTTATTCATTTTCATGTTTATTTTGCCTTTCTTATGTGTATTAATAATAGTATAACATTATTTTTATCGTATCACAATTGTAATAAAAGGCCGTCTATCCTTCAATTTACATGTTTTCAGTGGGATGGAAGTTATGGATAGTCAATAAATTTAAAACATGCTTATTTAGTATACTTTCCGAGGCTGTAATTCTATCATAAATTCGGGGAATAATAAATAAGCATTAAGATAAAAAGAACAGATAGGGAATTATTGTTACAGGCAGATTGTTGTTATATAATATTATAAAATATAACGCGTTGTGCTAATAAAAATTAGATACTCAATATCAATATATTGTATCGTTAACAAAAATCTATACAATATATAGAATTAATTTGTAATAGTATGACTGTTTAATAAATTAATTTATAATTTTACTATAAATTATTTTTATTGTTTATCAATATATTGTATTATTGATGACATTAAATACTATTTATTGACTATAATATTACTAAAACAAGCCAATTTAATAGCACGACGGGTTAAATATGCGAAGTTTATACTATGTAAGGGGGAACCAATGTTGGATAAAAAGAAATATAAGAAAAAAAGAAGCTGTAAGCCTAAGTTTATAGGCGCAGCGGCAGCAGCGACGGCGATAGGCGCGGGTATTTTTGCAACAAGGATAAGAAATCTGAAAAAAGAAGATACGGAGTTATGGGACGATGTTGCGGGCGTATACGGTCTTAAATCAGCCATAAACCGTAAAACATATAATAAGCTGAGAGAGCTGATAAAAGAGGATATAGAGGACGATATGAAGGTTCTCGAAATTGCTACCGCTACAGGAGATATAGCAAGAGACCTCTCGGATTCATGCGGGTATATAATTGCCAGCGATTTTTCAGAAGCGATGATAAAAAAGGCAAAATCTAAAGGAACGCCGCAGAATCTTATGTGGGATATCCAAGATGCTGCATGTCTCACTTATCCCGATGAAAGTTTTAATGCCGTTATCATAGTCGATGCGCTCCACGCCGTTCAGTATCCGGAAGAAATTCTCGACCAAGCAAAGCGCGTATTAAAGAAAGACGGAATATTAATCGCGCCTAATCATATAGCAATGGGCGGGCTTGCTGAGTCTGTAAAAGGCGGTACTAAGGAATTTTTCGGATTCGATACTTATAATGAATGGAATTATGAGGAATATATAGATTTTATTGCTTCAAACGGCTGGAATATTTTAAAGGAAGAATTTATTGCCGGATCAGTTTCCATGGCTTATGTTATGGCTGAGAAGAGTTAAGAATTAATATAAGAAGTGCGATCGTACTCAGCGTTTGGATTAATAATACATTTTGCGGTAATGTGAAATCATTACCGCTTTATTCATATAAAAATGATATATCCATTTTATGTTTTTTTAGATTGAATTTATAATTGGCAAATGATTTGTTTATTGGAACAGATATGATAAAATATATTAAATGGAGGGGTCATGAGCTATAAAACTATAAATGGATTAATGCGGCATCTTAGAGATAAAGGCATAGAGATATCAGGGACTGCACAGAAACAACAGCTTATAAATACAGTATAATATAAACACTAATTGGGGGATATGTTTGCGGACATATACTTGAGAGAGCTGGAGAAATTTGGCTCTCTTTTTGATTTAACAGAAATACCGGATTTCGGACTGAAAATAGACTAAATATGAACCGATCTTAAAAATTGCAGAATTTTCAAATCCTCCGTCTTTAGCAAGTTCAAAAATAATATGGGCAATGCTTTCGATCAATTCTGTACAATATTTCATTTATTCACTGTTAAAACTTTGGATATTTTTCCATTAATAATGCGGCAGATAACATTCTGCGGAATGAAAACCTCCGTAAACAGCCTTTTCTATATAGACTTTTACGCGTCCATCTGGGTGCATTTGAGAATGAGTGATTTCAGTATATTTATAAAGGATTATAAACGGGTAAATCACGATGATTATCCTGCCTTGGTTATTCCTTATTATTATTATTATTATTATTAATCATCCGCTCGCAGAAAATATCGTCGGATTTTTCATAAGCTGTAATTCCCTGAATATAAGCGAGTACATATTCAATTATTTGAAGAATAATGTATTAATGGTTTTATGAGGGCTGAAAAAAGAGCAGGAATACTCTTGTCAAAAGGATACGCCTGCTCTTGTGAATTTACATATTGTATATCTATATTTTATGAAATATTAATTAATGAGAAAACTGAGTTCAGACAGATTAACCCTTTAAAACGTCCGCCTTGTCCGTTTTTTCCCATGGAACGTCTATATCTGTGCGTCCAAAATGACCGTATGCAGCTACTTGTTTATAAATAGGTCTTCTGAGGTCTAAATCTTTTATTATAGCCGCCGGTCTGAGATCAAAATTCTTATTTATGCGTTCTACGATTTCGGCTTCCGGTATTGCAGCAGTGCCGAAAGTGTCAACTCTTACCGATACCGGTTTTGCAACGCCTATGGCGTAGGCTATCTGGATTTCGCATCTTTCCGCAAGACCTGCTGCAACTACGTTTTTAGCTACGTATCTTGCTGCATATGCTGCCGAGCGGTCTACCTTTGTAGGGTCTTTTCCTGAGAAAGCGCCGCCGCCGTGGCGAGCGTAGCCTCCATAAGTATCAACGATGATTTTTCTGCCTGTGAGCCCGGAATCTCCGTGAGGACCGCCGATAACGAACCTGCCAGTAGGATTTATGAAGATCTTGGTCTGATCGTCTATGAGTCCGGCAGGAAGAACAGGTTTGATGACGTACGCTATCATATCTTCTCTTATCTGTTCGAGCGTTGTTTCAGGAGCGTGCTGAGTGGAGATAAGCACAGTATCTATTCTTACAATATTGGAATCTTCGTCGTATTCTACGGTAACCTGAGTTTTGCCGTCCGGTCGGAGGTAAGGCAGGACGTTTGTTTTTCTTACTTCCGTAAGTTTCTGCGCCAGTTTATGGGCAAACATAATAGGAGCGGGCATCAGCTCCGGAGTTTCTCTGCAGGCGTAACCAAATACAAGTCCCTGATCTCCGGCTCCTGTTGATTCTATATCGTCTTCGATTTCGCCTGTTTTATATTCGAGAGCATTATCTACACCGAGGGCGATATCAGCGGACTGTTCGTCTATTGCGGTCATTACCGCGCATGTATTGCCGTCGAATCCGTAATGACCTTCCGTGTATCCGATATCAGTAATTACATTTCTGATGATCTTAGGGATATCTACATAGCTTGACGTTGTAATTTCGCCTACCACCATGGCAAGCCCCGTGGTAACCATAGTTTCCGCGGCAACTCTGCCAAAGGGATCTTGTTCGAGGATCGCGTCTAAAATCGCGTCAGAAATCTGATCGCAGACTTTATCAGGATGACCTTCGGTCACCGATTCTGAAGTAAATAATCTTTTCATTACAGTAAACCTCCTAAATGAAAGTGCGGATAGGACGGAGAAGCATCATATCCCGCCGATATCGTTTTATAGTTGCCACGCTTGAAAATCGTTAATAAGGAAGCGAGGGAAAATGCGGTGTGGCAGGATCGTTTTTATCAAACTTAATTCATGCCTGCACAGAGATTTTGCCACATACATTTTACTCTGCCGAGCTGTCCCATTTTGTACGTTTATTTCTTCACTTTTTAAAAACACAGTTTGTTATTCTTTTACTGTGTTTTCACAAAATAGACGCAGAGGACGCAGGCTAACTGCCCGGCAAGGATGACAATACAGTTTACACCATATTTTACCCGTTTTACCCGTTGAATTTTACCGATTTTCAAGCGCGGTGACTATAACAATATTTTCCGCAAAATAAAAAGCCTCTTTAAAAATTTAAAGAGGCGAATGTTTAAAAATAAGCGCTCACCTCATCTGCAGGAATTGGCACCTTCTTGCGCTGACGCGAAAACGCAATGGTTGCCGGACTTCATAGGGCCTGTTCCCTCAGTCGCTCTTGATAAGGAAATCCGCAGATTTTAAAGATAAGCAGATTTAAATATATCTATCATTCTAAATTTTATACCTTTTAGTTGATTTGTCAAGAGGAAAAGAAAAAATAAATGAAAATGTTTGAAGAATCAATAATATGTAAATTCGTCGCTTATTCGTAAAAAATTGAAAATGGATAACAAATCTTAATTTTTTATCGTTAATTGGCAAATTAATCTTAAATAAGCTATTAAAGGGACGATACTAAATATAGGGGGTTTGTTATTTTTCTCCCGAAGGAGGTGAAAAAATGAGGGTTACAGCACAAATGATGGGCAGAAGCAGCTATCTTACATACAAAATGGGAAACAGCAGTAATTTCCGTTCAAATGCTTTAAGTTC
>JAAVYD010000203.1 GCA_022790955.1 Bacillota bacterium
CGGCTTGAAGGTGCTGTCCTCATAGCCGCCGATAATGCCTTCCTCGGCAAAGTAAGCTACATAGCCCTTGGCATAGCCGCTTACGCTGGAAGCGTCCTTGAAGGGCACAGTGGCGTTCTCGTCCACTTTAATGCCCAGCATACGACCGGTCATCACAGCGAAGTCCTCACGGGTGATGTGGGTGTAAGGCCCAAACAGCCCTTCCCCAATGCCCTGCACAATGTTCTTCTCAAAGGCTTCCTTCACATAGGGAGCGAACCAGGCGTTTGCAGGCACATCGCTGAACTGCTCGCCGGTCTTGACGGTCAGAGTGTAAACGGTAGTCTTGTCGCTCTTTTCGGACTGAACCTCAATCTTCACAGGTTTGCGGAGATCATAGGTGGTGTCAGCGTCAAAAGCAGCGTTGTTGATTTTCACTGAAGCCATTTTGGAGGCAGTCAGCTCCAGCTTAATTTGGCCCAGGTTGGTGCCAAAGGGTACGCTGGCAGTGATTGTTTCGGCAGTCTGGTTGATGGAAGCAGTCACGCCGTTCACCTTGGCTGCAGTGATTTCCGCGCCAGTGTTGGCATCGGCAACCTTCACTTCTTTAATTTTATAGGGTTTTGCCACGCCGTTCTCAGAAGTAACAGTCAGCGTAAGAGTCTTTGTTGCTGCTGCAGTAGTCACTTCCTCCCAATAAGATCCGCCTGCTTCGCCGCCAGCCTTTAAAATATAATCATCGCCACTTTTTTCAACCTTAAAGGCAACATTCTCGCCCCATGCTGATATAGAAGAAACAGGTACGATTTTTCCGTCTACATAGTCAACCTTGCCACCAGAGTATACAGCACCATGTGCGGCAGAAGGAGAAGTCCTTTCTGCGGTCACAGCAGCGCCCGCGTCAGTTTCAAAATCCAGGAAGAACTCTTTCCCGTTCCTGTAGCTGTAAGGCACAGTCAGGGTAATTTCATCGCCGTTTGCGCCGCCGATAGTACCAGTGATATTGCCATCAAGGCCGGAGATGCTGTCTTGCTTAAAGCGGTTGCCTGTCCGGGGTTCCTCTTTAGTTTCAAAGGTGTACTCTACCATGTTGGCAGCATACTTATTCTTAATTTGCACATAGGTGGCCACACTGGAATCGTTGTTGGCAATCTTTGTGGCCAGCAGTTCATCAGCCACAAAATACTTTGTGCCATCCGTAAAAGTTAAGGCAGTCAGATCGCCATCGTCATCAGGGCCTGCAACCGGAGTCTTGGTATCACTAGCCACAAACATTTTCGCGCCCTTGGAAAGCTCAAAGCTTGCATTCAGGGAGACACTATCATCGGCCACAGTTACCTTGAACTTCCCGTCCGCAGGAGTCACAGTGAAAGCTTTATTGTTGTTGTAGTTGATAAGGTTCTTGTTGTCGGCATTGGTCAGCACAAAGTTCGTGATGGACTTGCCGGTTTCGGGGTTGGCGCGGACGTACTTGACAGCATAGGTCAGGCCATCGCCGCCGCCAGCGCTCACGGTTACCAGGCCGCCATCCTTAACGGTAGCACTATCCAAGGTGCCTTTGCCAGCAACGCCAGTCATTTCAATAAAGGAACTCTGGCTCTTGGCAAAGGTGTACTCTACGATGGGATCAGTCGTGCTGGGTCGTACGGCTGTGTCAAGAGTGGAATGGGGTACTGTGAAAGTGATAGTGCGGGCCGCAGTGTCCACCACGCCGTTGCTGGTATGCTCATTGTCCTTGCCCTTGTTCAGTACCAGCTTGGCAGCGGTGATGGTGGGCTGCAGTTCAGTCGCGTCAGCCTTGGTGACGGTCAGGGTGTAATACTTCTGGGTCTTGCCGTCAGCAGCGGTGACAAGCACTTTAACGGGATCGGTGCAATTGACAGCGCTGGTGTTCGTGCCGTCTGTCTTGCCTGCTGTACTGAATTTGTCAGCAGTTCCAGTAGCAACAGGAACTTTCACAGTCGGTTCCTTGGCAGGAGTTCCGCTGATGGTTTTAGGGCCAGCAAAAATCAGTTTAACTTTTGTAAGATCAGCTTCCTTAGGAACCACAACATTGATGTTTTCGCCCTCAATAGTGCCTTCTACCGTATAGGTGGCACCCGTAGCGCCGGTGCCCTTGCTGACGGTAACGCCTGTCAGGGTGGTATCCTTATCATTGGGGACAAATTTCAGGGTGTAATCTTTTGTTTGTCCCGTCACGCTGGTGAGCGTGAATGTTACAGGTGAAATATCTTTAAAGTCGAATTTTTC
>JAAVYD010000100.1 GCA_022790955.1 Bacillota bacterium
ACTCACCCCTGCAATCGTTAATGAATATATCAAGAAAATCATAGTCCATGCGCCGGAAAAGGTGGACAGGAAACGGGTACAGAAAGTAGATATTGTTTTCAACTTTGTAGGGGAAATCAATTTCCTTTCTGCTACGCCACCGAAACGGCACGGCGCATAGACACTCAAAAAGACGGTACAGCCCTTGTAATCGGGGCTATACCGCCTAATCTGAAATTACTTCCCTCTAACCGTAAACATTTCGGCAACAGGGAGTTTTTGCGTCATTTCGGCTTTAGCAGTCAGGGATACGCAGTGGCACGGATAGATATTATCGATATCGCATTTTGTAAGATATTGTATGGTTTGTTTCAGGCGGTCGTCATTATCAAGCAGATGAAAACCGCCGAGGATTCCGAGGATGTGCTGCTTTCTGCAGATTTTTTTCGCGTATTCAATAATATTGCAAATACCGCTGTGGGAGCATCCCGTAATGATAAAAATGCCTTGTGTATTTTGGTATACAAGAGCTGAATCATCCATAAGATAATCGTCTTCAAGTTCGTCAGAATTATGAATTTTATATTTTTTACCGATGGGAAATTTGGATTCAAAATTGTTTTTTCTTGGGATTTCGCCTAAATATGTAAGGTTGTCAGATATTTTTACTGGTTTTGAGCTGGGTTTGAATCGCGTTATTGACGCGATTTCATCGAGGGAATAAGGTGTGCCTATGTATTCATTGCCGCTGAACTTGGGCAGAAAACAGTTTGGATGCGCTATTAACTGCACGTTGCTTATGCCAATTCGTTCATGCAGGAATTTTAAACCTGCTGTGTGGTCGTTGTGACCATGGGACAATACAATATGAGTAAGTTTGCTCAGATTTATATTCATTTTTTCAGCGTTTTTCAGCAGGATATCCGAATATCCTGTATCAAAAAGTATGCGCGCGCTTTCTGCTTCAATATAATATGCAGCGGCTGGTTCACCGTAAAAATATTGATCTATGTATGTGTTATTGTCGACTAATACTTTTAATTTCATTATAGTTTTCCTTTTAAATATATTTGTTGATGATTGGCAGTTTTTATATGTTAAATTTATTATAAAACATAATTTTATAATATGGGTATTAAAATCAAAATAATATATTTTAGCAAATATATCAAGTGTAATTGACAGATATAAACATTGGTGATAAAATATTCATAAAGAAATAGTAGCAGTTGAAAAATATAAAGTGATTAAAAATATAATATACATTGATATCTCATTAAACGATTCTTGTTTTACAGAAAAGAGGTATTATCTAATGAAAAAGAAAGTTATAGTGATATTTTCAATAGTTTTGATTTGTATTATAGGAATTTATGAAGCTGTCATTCTTATCGCTAACGATGCAGTGCCTTTGGCTGAAGGGAATTTTTGCGAGATTGTCAGCGTAGATCAGCGGATAGACGATTCGGGCAAAACTATTCGTATAAATATGACAGAAAATCAAAAAGAAGAACTGGAAAATTATATACTTGGCTGTACAAAGAAAATAACATTTTTTAATTCTTCTGATCGTTTTTCCGGTTTGGATTTTAATGTTCTTATAAGATTTGTTTCGCTTAATGAAGATAAGCCGGCAGGTTCGTTTTATATGCTGATAGGCAGGAAAAATACCGTTCGGTCAGGACGCTGGGATAGAAATTATAAGATAAACGATCCTGAGAAGGTTGAAAAAGATATTAAATATATTTTACAAATTTAATAAAATTCAAAGAGTTATAATCACTGAACTGGGGGAGATTTATATGAAGAAAGTAATATTATATTGGGTATTATCGGCAGCAGTTATAATTGCAGGAGCGCAGGTTATAATGATAGCGTCGGAGCATTACAGGCAGGCATTTCAGAAATTTTATGATATTAATTTGATAGAAACAGCGATCGTGAATTGTCTGCCGCTTATAATATATCTATTAACGGCGCTGTTTTGCGCAGGGATATGCGGCGTGAAGCTGAACAGAGGTCAGAATCCAGCAGCATTGATCGTTATGGCTATAATTTCTGTATTTATTATTCTGGCGTCAATAGTACAGACTGTAATGTTTATAAGTGATGAAATCGGCATTGCCGTTTTGGATGTGAGATATAAAAATTTTGCATATCTTTTCGTATTCCCTCTTGTTTCGCTTATAAAAGTCTGGATTTCGGGACGCAGAGATTAAATTGCGGTATAATATAATAACGATACAGAAATAGAGATTAAGAATTGCAAAGGGATATATTAATGAAAGAATATATAATAAAGCGAGTACATGAATTGTACTGGGAAGAAGATATAAATTGCGCGAGGACAGCGCTTATATGTTTAAGTGAATTATTTGAAGTTGCTATTGAGCAGCAGACGATCCGTTCTGCGGTCGGACTGCACGGCGCGGGCGGATACAGGGCGCAATGCGGTCTGGTTGAAGGTTCGCTTATGTTTATAGGGATTTATTTTCATATATTAGGAAAAACAGAAGCTGACATCGTATCCGCTTGTTATGATTTCGCATTTGATTTTGATAAAACATTTGGATCCCTGAGATGTTTAGAACTGCGTCCAACGGGTTTTTCAGATAATGATCCGCCGCATATGTGTGAAAATCTGACTTGCAGTGCAATAGAATTTGCATATAACTATATTTCAGAAATAAAGAAGCGTTGAGAAATTTAAGATCGCAGAGCAAAAGAAAGCTATGTAAATCATAGCTTTGTGAAATAATCAGTTTTTTATTTTGCGCACAAAATAAAGCCATAACGGACAGGAAGTTTTACATATTTCTTTTTCGGTATGGTTTTTTGTTTGTGTTGTTTAGCTTGATAGTCAGACAGGATATCAGCTATAATATAAATAATATATATAATGTTGATTTACGAAAGGACTGTAAAGCCATGAACGGGAGCGTCAAGATAATTAATTATAATACCAATGCTCACAGCATAGTTTCTGCTGCTGGCAGGATTTCTACCACGGAGGGAAGCGCCGATGAAATATATAAAAAGTCACAGGAAAATGAGGATGAGTCTAATATTAAATTAATAGAAAAGATTTTGTCTTCCGGTCATGAATCCGTGTTAGAGCATATTTCTGTAAATCTGTCGTTTAACGATGTTTCCGTTTTTGTAGAGCAGTTTATGATAGAATTCAGATTGGCTTCTTTTACGGTAAAGTCGAGAAGATATGTTGATTTTGGGAAAATGGGTTATATATTACCTGATTTTTCTAAATATAGCGGAGATAACAGAGAGCTTATAGAGAATACATATAAAAAACATATGGATTATCTGTTTGGCGAATATAATCATTTCGTGCAGGCAGGAGTCCCTAAAGAGGACGCGAGGTTTGTTTTGCCTTATTCGTTCAAAAGTAATTTTTACTGCACGGTGAATGGAAGGGAACTGATAAAGATAATGAACGAGATGGTAAACGGCAGGGGCAGCAGGTTTTCCGAGATCGCCGAGCTCGGCATGTCTTTATTTACTCAATGTGAGGACAAACTGCCGTATCTTAGCGTGAAAAAAACTCATTTTAATGCAGGAAAGCTGATTTTGGAGAGTTTCGGAGCGGCAGGCGGGAAGAAAAAAAAGAAGAAACAAAAACAGGAGCTTGTATCTGTTATCAGCGGAACGGATCTTCCGGAAAAAATAATATGCAGGTCGGCAGCATTGAATTATGGGATTGATATTGATGATATTAATACTGACAATGTAGGACTTCAGACAAAAATTATTTCTGCTATTCTCAAAGGAAGCAGAAGAAGAGAGCTTGAGCAGACTGTTTTTACAATAAGATTTAACAGAATATCTCTGGCGGGCGTTACTCATTTAGTAAGACACAGAATGCAGTCAATAGTGATTCCGGATTATACAGCATCATGTGATTTTTACGAATATGTTCTGCCGGAAAGCATTGTGAGAGCAGGTTTAAAAGAAAGATACGATAATATATTTAAAACGAGCCGCAAGGCTGCGAAGGAGTTAGCGGAGCTTGGTTTTTCAGCTGAGGACGGCGTATATCTGCTTCTCAGCGGGCTTACGGTTCCGATTATGACTACTATGAATGGCAATGAATTGTATACGTTTATAAGATTAAGGACGTGCAGCCGGGCCCAGTGGGAGATAAAAGCCTGCGCAGATGCGCTGCTCAGCGAGCTGAGAAGCAGGCATCCCGTGATGTTTTCGCTGTTTGGTCCATCGTGTTTTGTCCTTGGACAGTGCCCGGAGGGCAGGATGTCATGCGGATCAGTCGAGGAAATGTTCAGGAAGTACGGGCAGGCTGATAGTTCTGATAAGTAGGATAACAATATGGATATTATAAGGAGAATGGTTAAATGTCATCAAGATTGGAGTTTGTTGAGTATGTAGCGGATCAGCTTAAAGAGGCTGGAGATATCAGCTATCGCAAGATGTTCGGAGAATATGGGCTTTATTGCGACGGCAAATTTTTTGCTACAATATGCGATGATCAGTTTTTTGTAAAGATTACGAAACCGGGGCTCGAAATGGCTCCAGATCTTGCGCAGGCGCCGCCGTATGATGGCGCAAAGCCGAGTTTTTTGATACAGGATATAGACGATAGGGAATTTTTGACAAGATTCGTAAAGGAAACCTGCAATGCGCTTCCTAAGCCGAAACCTAAGAAGAAAAAGGAGCCCAAGCTAAAGGAAAATCAAACTGAAAAATAAGGATACAGATGAGGTTTTAATATGGAACGGCTTTGTTTTTATACTGACAGCGCAGTAATATTAATACTGAAAATTGTACGGATAAATCATAATTTGGAAAGGAAGAGTGTACGGCGGATTATCAAAATATTAGCCGTATAAAGTTTAGCGTATGAGATTAAAGAATTTTTTGCTGGTGGTAGATGATATAGATAAATCCGCCGAATTTTATAAAGAGCTGTTCGGGTTGTTGGTACTTGCTGATTTTGACGGGAATATGGTTTTGACGGGAGGACTTGCTTTGCAGCAGCGCTCCGTATGGGAGCGGCTGATCGGAAGCGAAGTAAGCCAGGGCAGTAATAATGCGGAGCTGTATTTTGAGGAAAATAATTTTGACGTTTTTCTGGAAAAATTAGAAAACAGCAGGTTTGAGATAAGATATTTGAATAAACCAATGCAGCATGATTGGGGACAGAGGGTTGTGCGGATTTATGATCCTGATATGCATTTGATAGAAGTGGGAGAGTCTATGGATTATGTGGCTTTGAGATTTTTGTGGTCGGGTATGTCTGTGGAAGAAACGGCTAAAAAAACGCAGATGCCGGAGGATTATGTCAGGAACATAAGCAAAGCTATGGAAGAACGGACTGAAAATGATCAGAGCTGAAGATATTAATATAATCCGGTTGAGCTGATTTTTAAAAATATATTTTATTAATATTAATATGTATGACAAATAACGGCAGGATAAGAATACATCCTGCCGTCAGGTAATTTTATTATATTTTAAGCCTGGGGCATTTCGACGAGCACGAATTCATCGCCTACGTTTATGGTCCCACCATGTACTACTTTGGTGAAAACTCCTTCGTGAGGCATGATGCATGTTCCCATCTTTTGGTAGATCTGGCAGTGAGAATGACATTCCTTGCCGATCTGGGTCATTTCGAGTACAACATCGTTGCACTTAAATACGGTGCCTACTGGAAGAGTTTTAAAATCAAAGCCGCGGACGAGTATATTTTCGCCGAAAGCTCCGGGCTGTACGCCTGCGCCGAGTTTGTTGAATTCATCTACTTTATCCTGAGAAAGCAGACTGACTTGTCTGTGCCATTTGCCGGCATGAGCGTCGTTTGCTATACCAAAGTCCTCTACAAGTTCTACGGAGTCTTTTGCTGTTTTTTGTATGCCTTTTACGTCGCTGGTGCATACTGCTGTTACGATTCCTGTTTTGTTATTCATAATTATTAAGCTCCTTGCTTACGCTTCTTCGACAAATTTGATGATATTGGCTTTTGGCTGAGCGCCTACGGTAGTTGCGGCGGCCTGTCCGTTTTTCATGACTACGAGAGTAGGGATACTTCTTACCATAAACTGCTGAGCAAGATCCGGTTGTTCGTCTACATTGACTTTGCATATTTTAAAATCATGATCTTCTGACGCGATTTCGTCGAGGATAGGCGAAACCATCTTGCAGGGACCGCACCAGGACGCCCAAAAATCTATAAGAACTTTTTGATCGGTGTTGATTTCTTCAGCGAAATTTTCGTTTGTAAGATGTACGATATCCATAATTACATTCCTCCTTATATAAATATAATTATAATCATTAGAAATTAAAGCGATTTATTCAATAAATCATATTTATTATACCCAATGATATATATTTTACGCTATAAAATCAAGCATTCGGGCAAATTTAAAGTTTTAAGGTGAAGCGCCGGTATGATGATTTTAATCTATTACCGAATTATTTTACCATAATATGAGAAGATAAAAAATAATTTTTATAATCGGAAAAATTAAGATTCTCATTATAAGAATATAATGTATAATGTTATATTGGATTTAAGAAAGATTTGCGGAAATGAGGTGACATAATATGTATCAATTTACCAGCAGGGTGAGGTTCAGCGAAACGGATCATGATAAAAAACTGTCGCTGATTTCTCTTATAGATTATTTTCAGGATTGCTGTACATTTCAGTCTGAGGATTTAGGCGCGGGTATAGATATTCTCGCCGAGAAGCGTCTTACCTGGATGCTGGCAAGCTGGCAGATTGTCATAAAACGTTATCCTGAGCTCTGCGAAAAAATTACGATCGGAACATGGCCTTATGCTTTTAAAAGTTTTTTCGGAAACAGGAACGTAGTTCTTTTGGATGAAAATAACGAAACAGCAGCATATGCCAACTGCATATGGATATTAGTTGATCTCGATACAGGCAAGCCTGTAAGACCGCAGAGGAATATTATTGAAAAATACGAAATATCACCTAAACTGAAAATGGACTATGCGCCGCGTAAAATAAAAATAACGGGCGAACCGAATATTACGTATCCGGCTATTCGGGTTTATAAGCATCAAATAGATGCGAATAACGGAATAGGCGAAGGACACATGAATAACGGGCAATACGTTCTCGTGGCGAGTGAATTGCTGCCGAAAGATTCTGCGGTAAGGCAGGTAAGGGTCGATTACAGGAAAGCTGCCGTATTAGATGATATAATGGTTCCTAAACTCTATATTAATAAAAATATTTATACTGTTGGGCTTGAAAGCGATGATGGAGAAATCTTTGCAATCGTAGAATTTGATATAGAAAATAAATAAAATTACATGAAATGAAATATAAAAAAACAGAAAACAGATTTTCTTTCGATGAGAAAAATACAAAAGCAATTATTATTTTGTTAGTTATGATTGCCTTTTTTGCCGCGGCGGTGATAATTAAGTTCAGTCTTGCTCCTAAGCCGGTTAATACGCATGCAGCAGCGAATAAAGGCGATGTTGCTGCTGGGATCGACAAGATAAAAGCTATATCCGCAGGCGATGTTGCTGCGATAGAAACAAGGATTAAGGACATGGAAAGGACGGAGATTATAGATGCGGCAAAGTCAGGAGATTTTAATAAAATATTTGGAAGTTCGGTTATAATGGGCGATTCTCATGCAGAAGGATTTTCCGCATACAAGCTGCTCAGCGAAACGAAAGTCGCGGCAGTAAAGGGCAGGCAGCTCAAGAACTGCGAGCCAGATATACAAAAAACCATAAAAATGAAGCCAAAGAATATTTTTATAAATTACGGCATGAACGATACTGGAACGTATTTTGAAAATACTGATGCCTTTATAAGCGCTTATAAAAATCTTATTTCACAGCTTCAGGAAAGCCTGCCATCTGCAAATATTTACGTATGTTCCATTTTTCTTACACAAAGCCAGGCTTTTGAAAAGGAGCCTTATTTAGTTTATATACCTGATTATAATGCGGCGCTTAAGATAATGGCGGATGAGATCGGAGTGGGTTATATAGATACTACAAATCTTCTTACAGAACAGTATTACGAGCCGGATCACGTACATACAAACGTTGCTTATCATAAATTATGGCTTAATTATACGGCTGCTCAGGCAGGTCTTATTTAGATAAATCGATAGAAATTAATAAATAGAATTTTTATATGATTTGGAAGGAATTTTTATAATAATAACAATGAAAGTAAAACAACAACAGTTTATTTTAAATATATCTAAAATTGCTATCATTTTACTGATAGCTTTATTTATCTGTAAAATATATGTCAATGAAGATAAGAATTTTGAAGTTTCTGTTATAGAAGTTGCCGATGCCGTGCTTTCGGAAAATCAGGTTGGCGTTGATTCTAAGGTCGGCGAATCAGCGAAGGGAGAAACAGGGGAGAATTACACGGGCGAAGATATTGCGCAGGATTCGGCTGACGATGCCGGTCAGCAGACGGCAGATAAAGCTCCGGTTGGGTCTGTTATGGGCGCCGGCGCGGATTTCAGGCAGATTTTTAAATTAAATCCGGAAAATTACGATGGATTGGTTTATTTCAGACCCGCTTCCAATATGGATGTAACGGAGCTTTTGATAGTAAAAACTGATTCGCCGGAAAAAAAGACCGAGCTTCTCGATCATATAAATAAGCGTCTTGACGCTCAGAAGTCGTCTTTTGAGGGGTATGCGCCGGAACAGTTTGGACTGCTTGAGTCAGCGGTGGTTTCAAATAAAGGCAATTTTGTATTTTTTATGGTTTCACAGGAAGCCGATAAATATTATTCATCTTTTATAAAAGTTTTAAAAAGATAGTTTGTCCAGGAGCAGGAAATGGTATTCAGCAGTTTATTTTTTATATTCGTATTTTTGCCGCTGACCTTAATCATATATTACATAGCGCCTTTCAGGTATAAAAATGCAGCTTTGCTTTTATGCAGCCTGATTTTTTATGCCTGGGGAGAGCCGGTATATGTAATATTAATGATTTTGAATATATTGTTTAACTATATCATGGGTCTTGATATAGAATTGAACAAAATGAACAGAAAGCGAGCGAAGATTTTATTAATATTCGCAGTAATTATAAATTTAAGTTTATTAGGATTTTTTAAATATTATGGGTTTATAATATCAAATATAAATCATATTTTTTCGGTAGATATTCCGTATAAAGAATTAGGACTTCCGATCGGAATCTCTTTTTATACTTTTCAGGTTCTTTCGTATATTATTGATGTGTACAAAGACAAGATAAAAGCTCAGAAAAATATAATAACTCTTGGAGTTTACGTAACCATGTTCCCTCAGCTTATCGCGGGTCCTATCGTCCAGTATTCAGATATAGAATTTCAGCTTGCACAGCGCAGGATTTCCGCGGAAAAGTTTGGCAGCGGAATGAAGCAGTTTATAATAGGGCTTTCAAAAAAAGTTCTTTTTGCAAATAATATAGGATCGGTATTCGATACGCTGTCCGCCATGAATACAGACGATATGTCTGTGCTTACAGGCTGGATTCTATGCGCAGCCTTTACTTTTCAGATATATTTTGATTTCAGCGGTTATTCGGATATGGCGCTTGGGCTTGGCAGGATGCTCGGATTCGACTTTATGCCGAATTTTAATTATCCGTATATATCGCAAAGCGCTTCCGAGTTTTGGCGCAGATGGCATATTTCCCTGGGAAGCTGGTTTCGGGATTACGTATACATCCCCCTGGGCGGAAATATGGTATCTACAACGAAACATATAAGAAATCTTATGGTTGTATGGATGCTCACAGGATTCTGGCACGGAGCCAGTTGGAATTTTGTGATCTGGGGGCTTTACTATGGTATTATACTTACGCTTGAAAAATATTTGATATTAAAGCGTTTTGAAGACAGAGCACCGGCTGCGCTTATGCATATCTACACTATGATAATAGTGATGATCGGCTGGGTAATTTTTGCGAGCAGCGATATGAGTCAGTGTTTCAGCATTTTGTCGGTGATGTTCGGTTTTGTAAGTCATCCTTTTGCAGATACGATCGCTATGTATTATCTTACATCTAATTTAATACTTATCGGGATTATGGTTTGCGCCAGTACGCCGATAATCAGCAGAGCGACAGAGTTTTTCAGCGAAAGGCTGCCGAAAACTGCGGACAGGGTAATGCCCGTGATTTATGCATCAATGCTTATTATGTGCATTGCGTATCTTGTTAATGAAACATATAATCCGTTTCTTTATTTCAGATTTTAGTAGGTTGTCAGGAAAGCTATGGAAAAAAATAAAGATTTTAATAGTAATATGAAAAATGACGAACGGAACAGAGTTTCGGAAAGAGCAGCTGAAAGATTACAGGCAAGATCTTTTTGGGAAAATTATTTTCATTCTGGGGAAGGCGCGGATGTTGGAAAGCAGCCTGGAAGCAGGACTGATGGGAGTACGGATATCGGCATAGAAAGCGTGAATATCGGAGATAATAAAAAATCGGAGAATAAATCAGGCGAAAAATCTGTTGACAGTTCAGGTAATAAAAAAATAAAAGATTATGTTAAGGGAGGAAGCCATATAAAATATGATATCGGACACAATAAAGAAGAATCCGAAAGTATGAAGAAAAATATAGAAAATATGGCTGATAAATACTGGAAGATACCTGAAGGCAGCCGGTTAAAGAATGTAGATAATTTTGTTGAAAAGCCGGGAGAGGATAAACGTGCAGACAGTGAGTTAGGGGAAAGCCGCAGAACCTATATTTCATGGGAAAGTACCGGGGGCTATGAAGATGAGGAATATCTGGCGTCTGTGAATGGAGCGGAGGAAGCGGATAATATTAAAGCATCTGTTCAGAATATTTTTACTGGAATTATCGCTGCCGGAATTATAATAATAATCTGCGTTTTAAATATTCTTATACCGGATAAGGATTTTTCTGAAAAGGAAAACAGGACGCTGACATCTATGCCTCATATATCGTATACAGCCATTGTTGAGGGAACTTTTGCATCAGATATGGAAAGCTATGTAACGGATCAGTTTCCTTTCCGTGATATGTGGATAAGACTGAGAAGCTCGGCGGAAACAACGTTAGGCAAATATTATGCAAATGGAGTTTATAAAGGTTCGGACGGATATCTTCTTGAAGATATAAACGAGCCGGATCATACAAAATTGGCGCACAAGATAAAGGATATTAATACATTTGCTGAAAGCAATGAAAATATAAACGTATATATGCTGCTTGCTCCGAATGCTGCTAATATAATGAAAGATAATCTGCCGGCTTACGCGCCCGTAAAAGATCAGAATGCATATATGGACAGCGTTATTTTCAGGTTATCGCCCGTTGTGAAATATATAGATGTAAGAGATGACTTTACAGCGGAATTTGAGGCAGGAAATCAACTCTATTACCGTACGGATCATCACTGGACGAGTTACGGAGCGTTCAGAGCTTTGTTTATCTCTTCCGCAAAGTTAGGAATACCTGTGTCCGAAGAATTATATACAAAATATACTCTTGCAGACGATTTTTCTGGAACTCTCGCATCAAAAAGCGGTTTTTCAGTATCAGCAAAGGATTCTGTAGAAACATATATTCCGAAAGATAATATAGAATATGTTGTAGAGTACGTGGAAGAAGGCGAAAAGACGGCATCTGTTTACAGGCAGGAAAATCTGGAAAAAGCAGATAAATATGCAGTGTTTTTCGGCGGAAATTATTCTCAGATAAAGATAAACACTACGGTGAGAAACGACGAACGGCTTATTGTAGTCAAGGATTCTTATGCAAATTGTTTTGTACCTATGCTTATACCGTATTACAGTGAGATTATAATAATAGATCCGCGATATTATTATGGAAATTTATATGCGTTAGCAGAGAAAGAAGGCGCTAATAAAGTCATGTTTTTATATAATGCCAATACTTTTTTTGAGGAGAGTTCTATAACAGATCTGCTTAATTCGGAATTGAATTGATCTTGTTCGGGAAGGAAATGCTATGAAAAGATTTACAGAAGATAATTTTACAGGTTGTCTTTTGGGAGGGGCTATAGGGGATGCTCTCGGATATCCTGTACAATTTAAAAATATAGATGAAATCAGGGTCGCTTATGGATATTCAGGAATCAGGGATTTTTCCGAGCTGAGCGGCGCGCGCATTTCCGTAAATACTCAAATGACGCTTTTTACTGCAAACGGACTTATTTATACAGATGCGGCCAGAAGGCGCGGCGAATATACGGATGTTCTTGAAAATCTGTACGCATCGTATATAGATTGGATGAGAACTCAGTCGGTAAAGAGTATTCCGGCTGTGAAGCCTGTTTGCTGGCTGCTTAATGTTCCGGAACTTCGAGTGTCGCGAACTCCGGAGCAGACATGCTTTGACGCATTATCATGCGGCAGATTAGGCACGATAGAAGATCCAATAAACGATAATAAGAGCTGCGGCGGTATAACGAGAAGCGCTCCCATAGGATTATATTCTTCCGATCAGTATGAAACGGTAAAGTTGGCGGCTCAGGCTGCCGCTATAACCCATGGAAATCCGATGGGTTATATTCCGGCGGCGGCTTTTGCATATATTATAAGCAACATCGTATATTCAGATAAAGATCTTGCCGATATAATCGCGGATGCCGTTAAAATGCTTAAGAGTCAGTTTTATTCACATTATAAAGATGTGGTTCGTATTACTGAACTTCTTACTCTTGCGGTTCAGCTTATAAATTTTGACAGGAAAACGGACGCAGAGGAGCGTATGAGAAGAGATTCCATTAATATTAAACGCTTAGGCAGGGGACGCGCCGCAGAAGAAACTCTTGCGATAGCTGTGTATTGTTGTCTTAAATATGAAGATGATTTTGAGCTTGCTATGGCTGCCGCTGTAAATCATTCCGGCGACAGCGATACGACGGGAAGTCTTGTAGGAAATATACTGGGCGCGCTAAAGGGCGCTTCCGGGCTGCCCAAAAAGTTTATTGAAGGGCTTGAACTTAAAAATATAATATGCGAGATAAGCGCGGATTTGTATGAAGCATGTTCAGGTTATTATGACTGCGAGGAAAAAGGTTCGGAGTGGAATGATAAATACGGTACTTACAGACTATAAATATTCAGAGGTAGACGATATGGATAAATCACCCATAGGAGTTTTTGATTCGGGGGTAGGCGGAATAAGCGTTCTGAGTAAAATAATCGAGCTCCTTCCAAATGAAAAATATATATATTATGGAGATTCGGCAAATGCGCCTTACGGCGTAAAATCAGACGAAGAAGTCTTCGCGTTTACGGAAGCCGTTTTTGAAAAGCTGTTGGAAAGAGGATGCAAAGCTATCGTTGTCGCCTGCAATACGGCTACGAGCGTAGCGGTGCGCAGGCTGCGCGAGAAGTATTCCGACCTTACGATTATAGGTATAGAACCAGCTATAAAACCAGCGGCGGAAAAACATCCGGGCGGTCGTATCGTGGTGATGGCGACTTCTCTTACTCTGCGAAGGAAAAAATTTGCAAACCTTATGGCAAGATACGGAGAAACATCTGAAATAATTCCTATGGAATGTCCTGGGCTGGTAGAATTTGTAGAGCAGGATGACATGGATTCCAGGGAACTTGCCGCATATTTAGAGAGAAGATACGAGATGCTCGGAAAAAAGAAGGCTGATGCGGTAGTGTTGGGCTGCACGCATTATCCGTTTGTAAAAGACAGAATACAGGAAGCGGCGGGCGGTCAGGCGGTAATATACGACGGAAGCAGGGGAACGGCAAACGAGCTTAAACGAAGACTTTCTTTAAAAAGTCTGTTAGCTGAAGAAAATCAGGCAGGGAGCCCAGACATTTTGGATACCGATATATCGGCTGACGTATTTTCAAATGTGGAAATATTAAATTCGGCGGGGAAGGAAAAAGCGGAACTTTCATGGCGTCTGCTTAAAAGAATCATGGGGATCAGAAACTGAATGTCAGAAGATTTTGAAGTATGAATATGGATTTGAATTTTGGTTTGAAAATAGTAGAGTTTGAAAGCGGAGATGAATATTATTAATAATTGAAATATATTTAGGAAGGAGAAAATCATATAGAATCATGCGAATACAACTATCAGATCATTTTACATATTCAAGATTAATACGTTTTGTTTTGCCGTCGATAGCGATGATGATATTTACATCTATTTACAGCGTTGTAGACGGACTTTTTGTATCCAACTTTGCGGGAAAGGATTCTTTTGCAGCAGTAAACCTCGTCATGCCGGTGCTTATGGGACTGTCGGCTATAGGATTCATGTTTGGTACGGGCGGCAGCGCTGTGGTGGCTAAAACCCTGGGCGAAGGCGATAATAAACGGGCAAACAGATATTTTTCCATGTTCATATATACCATTCTTGGACTTGGAATTATTATAGCGGCCGCTGGTTTTATGTTAATGGATCATATAGTAACTCTTCTCGGAGCTTCCAATAATATAAGAGAATACTGTATAATATATGCGCGAATTTCATTTTTATCTTTGCCGTGTTTTATGCTTCAGATAGCGTTTCAGAGCTTTTTTGTCGCGGCGGAAAAAGCGTCTTTAAGTTTAAAGATGTCGATAGCTTCGGGACTGACCAATGCGGTTTTGGATTATGTTTTTATAGCCGTATTCGACTGGGGTGTAGCAGGCGCGGCAGCGGCGACTGCTATAGGAGAATTTATAGGAGGACTGACGCCGATTTTTTATTTTGCAAGGAAAAATAACAGTTTGCTGAGGCTGACGAAAACCAGGCTGGAGCCAAAGGTGATAGGTAAAGGCTGTCTGAACGGTTCATCAGAAATGCTTACAAATCTGTCGGCATCAATCGTTAATATACTATATAATTTTCAGCTTATGCGTTTTGCAGGCGATGACGGCATAGCCGCATACGGTACGATAATGTATGTTAATTTTATATTTATAGCTGTTTTTATGGGGTATGCTGTGGGAAGCGCTCCTCTGGTGGGTTACAATTACGGTTCGGAAAATAAAACGGAGCTGAAAAATCTGCTGAAAAAGAGCTTGACAATGATCGGGCTTGCGGGAATAAGTATGTTGATTTTAGCAGAGCTTCTGGCAAAGCCGTTAACCAAGTTTTTTGTTGGTTACGACGACGCGCTGTTTGAAATGACCTGCTACGGACTTCGGATTTATGCGGCAGCGTTTTTGGTAAACGGTTTTAATATCTATGTGTCGTCGTTCTTTACGGCTTTAAACAACGGCGTAGTGTCCGGCATTATATCTTTTTTAAGAACTTTTGTGTTCCAGATTGTCGTGGTGATGATTCTGCCGATATTCTTCGGACTGAACGGTATCTGGGGATCTATAATAATTGCCGAGGTGCTGGCGTTGTTTGTTTCAATAGCGTTTCTTATGGTAAATAGAAAAAAATATGGATATTAAAATTTAATATATAAACTGTATTTTTAAACAAAAAGGAGCTTTGCACGAATAGAATTTATTATTCTGTGTAAAACTCCTTAATTATTTAGCCCAAAGGTATAAAGGTATTAATAGCCATAACTTTGACGCTGTTAGACGTCTTTACGTATTTATTATCTACATAAACGGTAGGGTGCGCGTAATCAGAAGGATTAATTTTTGCGATGAGCCCATTTTTTCCGTTGGAAAGCCGTACTCTTTTGTTCATAAGAACGTTTATCATATTATCTAAAACCATATTTACTATTTTTAAATCCAGATCCGTAAAGCGGAGTTCAGAAAATTCCTGCATTACGTCAAATGGAGAGAAATCTTCTTTGTAGGAACGGCCGGTGGTCATAGCGTCGTACATATCGGATATTGCGGTAATAGATGCAAACTGTGAAATATTAGGGGTTTTTATGGCGTCCGGATAGCCCGTGCCATGAATTCTTTCGTGATGATGTCTTATTCCGAGCAGTATGCTTCTGTTTGTTATTCCTGAGGATAAAGCAATATTGTATGAATGTACCGGATGTTTTTTTACTGCTTCAAATTCCTGAGCGGAAAGTCGTGATGGCTTCTGTATGATTTTATTTGAGATTATGAGTTTTCCCAGATCATGCAGAATACCTGTTACGGCAAGTCTGCGTATATCATTCCACGGAAGATCCATCCATGAACCTAAAAGAACGTTCATGCTTGCAACATTTTGCGTATGGGCGGGAAGATAATCAAACTGCGCTGTCAGCGACGACATGCACTGCATGATTATTTCGGGTTTGGTAGAAGTGACAATTTCTACTATCTGACCTGCAACTTCGTTGACTTCTTTAGGGCGTACTGTATAATTTTTAGCGCTATATTTTATTATTTCCTGTATTCCTTCTGTGATAGCGAAGTATTGCTGGAGTTTGTCAATAGCCTCATGGACTTCTTTAGCTGTTTCTTCGGGAACGGAATCTCCGTATGTATCGAGATATGTATTTAATGTATTAATTATAGCTGCCTGCGGAATAGGTGGTTTTTCGGGAACCGCAGGTTCCGGCTGCATAGATTTTTCAGGAGCGGGACTTGCAGCGGGCTGTGGTGCAGGTTCTTTTTCCTTGAGCTGATCTTTATTCATCCAGCTGTCTATTGACAGGCGTACAGGATTTTCAAATGTAGGCGGATTTTCTGCTGTTCTTCTTATAACATCCCAATCTACTTGAATACCGTTTGCAGCCGCTGCAGCCGCTGCATTGAAGATAGTTCGCTTATAATTAGCGGTAGATATGCAGATAAAGCCTCCGGAATCCTCGATCTGGTCGAATTTGCCTATAAGATCGTCATTCAACAGGACGTTATTGCATAAAAGTTCGATTCCGGCGCCGTTTTTTGTATATATGCTGAAATCGACATACATACCGGAGTAAAAATATGCGGCGTCTATTGGAACAAGATCGTTTGTTGCTTTAAAAACCGGCGCACCGGTATCTGAGTTTTTATTTATTTCTTGTGTCATAATATATAAATCCCTATAATTAAGTGTAATACTTTGATGAAAACAAATTTATCTGTCTTGAATATAATTATAATTTATGATGTGGTATAAATCAAGAAAATCAATGAGATGTAACGAGATATAAGAGGCAGTTATTTCAACGATTTTTTACACATACAGATTAGTAAATATCGGTAACATAAAAAACATAAGCGTTATTTTAATCATATGATTTTATGTTTATAACTATGACGCAGAGCTTTGTATTTGATTATAGGAAAAAGCACGAAAAATGCCCATGAAGCTACGGAATATCATGGGCATAAAGTCGTAAAATGATTTATTTCATGTTCGGATCTATTTTGTCGAACAGTGTTTAGACTTGTTTTTTAGATTTTCTTGAATATAGGTTGTAACGACTGTGTTGCCATATATGGATTTCTTTGTATTTGTAATATAGTTATATAAGCGCATGTTAATATGTTGTATATATAAAAGAACATATATGGCAGTTGATAAAAATAAGAAAACCATAATAAAGCATCATATATTATAATTTAATGTCAGGCATTTATGCTATACCGGCAGATAAAGGATGAAACTGCTTTCCAAAAATATGCTCCTGAGTTGTTGCAAGTACGGATTTTGTAGAGGAGCCGGCGATCGTGTCGCCAAGGGCATTTATAAAGTCCGGGTTTTTCATAAGTTCGGCGAGGTCTGATCTTGCGGAAAGAAGCGCGTTATTATTAATACCGTTAATACCGCCTGCAGCTTCGGTCATAGGCGGAAGCGCGCCCATTCCGGGTATAGTGCCGGGAATTGAAACGCCGTAGCCGAGCTGTTCTTCTATAAACATAGCCATAAAATACGCGTGACGCGCCATGCGTATATCCCACCAGTCTATAGTTTCGGAATCGTCGTCGCCCGAATGAGTGATCTGTCCTGCGCTGTGGGACTGGGCGTTGACTATATTGCCATCTTCACCGATAGCGATGCACCGCGATGATCTCGCGGTTATTCCGGGCATCATGGCTTCGTTGCGCAGCATATCAAATGTGAACCAGGCGTCTATACGATTCATTATTTCCTGTGCATATTCCGGCTCGCGATCCATACGTTCCTGAACTTTCGGATGGATAACGACCGCAGTAGTACCGACAGGTACTGAAGACAGAGCCTTGATCTCTTTTGGCGCTATAAACTGACCATCCACAGAACCATAAAAGGGATTAGGGCCTTCGGGCGTCCAGTTTTCTATGGCTTTTGTGTCTATATCCTGCTGATAAAGCAGATAATGGGGATAGTCGTTGCGGGTGCGCCAGTAGTGACTGCTGGCATCAAATACGTGATATACGAGCTGCGGATATTTTGCACGCAGCATGTCTTCGAGAGAAGCCGGCTTAGTTTCGGATGTTTCGTTTACATTAATATTAGACTGAATATTATATAAAGAACTGATAGCGCTTCCCATGAGCGCTGCGGGATTTAAGACGGCGGAACGGCTGTACGTATCCGATACGGAGGATGTTTTTTGTTTATGGGTTTCGGATATCATATCCGAAAAAGCGCCGGAATTTGAAGTTTTTTTATTTGCTGCATGAGATGCGGCAGAGTTGGTCGATACTGAATTTCCATAATTTGTATTAATAGTTGTATTCATAATATTCCCTTTCACTATAATTCAAATAAATATTTTTATTAGCGGAGATATAAAATTTTAAGCGCTGAAATTAAGAGCGGGCTCAGGGTTTTACAGGAAAATCTGAAACATGATTTTATATATTGGTTATAATTTTTATATCGGCAGTAAAAGTGTGATAGAAAGGTTTGATTGCGTAACCGGCAGGTTTTTAGGCGTAAGTGGCAGAGAATAATAAAAAGCTGCATTGTTAAATGAGATACGTTTCAGTAATTATTTTTCTGAAAAACATAGCGGTCATTTAATTTAACAGCTTTTGAAAAAATGGTGTAAATTTTATTTGAACATGTCGGTTGACATATAGCGTTCCCCTGTATCCGGAAGAAAGGCTACTATTAATTTATCTTTGTTTTCCGAGCGGTATGCAAGTTTAGCTGCCGCTGCCACCGCAGCTCCTGAAGTAATTCCAGCGAGGATACCTTCGCGCTTTGCAAGTTCGTTTCCTGTGCGGTAGGCTTCTTCAGTGGTAATAGTAATGATTTCGTCATAAATATCCGTATCGAGGATCTCAGGTACGAATCCTGCGCCTATGCCCTGGAGTCCGTGAGAGCCTGGTTTTCCGCCTGAAAGCACAGGCGAGTCTGCAGGTTCAACCGCAATTATTTTAATGTTCGGATTTTTGGATTTAAGGTATCTTCCGATTCCTGTAATAGTGCCGCCGGTGCCTACTCCGGCAACGAAAATATCGATTTTGCCGTCTGTATCGTTCCAGATCTCTACGCCGGTGGTTTCCCTGTGGGTTTCTGCGTTTATAGGATTTACGAATTGTCCTGGAATGTAACTTCCAGTGTATTCTTCTGCAAGTTCATTTGCTTTATCGATAGCGCCTTCCATACCGAGATTGCCTGGAGTCAGTACGATTTCGGCGCCGTAAGCCTTCAGGAGTTTTATGCGTTCTACGCTCATGGTGTCGGGCATTGTAAGGATTACTTTGTATCCGCGGGAAGCTGCAGCGGCGGCAAGACCTATGCCGGTATTTCCGCTGGTAGGTTCGATGATGATACCGCCGGGCATAAGAAGTCCGCGTTTTTCTGCATCGTTTATCATAGCTTTTGCAACGCGATCTTTGGCGCTTCCGGCAGGATTGAAATATTCGAGTTTTGCAGCGATAACGGATTTAAGATCGTTATCGTTCATAAAATTATTAAGACGAACCAGAGGGGTGCGCCCCACCAGATCTGTTATCGAATCGAAAATTCTCATATTAAAATTCTCCTGTTATATTATATAAATTAAATTTTGTTAAATCTTTGCCGTATTTTTTATATCTAAGTAAATTTTATACGGACTTATGCAGGAATTGCGATATTAAGAAGCTGATTGTGAAAATGTATAAATCAGGCTTAAATTAGGAGTCCGTTTTATAGTTGAAATTCAAGAGTATGTTTACTGAAGTGATTTTCTTTAAATTCCAGCAGATAAGCCATACAGCTTCCTTTTATTTCGCTTGCCATTTCAAGATAATCGTTTATGCGTTCTTCTTTTATAATGCCGAGTTCGCCTGCTGATGTGAGTCTTGCAACCTGGTCTTCTTGAATCAGCTTGGGAATAGACATTCTTATTGCGTTTTCGTATACTTTTTTCATATAATCTGAAAGCTGTTCAGGGTTAAACAGTCTGTATTCAGCTATGTTGAACAGATCTTCAAATTCCTGGATTACAGAGTAGCCTTCATCGTATTTTCTCATGCTGTATGTATCGAAATAAATAAGGCAGGCGCTCATAAATCCGAATCGTCTGTGCTCGTTTTGGCAGGCTACTACAAACCGTTTTTCGGAGCCGTCGTTTTTATTCATATCTACAACTGTAAAATCTGTTAGTTTATAACACTTTTGAAAGGCTTTATCTGTAAGAGATCTTACCCGGCTGGGAAGCCTGACTTTTTTAAGATTTTTACAGTTTTCAAAAGCGTAAGCGGCTATGGTTTCAGCATTATTTGAAATGATTGCTTCGGTGAGATTAGGGCAGCTTCGGAAAGCCGAATTTTCTATGGTTTTTACCGTATCTGGAATAACGACTTTCTGTATATTTTCACAGCCTTTAAAAGCTCCAAAGCCGATTTTTCGAAGAGGAACGCCGTTTATATATTCAGGTAAAAATATATCAGTAGATCTTCTGTCCGAAAAGGTAACAAGGGTGGCCTGTTTGTCGTCCGAAGCAATACCGTATCCGCTCAGGTCATCTGATTTTTTTATTATGGACAATTTTAATCAACTCCTTTTATAGCATTTTACTGTAAGTTTATGTTATATTATAATCTTATTTTGCTGATTTTTCAAAGGTAATAGGCATCAGTTTTGAGTTCATGAACTTCTGTCCGCTGTACAGGCTGTAATATCCGCTGAGCATATAAGTAACCGCCGCGGTTACGCCGAATAATATAAAATTGCCGCTGCCGAACAGTTCGACGCTTAACAGTATGCTGCTCAGAGGACAGTTTACTACGCCGCAAAAAAGTCCTATAAGCCCGATTTCTGCAGACAGCAGCGGATCGAGTCCGAGAAAAGCTCCTATAGTGCAGCCGAATGTGGATCCTATAAACATGGTAGGAATAATCTCGCCGCCTTTAAATCCGGCGCCAAGAGTGACTGCCGTCAGCAGCAGTTTTAAAATAAAGGCTTCAGGAACTGCGCTTCCGGAAAGGGCTTCTGAAATTTTGTCCATACCTGCCGAGTTGTAATCTCTGTTTCCTATGATCAAAGTGGCAGATATCACTATTAAAGCTCCCACGATTATACGTATATACGGATTTTTTATATATTTTTTATAAAGACGCGTGCTGTTGTGCATGGCTGAGCAGTAGATAATGCTGAGAAGTGCCGTCATCATCGCAAGAAATATTACTTTTATAAATATTTCTATGTCAACAGGCTGAGCTGACGCTATGTCGAAGCTCATGGCTGAAACTCCGAGAAACCGGGATATAAGCATCGCTATGAACGAAGCTGTGACAGAGGGAACAAGACCTGCGTAAAATACCGTGCCTACTCCGGCGACCTCTATGGAAAAAAAAGCTGCTGTGAGGGGCGCTGCAAACAGCGCGCAAAAGGTAGCGCTCATACCGCACATTACCATTAATTGTTGTTCGTATTTGCTGAGTTTTAATTTTCTGCTTATGAATGAACCCAGGCTTCCTCCGATCTGAAGCGCTGCGCCTTCCCGTCCGGCGGAGCCGCCGCACAGGTGGGTGAGAAACGTAGCTCCGAAAATAAGAGGCGTTATTCTTAAAGCCGTCGTATCTTCTGCGCGGGCTGCTCTTAGTATCGAATTAGTACCGCCGTCGTTCAAGATATTCAGTTTTCGGTAGCAGAATACTATTATAAGTCCCGATACAGGCAGAAAATATAATAAATGTGGATATTGTGATGCAGAGCTGTCTGCAAAGTCTACTGCATAGTGGAAAGCCGATCCGATTATGCCGCATACGGTACCAATCACAACTGAAAGGATCATCCATTTTACGAAAAATTTAAAATGGCGCAGAGCGTGTCTCAGACGGATATCTATACGGAATATCATTTTAAAGAATATGTTGCGGTCGTGTCTGTGAAATTTTTTCATAGTTAATCAAAATATTATATTTATTGTAGGGTAGCGTATTTAAATCGGAGCAAAGCATGGTAAGCTCGCTTAATCATGCTGCGACGATTGCAACCGTCGCAGTGATTTGCTCCTTCGTGTTTCAGTGTGAGATTATAAGCTCCCGCTGAAAGTCGAATATGAAACCCGCCTAAAAAAGGGGACATCTGCGATAAGGTTACATCCATTTTATATTATATGGACACATATATCTATATGAAAAAACGCTAAACTTATTTTGATACTTTTAGAAAGCAAAACGGCATTTGAGTAAAAAAAGGAATTTTTATATGAGAATTTGAATATTTAGTATAAATTTAAAAAATAGACGTTTTTATTAATGTTCTTATCAGAAATATAAAAACTAATATGCAGTTAAGAATAATTATGTCAGTCATTAACTATAAAAAATATGTTTAAACAGTAAAAATAAAAACTAAACAAACAAAACCAAACTAAAATAAAATAAAAACTTGCGAATATCGTTTTTATTTGCTATACTAATCAGTGAACAAGTTATTAGGATTAAAACAATTAATTTAATTAGTATAATGAATTTTATTAATATCGTAAAATAAATTATTAATATATAAAGAGGTGCTTTGTTATGGATCTTTTTCCTTTATGGAATTCACTGAGAATCGCGCTGATCTCAGCGGTAATAGTATTTTTTTCAGGAATTTTCTGCGCGTATTACGTGGCAAAGCTGCCCAGACTCGTAAAAGGCATATTCGATGTGGTGCTGACTCTTCCTCTGGTGCTGCCGCCTACAGTAGTAGGATATTTTATATTAATGGTTCTTGCGCCTAACACGAGTTTTGGAGGCTGGCTCATGGAGCATTTTGAATTAAAAATAGTGATGACATGGTATTCCGCCGTGATTGCATCGTCTGTGGTAGCTTTTCCGCTTATGTACAGAACCGCACGAGGAGCTTTTGAGAGTTTCGACGTTACGTTGAAATATTCGGCGCAGACCCTTGGTCTGTCTAATATGTATATTTTCTGGCGCATAATCATGCCGTACTGCAAGCAGGGCATAATAGCAGGTACGGTGCTCGCTTTTGCAAGAGCTCTCGGCGAGTACGGAGCTACGAGCATGGTAGCGGGATACACGCCGGGCAGAACGGCGACTATCTCCACTACGGTTTATCAGCTCTGGCGTACAGACGACGAAGTAAACGCTTTTAAGTGGGTAATGATAAATCTTGCCATATCTGCGGTAGTGCTTTTGGCTGTAAATTTCCTGGAAAAGAAGGACAGGCTTACAGGTTCAAAAGCTGCGTCTGTTGAGATAAGGGGGTAGGGATCGTGTCTTTGGATTTGAGTATCAAGAAGGATTTCGGAGGATTCGTACTCGATGTATCTTTACAGGCAGAAAATGAAGTGCTCGCCCTGCTTGGAGCTTCCGGCTGCGGAAAGAGTATGACGCTTAAATGTATAGCGGGCATCGTTAAACCCGATGAAGGTCATATTATCGTAAACGGGAAAACTTTGTTTGACAGTGATAAAGGCATTAATATAAGTCCCCAGGAAAGAGGGGCGGGGCTTCTTTTTCAGAATTACGCGTTGTTTCCCAATATGAATGTGGAGCAGAATATTATGTCGGGAATGAAGCGGTTTTCTGTAAGTAAGGCGGAAAAAAAAGCGATATGTCGGGAAACCATGAAAAAATTTTATCTTGACGGGCTTGAGAAGCACAGGCCTTCTCAGCTTTCGGGAGGACAGCAGCAGAGGGCGGCTCTTGCGAGGATCATGGTATCCAAACCAGATATATTAATGCTTGACGAACCGTTTTCTGCGCTGGACAGTTTTCTGCGCTGGGAACTTGAGCAGGAACTTATGCGCGTTCTTGAGGACTTTGAGGGTACGTCTATTATAGTTTCCCATAATCGGGACGAGGTGTACAGGATCAGCAATCACATTGCTGTAATAGCGGACGGGAAAGTGGATTGCTATGATGAAAAAACAAGCCTGTTTGCAGAACCGAAAACGTATCAGAGCGCGCTTCTCACAGGCTGTCATAATTTTTCCCGCGCGGAATATCTCGGAGAAAATCGTGTAAGGCTTATAGACTGGAATACAGAAATCGTATGCGAAGACTGCGAGGAGGCAAAATATATTGCTGTCAAACCTGGACTGGTGAAATTGGAAAGGAATTCCGGCGGCGTTTCGGCAGGTTTCAGGGTGGATAAGATTATAGATAATTTTAATGAGATTATTCTGCTGCTTTCCGCAGATTCGGTGGTTTCGGAGTATTCGAGTCTGAATGTAAGAGTAGCAAAGGAGGAATGGCAGTCATTTGCAGGCAGCCGGAATATAAATCTGAGTCTTGCCAGGGAGAATATATTAATTCTCAACAGATAGAATATTTATTATTAAAATTTATAAGATAAAATTATTATAAATTTAAAAACAGACAGAAAAAGATTTGCGAAATATTAAAGATCAACGAGATTGGAGCGTGAAGTGAAATTTTTGAATCTGGATCAGTCAGGGAGGCTTTGATTTTAAACAGGAAATAAGGTATATATCATACAATGCCTTTTTCATATAAAATTAATAAATAATTTTAAATTTTACAAAGGAGAAGAAAGATGAAAAAAAAGATATTTTCTTTGGTTGTTGCGATTACTCTTTTAGTATCTATGTGCGCCTGCGGTGATAAGCAGAGTAACGCAGGATCTGCGGGCGGCGGTAATGACGGAGGAGATGTTACTCTGTACGTTTCCGCAGCGGCTTCTATGACGGATTCTTTAAATAATATTATAGATAAATATACAAAGGAACATTCTGATGTGAAAATAGAAACTACATATGATTCCTCCGGTACGCTGAAAACTCAGATACAGTCGGGCGCAAACTGCGACGTATTTATTTCAGCGGCTCAGAAGCAGATGGATCAGCTTGACGGAGCGAGCAGCAAGTGCGAAGGGGAGAATTTTGTTTTAGAAGGAACCCGCATGGATCTGCTTGAAAATAAATGCGTGTTAGTAGTTACGCCAGGAAGCGATAAGAATATAAAATCCTGGGAGGATTTTGAAAAGGCTATAAAGGCTGCCGCAGGCAGTTCAGATTTGATCTTTTGTATGGGAAATTCCGATGTTCCTGTGGGTCAGTACACTTCTGCGATTCTTACCAATCTCGGTCTTAATGAAGCTGATCTCGTGAGCAAGGGAATTGTAACTTACGGTTCAAACGTAAAAGAAGTAACCACTCAGGTGAAATCCGGCGCGGCGGACTGCGGTATAATTTACGCAACAGATGCGTATTCTGCAGAGATGGAGGTAACGGCGACTGCGGATTCTGAGCTTACGGGAGGAAAGGTTATATATCCGGCAGCAGTTATGTCAAATTCCAAGAACCAGGAAGCGGCTAAGGAATTTTTAGATTATCTCAAGACTGCAGACGCTATGGACGAGTTTAAAGCGGTAGGATTCTCCGCAGCAGAATAGTTGTTTTACAGTTTGAAATACAGATTTGTCTTTATGGATTTCGGATAAAAATAAAGCATCACGAGAGCCGGAAACGGTTTTTGGGATGCTTTATTTTGTCTGTACCATTGAGAATAAACTTTATTGTAAAAGTTTAAAGAAATTGATATCATTCGTCTTTTAATATCATACTCTCAGTTTCTCTGAATCTCATGCGATACATCCTTATTTGTTCATGGCATTTCTCCTTTATGTTTGCTTGGGTATTTTTAATACACATTATTAATAATTTATTATGCGAAAAGCGCTATAAAAAGGACATTCACCTGATAAAATAGGTAATGTCCTTTGGAATATACGCTATTCAATTTTATATACAAAGCAGTCTGCTGATATTAAGCTGTTTTCTTACGGTATTTCTGTGTTACACTTTTTCCTGCAAAACAGTAATGCGCCTGATCTGTTTACAGATCCTGGTTATCAGATACGTCAATTTATCTGTCGCGTGAAACGGCGATTGGTTCATTTGTCAGAACTTACTTTATATAATAAAAGCGCATGATTATTCTTTTAGTTTTTCTGAGATATCCGGAAATATCTCTATGCTGCGTTCCAGAATGCCCTGCATAAAAGCTATGGCTATGCCGTAGTTTGTAATAGGTACGTTTTGATCTTCTGCGCATTTTTGTCTGTATTTCATTTCCCGTTCGTTCAGCATGCAGCCTCCGCAGTGGATGATCAGGCTGTACGGCGATAAGTCTTCCGGAAACTCAATGCCGGAGGAAAGGTCTATGTTGATATCTGCTCCTGTATATTTTTTCAGCCAGGCAGGAATCTTTACCGAACCTATGTCATCACATTGGCGGTGATGGGTGCAGCCTTCCGAAATCAGCACTAGATCGCCGTCTTTGAGCTTTTTTATCGCGGAAGCGCCTTTAACGGCGGGAGCGAGGTTTCCTTTGTATCTGGCAAATAGTATTGAAAAAGAGGTTAGTGAGATATCCAGCGGGGTATCCTTGCTGACGCTTTCAAAAACCTGGCTGTCGGTTATTACTAACTTTGGCTTTTTGCCGAGATTTGCAAGGGTGTTTTTCAGTTTGTTTTCCTTTATTACTATTGCAGTTGCGTCTGATTCCAGAATATCCCGGATAGTCTGCTGCTGAGGCAGGATAAGCCTGCCTTTAGGCGCAGCTGAATCTATAGGAACGACAAGTACCACAAAATCCGAAGGATTAATCAGATCGCCTGCTATTCTTAAATCAGGCTTGTTTGTTACTGAAATTTGCGATATCTTTTCTTTCAGTTCGTGTATTCCTGAGCCTGTGACAGCGCTGACATACATAATTTGTTCAGCTTTTATATTTTCAGTTTCGATGTCCTGAGCTGAGTTTTTCAGATTTTTGGCATCGTTCTCATTAACGCCTGCGTTTGTTTCTATGAGATCAGTTTTATTCATCGCCACTATATACGGAATATTTTTGTTTTTAAAAATGCTTATAAGCTCGTAATCTGCAGGCACCAGCCCTGCCGTTGCATCCGCTACGAGTATGGCAATGTCGGTTTTATTTAATATCTGTTTTGTTTTTTTTACACGAAGTTCTCCAAGAGAGCCTTCATCGTCTATGCCCGGAGTGTCGATGATCTGTACCGGTCCCATGGGCAGGAGTTCCATAGCTTTTGAAACGGGATCGGTAGTAGTGCCTTTAACGTCGGAAACGACGGACAGCTCCTGTCCTGTAACTCTGTTTACTACACTGGATTTTCCTGCGTTTCTTTTGCCGAAGAAACCTATATGGATCCGCTCCGAGGATGGCGTGTTGTTTAAACTCATAAGTTCCTTATATGATAGAATAAACTATCTATCATACTCTCCTTTCCAAATTAGTGGTATAGTAAAAATAGGTGCTGTGAATTTTGATAAAGTTTTGCAAGCTCGACTGTTTAAAGGAGTGTAAAGCCATAGTTTTACTTACAATGTTTATAGCTGGATAAGTCAAAGAACTTTAATTTCACACAGGCCTGCGGGAATAAAACTAAGCGGCATAAAATATGTTATTAATTGATTACTGCAAAGGGAATTTATGATACAGCCGTTAATTCAAAAGATATTCAGTGATTAATATTAATATAATCAGAATCTGAAATCCCTTTCGCCTGATTCTATCTTTTCGAGATACTCGGTTGCGATTTTGCGAACCTTATCGTTAGGTACGGTTTTCATTTCTTCTTCTATAAGTTTTAAGCCGATGGCTTTTGTATCCGGGGAAGCGTAATCTTCGAGGTATTCTTTAAGCGTCATCAGTGCGTTTGGCTGACAGCAGTTTGATATCTGTCCCGATTTGCACAGGCTCATAAACCTGTCGCCCGTTCTGCCTTCGCGGTAGCACGCCGTGCAGAAGCTCGGTATATATCCCATTTCCATAAGCCATTTTACGACTTCATCTAATGAACGCAGGTCGGAAACGTCGAACTGAACAGTGTCTTCCGGACGGATCTCCTCGGTGTAGCCGCCTACGCTGGTGCGGGAACCGCCGGAGATCTGAGAGATGCCGAGATGGAGCACGCGCTCTCTCGTTTTCTGGCTCTCTCTCGTTGAAACTATCATGCCTGTGTAAGGTACTGCGACTCTGATACAGGCAACTATTTTAGCAAAAGTATCGTCGTCTATTGCGTTTGCAAATTCGCCGGGATCTATATCGTCTGCAGGGCAGATGCGGGGAACGCTTATAGTGTGAGGACCTACGCCGAAAACGGCTTCGAGGTGTTCCGCGTGCATAAGAAGCCCTGCAAATTCGTAACGGTATTTATCAAGACCGAAAAGCACTCCGAAGCCCACGTCGTCTATACCGCCCTGCATAGCTCTGTCCATAGCTTCCGTGTGATAATTGTAATCGTGCTTCGGACCGGTCGGGTGAAGCTGATGATAGCTTTCTTTGTGGTAAGTTTCCTGGAAAAGGATGTATGTGCCGATTCCGGCGTCCCTGAGCTTTTTATAGTTTTCAACGGTAGTAGCGGCAATATTAACGTTTACGCGGCGTATAGCGCCGTTTTTGTGTTTTATAGAGTAGATAGTATCTATACATTCGAGTATGTATTCTATCGGATTGTTTACAGGGTCTTCGCCCGCTTCTATGGCAAGGCGCTTGTGTCCCATATCCTGGAGGGCTATAACTTCCTGTCTGATTTCCTCCTGGGTGAGTTTTTTTCTCGGAATGGATTTATTAACTGCGTGATAAGGGCAGTATGTGCAGCCGTTTACGCAGTAATTTGAAAGATACAGCGGAGCGAACATTACTATTCTGTTGCCGTAGAAATCCTTTTTTATCTGTTCGGCGAGAGAATAAACTTCCTGCATTTTGTCCTCAAGGGTACAGGCTAAGAGCACGGAAGCGTCGCGGTGGGAAAGCCCTTTTCTCTGCTTCGCTTTTTCTATGATAGCGTCTATCACGTCTGCATTATCTTTATTTGCATCCGCGTAAGCGAGGGTTTCTAAGATTTCGTTGTGGTCGATAAAGTCGTCTGCGCACATGGATTTTGGATCATACATATAAGGTTCCTCCTGTTGTGAATAAAATATATTTTAAACTAAGCTGCTTTATAGTCACCGTACTCAAAAATCGGTAAAGTTCAGCGGTTAAATTGTGTGTCGTCCTTGACGGGCAGTCAGTCCGCCTGCGTCCTGCGCGCCCATTTTGTTAAAACGCAGTAAAACGAATAATACAAACTGTGTTTTTAGTATATAAAAAAGTAAACGTACAAAATGGGACAGCGCAGCAGAGCAGTATATGAATCAAAAGCCCTGCGAAGGAGACGGTAAGTTTGATAAGGACGTATTTGTTACACTGCATTTTCCCGCGCTTCCTTTTTAACGATTCTCAGGTGAAGCGACTGTATTTGCTGAGATTTTGGAATAAACGGTTTTTGCCGTGATGCCCGGAAGCATACCTATCTTGCCCGACAGAGCGCTTATTATGCTGTCCGGCGCGTCAAGTACGACGCTTATTATAGAGATTTCCCGCTCACGGTAGGGAAGTCCCATTCTCCCGATTATATAACTGCTGAATTCCGAGAGTAATTCATTCATTTTATTGACCGAGCCGGGGTCTTCAACGACTATGCCTATGAGCGCTACGCGAGTATTCATATTGCCTCCTGTTGAAATAATAAATTTACGACGTTGGTGGGAAGTATTTTAACGTCAGTTGGGAAATATAATAATAAGGACTGACCGAGCGGTTTTTGGCGATATCGCGGCGATTATTTCGGTATAATCAAAAAACCCGCACACAAAGGCGCGGGTGATAAGCAGCGATATATTTATGCAGGCGGTATGATACGTTAAAAATCATAAAACCAGATTATTATGAAAAACGGATGTGAAATATTAATAGCGATTGTAATGATAAATTACAAAATCTCTGTTTAAATTAAAAAATTATAATATTGAGTATTTTTATGGTACTGTTCATTCGTATTTCATAATAAATAAATCATATTCGCGAATATAACGTGAATATATTATAAATAATAAATATGTTTAGCTTTCCCGGCCTTTCATTTCAGGCGAACCTTTAATGTCAGCGCACTTAAAATTTAAATCGGAGTAAAGCATGATAAACTTGCTTAATCATACCTGCGGCGATTGTAACCGTCGCAGAGGGCTTTGCTCCTTTGAGTTTCAGTGGTAGATTATAATTTAACACTGAAAGTCAAATATGAAACCCGCCGCCTAAGAGACGGGGACATCTGCAATAAGATTATATTTATTTGTGATTGGTCGCAGATCGTTTATAAAGACAAAATCTTTGATTTCATCAATTAAATATTATCACCGAGCTGTGCGAAAGTAAACCATAATTTAAAAAGTAACGATGTTTTTCTGTGGATTGCAAAGATCCGCGATGGGCAAATATTAAAAAAATACTGAAATCCGCCAAAAAAGCGCATAACTTGAAATATGCGGATTGACATTTGCTCTGAAAAATTAGAAAATTATTTCACGAAAGAAAACGGAGAAAATCAAAAAAGGAGAAGCGTATGTTAGAAAATATGAGAAATACTTTTGAAGATAATCAGGAATCTGCTGCGGAAGAAAAGAATGGAGAAAAAAACGAAAAGAAAAAGAGCGAATATTGGAGCGGCATAACGGATGGATTAAAAAAAGATATTATGGATTTTGCGGCGGGTTATATGAAATTTTTAGATAAATCAAAGACCGAGCGAGAGGCTGTAAAGACGGTATCGGCTATGGCGGCGCAGAATTCATTCATTAATATAGCGGAAGCGGAAAGTCTTAAACCTGGTGACAGGGTGTACGGCATTAATAAAAATAAATCTATATATATGGCGGTGATAGGCGAGAAGCCGCTTACGGAAGGCTTTAATGCCGTGGGAGCTCATATAGACGCTCCGAGGCTGGATCTCAAGCAGAATCCTCTTTATGAGGACAGCGGCATAGCTCTGTTTAAAACCCATTACTACGGAGGCATAAAGAAATATCAGTGGACTACCGTGCCGCTTGCGCTTCACGGCGTGATCGCGCTTACCGACGGCAGAGTTGCAGACGTTAATATAGGTGAAAATTCCGAAGATCCTGTTTTTCTCGTTACGGATCTGCTGCCTCACCTTGCGGCAAAGCAGAACGCTAAAAAGCTGGCTGAGGGAGTGCCGGCTGAAAATCTTAATATAGTCGCAGGTTCAATACCTTCAGAAGAGGCCGACAGCGATTATGTGAAAAATACGGTTCTCGGTATGTTAAAAGAAAAGTATGGTATGGATGAAAAGGATTTCAGGAGCGCTGAGATAGAAGCGGTTCCTGCCGCGAAAGCTCGTTCTCTCGGCATAGATTCAGGTATGGTGGCGGCTTACGGTCAGGACGACAGAGTATGCGCTTATCCTGGGGTTATGGCTATGCTAAGTATTCAGGGAGTGCCTGAGAGAACGGCGATATGCATTCTCGCGGATAAAGAGGAAATAGGAAGCGTCGGAAACACGGGTATGGAATCTCATAATTTCGAGTTGTTTATCATGGATATTTTAGAAAAAACAGGTATAGTAAATCCTTATGCGCTTCAGCGCGCTTTCTCAGCTTCGAGAGCGCTTTCGGCAGACGTTACCGCGGCTTTAGATCCTACGTATCCGGAGGTTATGGAAAGAAACAACGCTGCTTATATGGGCAAGGGTATAAGTATTAAAAAATATACGGGCGCAAGGGGGAAATCCGGAGCGTCGGACGCTAACGCTGAGTTCGTTGGCTTTGTGAGAGGTGTGTTTGAGAAGGCGGGCGTTACGTATCAGTCCTCAGAGATGGGTAAGGTGGATGAAGGCGGCGGCGGAACCATCGCTTATATACTTGCTAACAGAGGCATGGAAGTCTTAGACTGCGGAGTGCCGGTTCATTCTATGCATTCGCCTTACGAGTCTGCGAGTAAGTACGATATTTACATGGCATACAAAGGATATAAGGCATTTTTGGAAAGCTGCTGAAGTTAATGCATAAAGCGGCAGTTATTATAATATCCGGTTTCGCGATAAAGCGTTAGGATTTTTGCGTCTGCATCGCGTTTTGTCGATTGAGATCTTAAATTATGAGTTCAGAGAAATATTTAAAGTTCAGAAATTATAATAAAGAGCGTATAATTTACTATATCTGAGAATTTAACTGTCGCTTGTATCGCTTGAATGATTTATAATATATAGTGATCGGAAATAACAGGCAATAAAATACTGTTGACAGAATTTTAACGGATATATTTTTGCCGTTTAAAAACAGGCAATCGGTGATCGAATAACCGCGATGAGAAATCATTGCGCGGGCACGATTTTCGGATATGCTTTTAGAAGCCGCGGCCTTTTTATTATAATAATCGGCGGCTGCAAAATAATCAGCTATATAATCAAAGGAGTTAGTTATGGATAAAGTAAAGCTCACATGGCTTGGGCATTCCTGTTTTAAAATCGAATTCGGCGGACATTCTGCGGTTATAGATCCGTATAAAGAAGTGCCGGGTTATCCTCATCTTTCATGCAGCGCGGGAGCGGTATATACAAGTCATGATCATGACGATCACGGCTATACACAGGCGGTAACATTAATAAAAGAAGAAGGCGAAAGTCCGTTTAAGATCACAACTGTGAATTGCTTTCATGATGGCGAGCAGGGCGCGCTTCGCGGCAAAAATATGATAACAATATTTGAGGCAGGCGGTATAAAGGCAGCTCATTTCGGGGATATCGGACATCTTTTGTCTGATGATAAGATAGAAAAGCTGAAAGGTCTTAACGCTGCCATGATTCCTGTGGGCGGATATTATACGATAGACGGAGCGCAGGCTCATGACCTTATGAAGGCGATAGACCCTGAAGTAACGATTCCAATGCATTACAGAATGGGGAAATATGGTTTTGATGTTATTTCGGGACCAGAAGAGTTTCTCGATCTTATGTCGGACAGAAAGATAGTGAAAAGCGAATCAGATCATATAGAAATAGGCACTTCAGAAGAAAAGCGGGCAGTTCTTCTGACGTTTAAAGGCGCCGGAAAATGAGTAAAAAAGAGGTAAGAAATACTCTTTTTGTGCAGGGAACGATTCTTGCGGCAGCGGGAATAATAACAAAGATAATCGGTTTTGTGTATCGTATTCCCATGGCGAATATTCTCGGCAATCAGGGAAACGGGATATATTCAGTATCGTTCGGTATATACAACATTGCGCTGACATTATCATCGTACAGTTTGCCGCTCGCCGTATCCAAACTGGTTTCTGCCAGGCTTGCAAGAAGAGAATACAGAAATTCTTACAGAATAATGACCAGAGCGCTTATATTTGCGCTTATAGTAGGAAGCGTCGCATGCGCCGCAATTTATTTTGGAGCCGATACATTAGAAGAATTATACAACAGGCAGGGGCTTGCAAAGCCGCTGCGTATCCTTGCGCCCACTACTTTGGTGGTGGCAATACTCGGCGTTTTTCGCGGTTTTTTCCAGGGAAATGGGAATATGATCCCTACGGCTATTTCCCAGATAATAGAACAGATAATAAACGCAGTGGTGAGTATAATTGCTGCATGGCAATTTACGCGGGTATATGTTGATTCCGAGTTGGTTCACGCTTACGGAGCAGCTGGAGGAACCCTTGGAACTCTTACGGGAGCCGCGGCGGCGCTGTTGTTTTTCCTGTTCGTACTTGCGGTAAATATGCCTGTGCTTAAAAAGAAAAACAGAGTAGACAGACACAATGTTCAGCCGGATGCGTTAATATACAGAGCAATCATACTTACGGTGATACCGGTAATTCTAAGCCAGACTATTTATCAGATAGGTTATACGATAGATGATTTTCTGTTCGGAAATATTATGGCAGACAAGGGAGTGAGCGATCAGGTGGTAAGTTCGATTCAGGGCGTGTTCAACACTCAATACAACCAGCTCATAAATCTGCCTGTGGCGGTGGCGACGTCTATGGCGGCATCCACGATTCCGAGCATAGTTCAGTCCCATATAGTGGGAAATGCATCTGAAGTAAATTATAAAACTGATATAATAGTAAAATTCAATATGGCGATAGCTGTGCCTTCGGCGGTGGGGCTTGCCGTTTTGGGAAGACCTATAATCGAGCTGCTGTTTCCGCGTTTGTCGGAGTATCACGAATTGGCTTCAAGTTTGCTTCTGGCTGGTTCGTCCGCGGTAGTTTTTTATGCATTGTCTACTATAACCACGGCTATTCTCCAAGGAAGCAGTATGATGAGGATACCGGTTATTCATTCGGCGGTATCCCTCGTAATTCATGTTATATTAGTATATATTCTGTTGAAATATACAGATCTCGGAGTGTACGGACTTTTAATAGGAAACGTAACGTTCCCGATAATCGTAAGCCTGCTTAACTGTCGTTCAATATCAAAAATTATGAGATACAGATGGAAGTTGAGAAAGACATTTTTTCTGCCGGTTTTTGCGTCTGTTATAATGGGAGCGGCTTCGGTGCTTTGTTATAATCTGCTGTATTTTTTAATACATATAAACGCGTTGTCGCTTATTGCAAGCATAGCTGTTGCGGTAATAGTTTACGGCATGGTGCTTTTGAGGTCGGGTTGTTTTACTAAAGACGAGCTGCTGGATCTGCCGATGGGCGGCAGGATCGCGAGATTTGCAAAGCTGTAATGCAGGCGTTTTTATATGAAAAGCATAACTTACAGGCGGATACCGGAAAGAAGCATGTTTTTATATAAATTTATTAATATAACACGTTGTCCTAATAAAAATTAGATATTCAATATCAATATATTGTACTATCAACAGAAATCAATACAATATACAGAGTTAATTTACAATAGTATGATTATCTAATGAGTCATTTTGCAATTTTACTATAAATCAATTTTATTGTTTAGAAGTATATTGCGTTATTGATAACATTAAATACTATTTATTGATTATAATACTGCTAAAACAAGTAAGTCAATTTTAATAGCACACGGGTTAATATATGTCGTGCTGATATGTAAAGGGATTAATATGATTAGTTTTTTAAAGGCTCATGTTTGGGGCCAGATTATTGTAACTCTTGTTATTTCAATGGCGCCGATAGTGGAGCTCAGGGGAGGAATACCTTTTGGAGCGGCTCTTGGACTGACGCCGTGGCAGGTGATACCGGCGGCTGTGATAGGCAATCTGATACCTGCGCCTTTTATTATCTTGTTTATCAGAAAAATATTTGATTTTATGAGACAATATCCTAAATTGAGAGTGATTGTAGAAAAATTTGAAAATAAGGCTCACGCAAAGAGCGGTACTGTTCAGAAATATGAGGCGGTAGGATTATGTATTCTCGTAGCCGTTCCGCTGCCGGGCACGGGAGCCTGGACAGGAGCTTTGGTAGCCGCTATGCTTGGGCTGAGCATGAAAAGGGCTATGCCATCCATCATAATTGGAGTACTCATAGCTGCCGTTATAGTGTCCGGTTTAACGTATGGATTTATAGCTTTGGTATAATTTACAGAAAAATACATTACAATTAAAAAGTCCGGCAGTTTGCTTTGATATTGAGCGAGGCTTGATATGAGCAGGACTGCCGGATATTAATATTATTGACGAAAAAACGCGCGGGAAGATAAGCGTAGGGTGAATGACGGGCTTATTCGGAAGAAAGAATAAAAAAATACAAAGCTCATCGAATAAAGATCCGAGGAGCTGAAGTAGAGTGAAAGTAATTTTTAAAGAAAATGGAGAAGAAAATGCCTGTGCTAAAGAGGATGAGATGCTTATAAAAATCATGACAAAATACGGAGTGAATTTTAGTTAAGATTGTGCCGATAAAAATTTGCATAAAATTTCATCGGCAATGTCGTAAATAATTGTAAAAAATCAGAAGAAAAACTGGCGGAAAAAGCGAAGTCTGCTCCGAAAAAGAACGTTGTTTCGCAAAACCCGTTAAAAAATACAAGCTGACTTTCGGATTACGAATTATTCTGGAAAAACTTTGTGCAGGATAAAGGCGGTGATAAAAACGGAAACGCTTATATTGATGACGATATATTAATATAGGATAATGCATGGGTGTATGATTCGGTTAAAGTAATTTACGCATCAGAGGCTTACGGAAAATCTGAAGTTTATGATTTATACGCGGATTCGAGATGCTGCTCAAGTTTACGGAAAAGTCAGAGTTTATAGGAAGATCAAAATTATGGGAAGCCCGTAAGTATACGGTTTGGCAGAAATTTATGAGAAAACCGAAGTCAATGGAAATGCGAAGATATACGATTATGCAAAGGTCGGAAATTTTTTCTATGTGCGATGGTGCGCAGGTGTATGAAGATGCAAATGTGGGAAAGAGGAATTGAAAGTTACGCGCAAGGATACATGTAAGCGAGAAACTTGAGCGTTTTGTTAGTGTGAGTGACGATGAAAGAAAGCAGATTATTTAAAATTGTGTATTATTTGCTTGATAAAGGACAAGCTACCGCACCGGAATTAGCAGAAAAGTTTGAAGTTTCGGTCAGAACGATTTACAGAGATATCGACGCTTTGAGCAGCGCTGGTATTCCAGTTTATGCAGAACCAGGCAGAAACGGCGGTATTCGTTTAATGAAGGATTTTGTGCTGGATAAAGCGGTCTTATCCGAAGAAGAAAAACAGGAAATTCTTACAGCGCTGCAAAGTATAAATGCCGCGCAGAATATCGGAAGCAGTCAAACATTACAAAAACTTTCTGCAATATTTAATCTGAATTCGGAGAATTGGCTTGAAGTGGATTTTTCCGGCTGGAGCAATAAAAAGTTTGATAATGAAAAATTTGAATTGCTGAAATCCGCGGTAATACAGCGCAGAAGCATTAAAATTCGTTATGCGGGTTCTTATAAGGCTATAAGCGAAAGAATAGTTCAGCCGTTAAGGCTCGTTTACAAATCAAAGGCATGGTATTTAAAAGCATTTTGTACAGAGAAACAGGATCTGCGCATATTTAAATTAAATCGTATTTTAGATTTAGAGATTTTAAATGAAAGTTTTAAATATCGTAGTTTTACAGAACCGATAAACGATTCTGGGGAAGAATATAATCAGATTACGCTTCGTTTTCCGAAGGAAATGGCATATCGTGTTTACGATGAATTCGATAAAACGCAGGTACAGCGTCAGGCTAACGGCGATCTGATCGCCTCTGCAAAAATGCCGGAAGACGCATGGCTTACAGGATTTTTGTTGTCCTTCGGAACGCAGGTAGATATATTATCGCCAGATTATCTGAAAGAAGTTATAGCAGAGCAGGCAAAGCTGATATATGAAAAAAATAAATCATGACACAAGATGTCAGGATATATGCGTTATATTAAATCTATAAAAATAACTATGCGTAAATCTGAAAAACGGAGGTAATAAAAATGAATGAGATGAATATGGATCAGAAATTTTGTCAGTGCTGCGGTATGCCTATGGGAGATACCGACGAGCTGTACGGAACGAATGTCGACGGCAGCAAAAATGATGAATATTGTCATTATTGTTTTGAAAACGGGGATTTTACGTTTAAGGGTACTATGGAAGAAATGATCGAGATATGCGTACCAAATATGTCTGCCGCTAATCCCAATATTAATGAAGATGAAGCAAGGAAAATTATGCTTGAATGGTTTCCAACGTTAAAACGATGGAAAAAATAATTGAAAGATTAATGAAGTATTTATTATCTGAAATACAAAACCCTCTGAACCTGTTTTAGTTTGGAGGGATTTTTTTATCGTTTTTGGAAATATGATATGCTTATAAAGCAAAGTATGATTTGCAATTTAAGTATTTTCTATTTCAGATTTTAAAGCATATAATAAAATCACATAGAGAAGGCTGCCTGCTGAATGAGATTATTTAAGTATATTTGATTTTGAATTATATGAAAAGGAAATGAGTTTATATGAAGAAAGCGATTTGTATTTTGAGCGGTGTGTTTCTGTTGTTTGCGCTGACCGTACCCGGTGAACACGGTAAAAATAATCCTGTTAAAGGGACGCCGTAGGGATCGGATACTTCTTCTAAAAAGTACGAATACGATTCCGTTTTTCCTCAGCATGAGCCTTATGGTTCGGGAAAAGGCGCAGAACCAGGTCGCGTTGTGTGGGTTTACGATAAGGATTCCGTAAATTGGGATGGAAACGGTTACTGGTGGCAGAGGAAAAATTTTGACGAGTCAGTCGTTCAAAACATGGTGGATGAAAGTATAGCGTCTTTGGGAGGAAAGGAAACGGCAAAGGAAGGCTGGAACGCACTATTTACTGCGTATAATTCTGAAAAAAATAACGGTAAGGGTTATACGGCGGGAGAAAAGATAGCCATAAGGGCTAATATTAATGGTTCCGGAGTGTTTGACGACGACACTTCCGGAGAAACGCAGATGAGTTATACAAATCCCGTTCTGCTGAAAACGCTGCTGGTATCATTAGTAAAAGAAGCAGGCGTCAGTCCTTCCGATATTACGGTTTACGACGTATCCCGTTTGTTTCCCGATTATATGAAGGAAATGTGTACGGAAGACGTATTAAACGGTATTAATTTTACGGACAGGAGCAACGGCGCTGCTGATGAAAACGCACCTGTAAACTGGTCGTATAAATTCAGCGGAGCCGTTAATTATCTGCCAACCTGCGTAACAGAAGCGACATATGTTATAAATCTGGCTAACCTTAAAGGTCACAGTTACGGGATCACGCTCTGCGGCAAAAATCATTTCGGTTCTTTTATTAACAGAAACGCCATGAGACCGCCGGAAGGCGCAAATCTGCACCAGTTTTTAACAAAGAACGAGATGAATTCTTACAGTCCGCTGACGGATCTTATGGCAAACGAGCATCTCGGCGAAAAAACAGTGCTTTATATGCTTGATGCGTTAATTTGTGCGCCGTCAGAGGGAGCTTCTATTACAAAAGATAATTCTAAATGGAGGCAGGCGCCTTTTAACGGAAATTATACTGCAAGCGTGTTTGTTTCCCAGGATCCCGTCGCGATAGATTCAGTCGGAGCAGATTTTCTTATAAACGAGCCGGCGGTAACCGAAATAAACGGAGCGCTTAAAAATAATCCTAATGTAGAAAATTATCTGCATGAAGCCGGTCTTGCAGAAAACGCGCCGTCAGGAAATACGTATTATAACGGCGCAGGAAAGAAAGCCGGAAACCTCGGCGTACATGAACACTGGAATAATTCGGCTGAAAAAATGTACAGCCGAAATTTGGGGAAGAACGAAGGGATCGAGCTGATTAGTATAATAAGAGATAAATAATATGTCTTTTTCAGATTATTATTCGGAAAGTTTTTTTGTGAAGGAATCGGGATTAATCGGTAAAACTTTCCCGGATTCTTTCCAAAAACAGTTCTGCGGCGGATGAAAATATCTGATGTTTTTTCCAGATGATATTAAGACCGGAATCAAGCCTTGGCTCTAATGGTCTGAAACAAAGACTGCTGTTTTCCGATGTATTGGTTAACTTATCAATAGTAATTGCATAGCCGATTCCTGCTTCAACCATGATGGCGGCGTTGTAAATCAGGTTAAATGTAGTTACGATATCCAGTTTATCAAAATCTTTGCCGAACCAGTCTGCAAATTCATTATTTGAATGTTCCTGTGATATTGCCTGCCTTGAGCAGATAAGCGGAATACCGAGCAAATCTTCTTTGCGGATGGTTTCTTTTTGTGACAGAGGACTGCCTTTTTTCATAATAACACCCCAAGTATCCCTGGCGGGGATATTAAGATAATCATATTTAAAAATGTCGGCGGGTTGTATGAGAATGCCGAAATCCAAAAGTCCTTTGTCTAATTTTTCCGTTACTTCCTGGGCGTTTCCGCTGTATAAATGATAACGTATGTTTGGATAAGTATCCCTTATATCTTTTGCTATATCAGCGATCAGTCTGATTGCGTCCGTTTCTCCGCCGCCTATGTAAATATCGCCTCCGACAGTATCTTCCATGGAAGTAAATTCCGCTTGCGTTTTATCTACCATAGAAATTATTTCTTCTGCGCGTTTGCGCAGGAGCATTCCCTCTGAAGTTAATTTCATATTATGGCTGCCTCGAATAAACAGTTTTTGTCCCAGTTCTTTTTCTAAATCGTGTATTTGTCTTGAAAGAGTAGGCTGTGTTACATGCAGAAAGTTAGCTGCGCCCGTAATACTGCCTTCTCTTGCTATCGCTAAAAAGTAGCGAAGCACCCGTATTTCCATAAACGATACCTCCAGTGTTATTTTTTGTAAATATATTAAATTTTGCATACTTTTTATTTTAATACTTGCATATAGTTATCATTTTACTTTATGCTTATCAAGCATATCATAATTATTGATTTAATTACTTGCTATTTTACGAATAGATATATAAAAAACACTTTGTAAAATTAATGAATAATATGTCGGTAACTGGATTTTTTAAGCGGCTGTTACTGATTTCATGAAAGAAAATAATATAATATCGGTAATATTTGTGTATATTTTTCTGCATTTTTGTGATAAAATTTTTTTCAACAAAATATTTAGTTTGATTATCAAAATTTATTTCGATAGAAATTTTGCAGAAAAATACATGATTTTAGTATACAGTAAAGCGTTAAAAGTTATTTATTTTACTGGGATTGCAGGGATATCTTTGCTGCATTGCTAAAAAATATTGAAGATAAAATATAGACGGGATAAATTTATCCTTGAAAATTAGGCGTATTGGAGTTAAAATAAATACTTAGTTTGACTATCAAAATAATTGTGACGGAAGAATAGATCACAGGTGTATTGCGTATAGATTATAAAAAATGGCTTTGTAAATTTAATATGAAAAACAAACCTGCAAACAATAGCATACTACACAACAATTAAAAATTTTCGTCTTTGTTTTTTAGTTAATTTCAAACCTGCACATTGGGCAGGCGTAAGATTGTTTAAACTGGAATGAGG
>JAAVYD010000101.1 GCA_022790955.1 Bacillota bacterium
AATCATACTATTATCAATTAATTCTGTATATTGTATTAATTTTTTTCATGATACAATATATTGATATGTGGTATCTAATTTTTATTAGCACAACGCATAATAGTAAGAAATTAATATAGGCACAGATTTTGAAATCCTGTCGTTTTTATATAATAAAACTGATAATCAGAAAGTAATAAAAGTTACAAAAATTTTTTCAGAACAGGCGACGATAATAAAAAATATCCGACTATAAATGTATAAGGCCTTATTGTTATAGTCAGCGCACTCAAAAATCGGTAAAGTTCAGCGGGTAAACTGCAGCGGGATGCGTTCGTCTTTGACGGGCAATCAGCCCACTTGCGTCCTTCACGTTCATTTTCTTAAAACACAGTAAAAGAATAAATACAAAGTGTGTTTTTAGGATGTAAAGAAGTAAACGTACAAAAAGGGACAGGATAGCAAAGCATCAGGGATTAAAAACTCCGCGCAGGAGCGGAGTAAAGCGGACAATAGCGATATTGTCACACCGCATTTTTTCTCGCTTCCTTTTTAACGATTCTCAAGTGCAGCGACTAATTAAAGGAGCTTTAAAGCAATGGAAGACAGTAAAATAATTGATCTGTATTTTGATCGGAATGAAGACGCTATATCGGAAACGTCGGTTAAGTACGGCGGACTGATAAAGTCGATAGCTTATAATATTTTAAAAAATACGGCGGATAGCCGCGAATGTGAAAACGATACGTATTTTGCAGCGTGGAACAGGATTCCGCCAGATATACCAAGATGTCTGGCTGCGTTTTTGGGGCGCATTGCGCGCAATATCGCTCTCGACAAGCACGATTATTATTCGGCTGCCAAGAGAAATCGGGACTTTGAAGTGGCTTTGTCTGAACTTGGAGAAATAATTTCAAAAGAGCCAGATCCGCAGGCAAGCTGCGAAGCTGAGGAAACGGCAGGTATCATAAGTGATTTTCTGCGACAGAAAAGCTATACGAAAAGAGTGGTATTTATCAGGCGTTATTGGTACTGTGATTCGATAAGCAAAATTTCTTCCGATTTTGGTTTTTCCGAAAGTAAAGTTAAATCTATGCTTATGCGGCTCAGGAAGGAATTAAAAAAGTATTTGGAACAAAATGGAGTTTTTATATGAATGAGAGAGAATTATATGAAGCTGTTGGAAAAATAGCGGATGATTTAATAATGGAAGCGTGCAGTCCGGCGGTCAGGGTGAAGCGGATCAGGGCGTGGAAGATAGCCGCAGCGGCTGCGGTCATTGTGGTAATGCTGGGAGCATACGTATGGGCTGCGTCGGCGCTTATACGCGGAAACGTTTCAGTATCGAATGTAACTCCGGATTACGTAAGCGTACCGTCGCAAAAAAAGCTGCAGGACGATATAGGAATTGCGCCTAATATTATCGAAAGATTTTCAAACGGGTATATTTTTAAAGATGGAAGTATAGCAGATAATAAAGATTTTGATGAAAATGGAAATGTCATAAATTCTTATAAAGGGCTGAGCTGTTATTATTATAATGGAAAAAACAAGATATCTATGCATGTGTTTCCTGCAGTATTGTCAAAAATATCGGAAAACATGGAAATAATAGATGTTTTTAACGGCAGTGAGATAAAGTATAAAGCGTATATGACTAAAGTAGTGCCTCATGATTACCAGCTTACGGAACAGGATAAAACGGATCAAGCGTCGGGCAAATATATGTTTAGTTATGGAAGCAAGAATATAGAAATATTGCATGTGCAGTTTGTCAGATGGGAATACGACGGTATTGGTTATATGTTAATAGAAATGAACAGTGATAATAAGATTGAAAAGGAGGAACTGGCGGATATGGCTGAGGAAATGATTTCATTTCAGTTGGGAGAGAAAAAATGAAAAGATTTACAAAACCAATTTTATTTTTAGTGACGGCGCTTATGATTTTTAATATTTCGTTTTTCGTTTCTTATGGAAGCGATAATAATAAACACGGCTTTGAACTTATAAGCTCGCAGGAATCCGAAGAACTTGGATGTAAAGTCTATCAATTTAAACATATTAAAACCGGAGCGGAAGTTATATTCGCCGATAATAAATCTGACAGAAGGGAATTTTCGATAGGTTTTAAAACTCCGCCTAAGGACAGCAAAGGGGCGAATCATGTACTTGAGCATTCTCTTTTGTGCGGCAGTGAAAAGTATCCGGTGAACAATATTATATCGTATATATCTAAAAGCGCTTACGTGGAATTGGTAAATGGTTTTACCGAAGGGGATATGACTTATTATTCTATAAAGTCGGCAAATCAAACTGAGTATTATAATTTGGTAGATGTTTATCTTAACGGCATTTTTCATCCGCTGCTTCTGAATGATAGGAATATTTTTTATCAGCAAGGCGTACGTCTTGAATATGATAATGGAAAAGTTAAGTATAACGGAGTGGTTTATAATGAACAAAGAGGAAAAAATCTGGAAACCGCGCAAAATTCGCTGAATTTTGTTTCGGATAAATTGTATGCGCTCCTTTATGGAAATACATCGCCGGCTTTCAGCAGTGCAGGCAATGTTGAAGATGTGAAAAATCTCACGTACGATGATTTGATGAAGGTATACAATACGTATTATATACCTTCAAACAGTATGACTTACATAGCGGGAAAACAGGATATTGATAAAACTCTTGCCGTGCTTGACAGCTTTTTTTCTGAATTTGAAAAGAAAAATGTTAATATTTCGTTTAATGATACCAAGCAGATTCCGGCGCAATCCGTAAATGAATATAATATTACGGAAAATACGAAAACGGTTGACATAGGTTTTATGTCTTCGGGAGCTTTTCTGTTAGGAGATATAAAAGAAGAATTTGTTAGAGATATTATTTTTAATATTATATTTCAGAAAATGAGCGAGAAGAATGAGAAGATTTACAGCAATATGGGAAACACAGGAGGTATTTCAAATTCCGCAGTAGTGGTTTCCGAAATTCCTATAGATAAAAAAGATCAGATCATCGCCGAATATAACGATATATTGAAACAGCTTGAAACAAACGGTTTTAATAAAGTTGCGCTCGATAATGAGATAGAAAGTTATATAACAGAGAAGAAAAACACGTATGTACATCCGCAGGAATATAATATATTTTACGGTTTAATATATCACGATGATCCGCTGTGCTATGTTGATCTGAAGGATACGGAAAATTATCTGAAGGAAAATAAAGAATATTTTAATGATATATTAAAGAAATATTTTACGCAGAATAAAAACAGCGTGATCGTTGTTTCGGGAAACGGAGGAGCCGATTCTCCTGAGCAGCCGGTAAATGTCGGAGCGGCTGAACTTGAGCAGATAAAACGGGATACGGAAGCGTTTAAAAAATGGGCGGATACGCCGAATGATCCTGCAGCTGTGGCAAAGATTCCCTTCCTTTCGCTGAATGAAACGGAAGATCTTCCGCAGAAGTCAGAGGCGAAGCTGGAAGAATTTGAAGGAATAAAATTTTACTACACGGAAAAGGATGAAGATACATACGCAAATCTGTATTTTCCGGTTTCTATTGGCAATGAAGATATGAATTACATGCCGATTATGTTGTCTTTTTTAGGATCTCAGGCTAAAAAAGCAGGATTTTCAAATGCATATTTCGGTGTGACTCCTATGAAAAGCAGCATGGATGGCGATAAAATAAAGCCGCAGATATTTATGGAGTTTGGCGGCGATAATGTCGCAGGCTCGTTAAAATCAGCTATTGAATTTTTGAAAAATGAAAATACATGGGATTTAAATGATTTAGATAATTACATAAAAGCCGAACCCAAAAGTATCCTAAAAGACGGATACGGAGATCCGTTTTATATTTCTTATGAACTTAAACAGTCGGCGCTTTCTGCTGCGGATTGTTTTTCTTTCTGCACCACAGGAGCTTTAGGAAACGGGAACGCTATCCCATATTATCATTTTATAAAAGAGCTGGATGCTGCGCAGGCGGGCTATATAGCTGAAAAAATTAAAACTATGTGCGGAAAACTTATTTTGAACAGTAAACCTGTTGCGGAATATGTAGGAAGTCAGGGATACGGAGAATTTAAAGAAGCGGCATTGGAGCTGTTTAGAAACGCGGAGCAGAATCAAAATACGGATATAAGGCTTCCGATAGGATATAATTCGGCGGCTATTATAACGGATAATGAAGATGCCAATCATTTTATGATGACGGGATATTTCAGCGCCGGCGAATATTCTGAAAAACTTACAGTGCTTGCAAAAGTGCTGAATACGTATACGTCTTCTGTTTTAAGAGGAAAATACGGAGCTTATGGAACGAATGTAGATTTTACGCATAATAATATTTCATGTTCTGTATCCAATCTCGCAGATATAGATACAGCCGTGAATGTATGGAAAAGCATGGGAGATTATCTTAGGAATCTGGATATGACGCAGAAGGAGCTGGACGCCGTTATCGTGTCCGCTGTAAAGGATTTCGATAATTACGAATATACGGAGTCCGAATACGGAGCGAGAGCCGCGCTTACGGGAGTGACGGAGCGGCAGCTCAGAGAAAGACGTCAGGAGATAATGTCGGTCACAGTGGCTGATATAAAAAGCTATGCCGATTTTATAGACAGGCTCACAGCGCAGAGCAGGATTTTCGCCGTGCTCGGAAAGCAGGCGGCGGATAAAGCGCAGTTCCGGTTTGCTTATTATGCGGATGCAAAAACGCTGGATATTTCAGCGAGATTCAAAAAAGATCCGGGAGCTTACATGAAAGGACGGAGCGAAAGTCTGTTTGCACCGGATGAAGGTGTTACGAGAGCCGAAATCGCATCGTTGATCTCGCGTCTTATGGCGGATGAGCGCAGGGCGCAGCTTGGAAATATATTCAGCGATGTAAATGAAGGCGCGTGGTATTATAATGATGTTTTAGCTGTGTACGAGAAAAATATCATGACGGGCATCGGTAGCACGTTTGAGCCGGATAAGCGTATAACCAGAGCGGAGCTTGCGGCTGTTTTATCTAAATTTATTTTCAGGGGCGAAAGTAAACTTGCTATGGATTACAGTGACATGTCTTTGGGGGACTGGTTTTACGAGCCGATGGCGGAGATGATAAACGCAGGTTATTTCAGGGGGTATGAGGACGGCACTATCCGTCCGGATAACGAGGTGAGCCGGGCGGAACTTACTGCGGTGATGAATCGTATGTTAGGCATTTCTGCAGGAAGCGGTGGCAGGGATTTCAGCGACGTCAGTGAAGAACACTGGGCTTATGGAGATATCATGGCAGCCGTTAGTTGAAATAAAACATGAATTGAATTATGTAATAAGAAAATTTATAATATTAATGATATATCTGTTTGTAAAATGATAAGACAGGAGATACCATTAATATAAATTATATATGATTTACAAAGTCATATATAAACGGGATAAGAGTATTAATAAAAAGTCTGCTGTATAGGATATTTCCTGAAACGGCAGGCTTTTTATTAATATATGCAATATTTTTTATGTTTTTATAATTTAAAAAGCTGCCAATGATGTTAATTTCATAAGCAGCTTTTAGTATTTTATAAAATTTGCAGCATTGCCAAATGGCGCTCGCATCTTTAATAAGCGTTTTTTTCGTTTAAGTTGTGATCTTTGAAGAAACTGTTTTTATTTCATAGGTATCTGCTCCATTTTGTATACGAGATCTTCATCACACTGGGTTATACCGCAGCCGAAGTGGTCGCAGCGCAGGCATCTGCCTGTTTCCTGCATAGCTTCTTCATATGTCATTTTCAGTTCTACATGGTTAAAGTCGTTCTTTCGTTCGCTGGCAGGTCTTTCCATTATATTTACGCGACCCGTAGGCGTAGGATCGTTCAGCTCAGCGAGCGGCGCGGAGGCTTCGCATGTGAGCTTGTGATTAAAGCCCAGATAGTCGTCTATATTATAAGCGGCTGTTTTTCCGGCAGCTATTGCTCTTATAGCGGTAGCGGGACCCGTAGCGCAGTCGCCGCCAACAAATACGCCCGGTATGCTTTCGATGGAGCAGTCAAGACCTGCAGCAAATACGCCGCGGTTAGCAGGAATTCCGAATTCCTCAAAAGGCGCGCTTTCTATATCCTGACCCACAGCGATCATAACTACGTCGCAATCTATCCTTACGGGATCTACTCCAGCGTCTTTAGGAGCAGGGCGTCCGCCTTTGTATGTACTTATCATCTGCGGTTGAGTTATAAGCGCTTCGCATTTTCCGTCGGTATTTTTTATGATTTCCTTAGGAGCCTGGAGCGTGAGTATCTCGATGCCTTCCATTATAGCTGCTTCGATTTCGGCAGCTAAAGCCGTCATATCCTCCTGACGGCGTCGGTATACAATCTTTACGTTTCCGCCGCATCTTACAGCGCTTCTCGCGCAGTCCATAGCAACGTTTCCGCCGCCTATAACGACGACGGTTTTACCTGTATAATCAGGAATATTGCCGTGACCGATTTCGTCGAGAATATCTACGGCAGAAACAACGCCTGCCGCGTCGTTGCCATCCATTTTAAGAGTTTTGCCCTTCTGAGCGCCGATAGCTATGAACATAGCGTCGTATTCGTCGTTAATAGTTTTTATATCAATATCTTTTCCGATCTTTGTATTATATTTAACTTCTATATTTCCTGTGGAAAGTATAGCCCTGATATCTTCGTCGAGATTTTCTTTTGGAAATCTGTAATTCGGGATTCCGTATCTCAGCATACCGCCCAAAGCGTCGTGAGCTTCAAATATAACGGCTTTATGCCCCATAAGGGAGAGGAAATAAGCTGCTGTAAGACCTGCAGGACCGCCGCCGATAACGGCGATTTTTTTTCCCGTGGACTTGCAGGAAGCAGGAACAGCCACTTTATCCGCAGAAATCTGATCCACGGCGTATTTTTTTATGCCTCTGATATTAAGAGGAGCGTCTATATTGGTTCTGCGGCAGCGTTCCTCACACGGATGTTCGCATATCATAGCGCAGGCTGTAGGCAGCGGATTGTCCTTGCGTATAAGATTAATGGCATCCGCATTCTGACCGTGTTTTACTAATGCCAGATATCCCGGAATATTAACATGAGCGGGGCATAGCTGAACGCATGGTATTTTATGACCGATTTCAGGCAGACAGCAGCCGTTTTCTATATGACATCTGTAATCCTCAGAAAATGTGTCGAGACTTTTAAGTATGTCGGATGCGGCGTCGTAACCGATGGCGCAGTCGGCAGTGTTTGCGATAACCTGAGCCAGAGCCTTTAATGAATCCAGAGTTGTCTTGTCGCCCTGACCTTTAAGAATTTTTAAGAGTATTTTTTCCAGTTCCGGAAGTCCGTCGCGGCATGGAACGCATTTACCGCAGCTCTGATGCCTGGCGGTTTGGAGCAGGGAAAGCTGAACGGAAACAGGGCAGACTCCCGGCGGAGTAGCCTGAATCTTTCGTATGAATTTTTCTATAAGATCGTGTAATTTTGAATCGCTGTTGTCTGTTGGTGTAAGAAAGATTTTACTCATTTTAACCTCCGAATCTGTAAATCGGTAATCATTTATTGCTTTTTATTTTATAATACATGCTGAATGTTTTTAATGTTTATAATAACATAATAAAGAAGCGTTGATGTGCATTTTGCACATCGGTGTGGTATAATGATTAAAAACAGAAGATTATATGGACAGGATTAAATGATTTCAAAATTTCATTTAAGTCTTTTATATTGAAAGCGAAAGCAGAGGAATAGCAGGCGCGTTATAACGATTTTTTGTTGGAATAATTTTAGATAAAATTGACGCAAAAGCAAACTAATGATATCATAACAATATAAAAAGGTACTGCCGGCAGACGGTTAGTCCGATATATTAGTTGTTAAAAGTAACCGCTAAAAGTTTGCAGACTTGGCGGTTATTTTTGTATCTTGTTATTCTTACCCATCGAATATCCAAGACTAAAGCATGTTAAGCATAAACTTATGACAGTCATCAGGCTTTCGATAGCCATAATAATCAAATACCTCTTTTATAAGATTTCTATGTGATCTGAGGTCACAGTCCTTTAGAATAAGACGAACTGCACCGTTATTGCAGTATTATATTAGAATTATAGTAAATTCATGTGTATGAATCAAAAATTTGATCTATATAAAGTAATTTATTGAAAGGTTTATTTTGAAGATAAGAATAATCATCACAGATTTAATTATAAATTAAGGAATATTATAATATGGAAACAAAAACTTTAATAAAAGATATTCATAAAACCAGATTTGGTATGGAAGGAACGATGTATTATCCATTATTTAGGAGAGAAATAAATGTGCATTTTGATGATTCAGAAATCGTGGAATATGCGCAGCTTTGCGCGGAATATCTGTGCAGTATGCCCGAAGAAACTATTGACAGACTTTGCATTTATATGATTCGTTATTTTGAAGAATTTCGCGAATACGTGGGTGAAGATGAGATTAATATGCCGAAGGAAGTAAAGGGAAGGGAGATATTAAATTACGTTTATCCGAATGTGCTGATAGTCGAGAAGCCGGATAACTCTGATATTATAGGATTTCACATAGAATGCGACTGTGAATGGGAGATAGAACACGGGCTGGAATTTACCATAAAAGATGATAAGATCCTGTATGTAGGTTCTTTTGACGATATGCCCGCCTGGTATAAAGAAAGGCTTGATTATGCAGGTTTTTACGGTTCGGATAAAGATATTAATATGAATTATGCGGATAAAGAAGTTTAAGAACATGATTAAAATAATAGCGCGGTATTACAAGGAGGGAATATGAAACTTCCGTTAAGCGTATTGATGTATCAGGTGTCTGATGATTATGATTACGATACTGTTAATGTGGATGTCAGCTCTGCTTATGACGGCATAAAGCTGTTCGATGAAGGCGAGCTCGAAAACGACGGAGGTCAGTATCTGTATCTTATTTCCGAGGAAATGCTTGGGAAATACCATAACGATTTTGCTTATGCAAAGATTTTATCGGTTTCGGTTTTTATATGTTTGTGCAGCGACAATAAAAGTGCAGTTTGCACAGAGTGCAGGGATCTTTCCGTTGTATTTTTGTATACACAGGATAAATTTGCTTATATATTCAATAAAATGCAGAATATTATCAAAAAATTCGATTCATGGGAGAAATCCTTTCATCTCAGCGTGCTGAGAAAGAGAAGCGTACAGGATCTCATAGATATTACAGAGGAACTTATGACACATCCGCTTATAATATTTGATAATAATTATGCTGTTTTAGGAAATACGCGGGATATGTCCGAAGTGGATGAAGTGACGGGAAATATCATTAAAAACGGATATGCTGCGCCGGAGGATCTGCGCAGGCTGAATAATATGGGAATGGTTTCGGATTTTGATTCCTTTGAATCGCCGGAGATAAACAGGTATGAATCCAGTGAAGATAATATAAATTACAGTATAATGTATAAATTTATAACTAACGGCAGGATAGTCGGTTACGCCGTAGCCTTTCACTGCATTTCCCATCCGACGAACGGGTATCTGTATCTTATGAATATGATAGCCGAAAAGTTTCAGCTTTATTTTGAGCAGGACAGATTTATAGATAACTCCTCCGCGGAGGCTTATCAGACGTTTCTCGTGAGCATCCTGAGCAATCCCGATACTTCGGAAAAGCAGCTTGAAGACAGGTCGCGCCATATTGCCGGTCTGGAAACCGAGGGTTCTTTTATTCTGGCGCAGCTTCAGTATAATAATATTAATACTACATCTTATTCGTTTATTAGCTGGAGTCTGAGAAATTCCATGCCGGAGTTTATGCCCTTTGTTTTCAGAGATAATTTTTATATTCTTAAAGATAACAGCAGGCAGAGCGAGCGGACCAAGTTTATAAACGACGGCGAGAGGGACGCTTTTTACAGGTGCTTTAATAATATAGATTTCGTGTGCGGTGTGAGCAAGCCGTTTTTTTCGCTGACCAAGCTGAAAACGGCGGCTTCCCAGTGCCGCGAGGCTATAAGCATAGGCAGAGCTTTAAACGACGGAAAGTATATGTATTATTATGAGGAAATTTCTTTTTATTATATGTTGATGCAGCTTAAAAAGGTCATGCCACTCGAAATGATCGCGTCGCCGTATTACGAGCTTTTGAGAAAGCACGACGCTGAAAATGAGAGCGATCTGTGCGGCGTTTTTATGCAGTATCTTTTGAACAGCTGCAGCGTGACAAGAACCGCGGCGGCGACATATATGCACAGGAATACGATACTTAATAAGGTGAAAAAATCGGTTGAAATAATGGAAAATGATTTTGATGATTTTCGTACGAGATTATTTTTTATAATCTCATATATGGCGGAACATGAGGAAGGGATAGAGTGAGGTATATTTTGATTTTTTATTTATAATGCATTACAATTATATTATAAAATTAATGGAGGTGCAGTATGGCTACATTACAAATCCGTGTTGATGATACATTAAAAAAAGAAGCTGACATTTTATTTTCAAGTCTTGGTCTGGACACGTCTACCGCGGTGCGCATTTTTTTAAATGCTGCTATCGAGCATTCGGGGATCCCGTTTTCTGTTAAACATATGGAAATTCCGGCTTCTTTGCAGGAGGCGGTTTATGATAGCAGATACCGCAAAAATCTCAGCGAACCTTTTGATAATGCTGAAGATGCTGTTGATTCTATGCTTGAGGATTAGTATATGTATAAAATTGTTTATACAAATCGGATGAAAAAAGATGTCAGATTAATGAAAAAACGCGGAAAGGATTTGACAAAGCTGGTAAATGTGATTTCAATATTAGCAGCGGGTGATGTTTTGCCGTCTGAATATAAAGATCATAAGCTGACAGGAAATTTGCATGATTTCAGAGAATGTCATATAGAATCTGATTGGATCCTTATGTATCAAATTCAGGAAGATATTCTTGTTCTCTCTGCTGTTGCTGCAGGAAGTCATGCAGATTTATTTGGAATGTAGATAATTTAACGGAAAGGAGCTGCGGTATATTTTTATAAATATACCGCATTGTAAAATATGGATATAAATAAAATTTTAGAAGATGTGAAAGAAGGACGGCTTTCCGTTGAACATGCGGAGCTTGCTCTCAGGCGAAAGCCTTTTGACGATATGGGTTACGCGAAGCTGGACGGTCACCGCAGGCTGAGATCAGGTTTTCCGGAGGTTATTTTCTGCAGCGGCAAGGCTGACGAACATCTGGTTAATATATATGAAAGAATGTATCGGGAGGAAGGTGAGGTTTTCGGCACAAGAGCGAGCAGGCATCAGTATGAAGTGGTAAAGCGGGCGGTGCCTGAGGTCGTGTACGACGATATATCAAGGATTTTGAAGGCTGAAAAGCCCGGAAAAGAAAAGCGAGGGCTGATCGCGGTTTGCACGGCGGGGACGGCGGATATCCCGGTAGCGGAGGAGGCTGCTCAGACCGCGGAATTTTTCGGTGCGAATGTCGAGAGGATTTACGATGTGGGCGTGAGCGGTATCCACAGGCTGTTTTCTCATTTAGATAAGATCCAGAGCGCCAACTGCGTGGTGGCTGTCGCAGGCATGGAGGGCGCGATGGCGAGCGTGCTGGGCGGTTTGGTGGATAAGCCTGTTATCGCAGTGCCTACATCCGTAGGATACGGCGCGAGCCTTAACGGGCTTTCTGCGCTGCTTACAATGATAAATTCCTGCGCCAACGGCGTAGCCGTCGTTAATATAGATAACGGCTACGGAGCCGGATATATAGCGACCCAGATAAACAGGATGGCGGGAGAGAAAAATTAAAATATATTAATATTATGCAAATGATAATAAATTTAAAGTGATTTATTAAACGGAGAAAAATTCATGGCTAAGAAAACAAACGCTAATATCGGTTTTGAAAAACAACTGTGGGATGTAGCCTGCGTATTATGGGGACATATCCCCGCTGCCGATTATAGAAAAATAATCGTAGGTCTTATTTTCCTGCGTTACATATCGAGCGCTTTTGAAAGGCGATATCAGGAATTAGTAGCAGAAGGCGACGGATTTGAGGATGAGCGTGACGCGTATACTATGGAAAATATTTTCTTTGTACCGGAGGAAGCTCGCTGGAATACGATAGCTGCCGCTGCGCATACTCCGGAAATAGGCGCTGTTATAGATAACGCAATGAGGGCGATCGAAAAAGAAAACAGTACGCTCAAAAATGTTCTGCCTAAAAATTACGCAAGCCCTGATCTTGATAAGAGAGTACTCGGCGATGTGGTTGATATTTTTACAAATAATATAGATATGGGAGCGACCGGGGCGGACGAGGATCTGCTGGGACGCACTTATGAATACTGCATAGCTCAGTTTGCCGAAAAAGAAGGCGTTGGCGGCGGTGAATTTTATACGCCGTCCAGCATTGTAAAAACGTTGGTAGCCATATTAAAACCCTTTGAAAACTGCCGCGTATATGACTGCTGCTGCGGTTCAGGCGGTATGTTCGTACAAAGCGCAAAGTTTATTGAAGCGCACAGCGGCAGACGCGGCGCGATCTCGGTTTACGGGCAGGAAGCAAATTCCGATACGTGGAAAATGGCTAAGATGAATATGGCGATACGAGGTATTGATGCGAATTTCGGACCGTATCATGCGGATACGTTTACAAACGATTTGCATCCTTCGTTAAAAGCTGATTTTATCCTTGCAAATCCGCCGTTTAATTATCATCCGTGGAATCAGGATAAGCTGCTTGAAGATAAACGCTGGAAGTACGGCGTTCCGCCTGCAGGAAATGCTAACTTTGCATGGATACAGCATATGATACATCACCTTGCGCCTAACGGCAAGATCGGGCTGGTGCTCGCTAACGGAGCTCTTTCCACTCAATCCGGCGGCGAGGGTGAAATACGCAGGAAGATTATAGAAGACGATCTTATAGAAGGGATCGTTGCAATGCCTACGCAGCTTTTTTACAGTGTAACAATCCCCGTAACTCTTTGGTTTATTACGAAAAATAAGAAGCAGAAAGGAAAAACTCTGTTTATCGACGCCCGTAAAATGGGTTATATGGTCGACCGTAAGCATCGCGATTTTACCGATGAAGATATCGAAAAATTAGCTGATACGTTTACGGATTTCCAAAACGGAACGCTAAAAGATGTAAAGGGTTTTTGCGCTGTGGCTGACCTTCAGGTAATCGAAAAGCAGGATTATATTCTTACTCCGGGAAGGTATGTAGGTATTGAAGAACAGGAAGATGACGGAGAACCATTTGAGGAAAAGATGAAGCGTTTGACGTCTGAGCTGTCAGATATGTTTAAAAAATCCCATGAGCTTGAAGACGAGATACGAAGAAAGCTGGGGGCAATAGGGTATGAAATTTAGAAGGTTATAGATGATGATTGATATAAAAAAAGAATATCTTTGCGAACTTATAGAAATCTTTGAAAAATATTGCCCAAACGCAGAGATCTGGGCGTATGGAAGCCGTATAAAAAATGATTCTCATTCTGGCAGCAATTTGGATCTGACTGTAAAAAGTTTTAATGAAGGCGGTAAATCTATAGGAAAAATACGTGAAATATTAAACGACAGCGATATTCCGTTTTTAATTGAAATACATGAATTTGACAGGCTGCCGAAGTCTTTTCAGGATGAAATATTAAATCAGTATGTAAGGATATTTCCGGTGTAATATAATGGAAAGTGATTTGATACGATAAACTGCAAATATAAAGTTTTGGGTTATATGAAATAATTGTGTAAGGTTGGGAGTAATAGAGTATGAGATTAAATGGAAAAACAGAATATTATTTGATTTTTGATACTAATACACTTTTTCAACAATATGATAAAAAAGCAGATTTTACATCATTTTCTTTTAATGCGACTTATAATAATGTTATAGATATGATTAATCAACTTGATATTTATGATGAAGTGGAATTAATTATTCCATCTGTTGTATGGAGAGAAATGGAACAGCAGATTATAGATAAACATGACGAATCAATTGAAAATTTTAAATCTACAATAAGAAAAAAGAAATTTCCTGAATTTTTAATTTCAGAAAATGTTATTGATGATTATTCATTGTACATAAAATCAAAAATAGAGATTTACAAAACTGATCTTTTATCAGGGCTTAATCGTATTATTGAATTGCCAATTGCGACCAGTGATAGATTTGATAGTATTGTGAAACGCGCATTTGAAAAACGTCCCCCATTTGAAGGAAAAGATAAAAAATCGGATAAAGGGTTTAAAGATGCTTTATTGTGGGAAAGTATATTGGATTTTGCTTCTTTTCATTCTAGTTCAAATATTATTTTTTACTCGAAAGATAATGCTTTTGGAAAATTATTAATAAATGAATTTCATGAGAGTTATAGTGATTCGTCTTTATATATTTGTAAAGATGAAAGTGAAGTTAAGAAACAATTGGAAAATTGGGCAAAAGAGATTGACGTCTATTCTTATCAGCCTATTGATGAATATGATGAAAATAAAGAATTAATAGATTGGATTAATTCCGAGAATTTTTATATTCAATTGAATTATTATAAAACTAATATAGTAGAAAAAGGGCGTTTAATAGTAGAATCAAGTATAGAGTTAATTGATTATGATGATATACAAGAAGGTGATTTGGAGGGAAAGAATATATATTTATTTGATGCTATATTAAAAGTAATATATACATTAAAAGATAGTACAATTACTTTTGACTTGATTAATTCTTCGATTATTGTAGAGTATAGTACTGAAGAAGGATATATAATTAAAGAAATATATATAGGTGATGATTAAAATAGAGAAGTATACTAAAAATATAGTAGATGGGCAGGTAGTTAGTATGGGAAAATGGAAAGAATGTGTTATTTCAGATATAGGAACTGTTGTTGGTGGAGCTACACCATCAACTAAAAAACGAGAAAATTATGATAGAGGAACAATTCCTTGGATTACTCCAAAAGATTTATCAAATTTTTCAGGAAGATATATTGATAGAGGTGAGCGTAATATTACACAGAAAGGATTCGATAGTTGCTCAGCACAAATGATACCTAAAAATACAGTGCTTTTTTCGTCGAGAGCACCTATTGGATATCTTGCTATTGCAAATCGACCTATTTGTACAAATCAAGGTTTTAAAAGTGTTATACCTAACGAGGATACAGATTTTCTTTTTCTGTATTATCTTTTAAAATATAAAAAAGATGATATTGAACATATGGGAAGTGGTACTACATTTAAAGAAATTTCTGGTAAAACTATGAAAAATATAGCTGTTTCTGTACCGGTTGACATTATGGAACAGAGAAAAATAGCGAGTATTTTATCAGCGTTCGATGACAAAATCGAATTAAATAATGCGATAAATAAAAATTTAGAACAGCAGGCTCAGGCGATATTTAGGTCATTATTTATTGATTCAAGTGAAAAAGTAAAGTGGTCTATTGGCAATTTCTCTGATTTGATAGTTTCAACAGTTAGCGGTGACTGGGGTAAAGAATCTGAGGTCGGTAATAATACCGAAATGGTTTATTGTATACGTGGAGCAGATATTCCAGACGTTAAAGCAGGAAATAAAGGTAAAATGCCAATAAGATTTATCCTTCCTAAAAATTATGCTGCTAAACGTCTTTCTGCTGGAGATGTTATTGTAGAAATTTCAGGTGGAAGTCCTACACAATCAACAGGTAGAGCAGCTGCAATATCACAATCATTACTTGATAGGTATGATAAAGGAATGGTTTGTACAAATTTTTGCAAAGCAATAAAGCCTAAGGTTGGATATAGTATGTTTATTTATTATTATTGGCAATATATGTACGATCAAAAGGTATTTTTTTCATATGAGAATGGTACTACTGGCATCAAGAATCTCGATTTAAAAGGCTTTATAGAAACTGAAGAAATTGTTCTTCCACCTTATGATGTGGTTGCTGATTTTGATTCATTTTGTCAAGTAATTTTTAATAAGATTTTTGCTAATGGCTTGGAGAATGAAAAGTTGTCTTTATTACGAGATTCTTTATTATCTAAACTAATGTCCGGCGAACTGGACGTTTCCGAGCTCGACCTCTAAGCCGCTTATATTTTACTTGGTTATGAAATATTGTATATAGGAAGAAAAAGAAAGGTGAATATTGTATTATAGATGAAGTTAAAATTAAAATATTTTATGAATTGGATAAGGTTACATAGATATGAAATACTTTATATTGTACTGTTAATAATTCTCACAATATATATTATAATAAATTGGGAGAAATGTATTGCAATGAGATTTTTCAATAAATTTGACGGGAATAATATTTTGTTTTTCGTTTGGATTGCATTAATAATATTATATTTTTATGATGTAGAAGCAAAAGGCTGGAAGTTTCATAGAAAAGTAAGAAGCGATATAGAAACGCAGCTTAATAATGTCATATCTGATTTTGATATACAAAATCATTTAGAAGATTTACAACATCAAAGTTCGGGAAACATTGATGGAGGTAATAATAATGAATAATGAAAACAAACAAATAGTAGTCAATGCGTTGATTAAGGTAATGGAAGGGGCTCCCGGATCAAATTCTCAGAAAAGCTATCAAAATGATTCTCAGGTTCAATATCAGGATAGAGATGTGTCTGCGCAGAAATTTAGTATTTGGCTGAATTATGTAAATAAAGTATTAGATATTTCATATAGTCATATAGGTTTTAATGATATTTTGGAAACGAAAATAAGAATAAGCAGATTATCTTCCGAGGTAGGATTATCTAATAAGCAGCGTGTTACTCAGATTTATCAGGAGATCTTTAATTTAGCGCAAAAAATTGCGCACAGTTAATAATATTTATCATTGTAAGAGGAAAATGTTCATGTCAATTTATTACAACGAATCCAACTACGAATCCGCGATTATAGAGTTATTTCAAAATATGGGTTACCGTTATATCTACGGTCCGGATGTTGACAGGGATTATCGCAGTCCTTTATACGAGAGCGAGCTTACGGAAGCGCTTTACCGTCTGAATCCTGATATGCCGGACGATGCTATTGCTGACGCTGTATATAAGCTGAAAAATTTTGAAAACGCAGAGTTAGTGCAGAAGAACTCTGTTTTTACGGATTATTTTCAGAACGGTGTTGAGGTCAGATATTTTGAAAAGGGTGAGGAGTGTTCGGGTCTTGTGTATCTGGTGGATTATAAGGATACCGATAATAATTCTTTTATAATTTCCAATCAATGGACGTTTACGGAGAACAGCAGCAAGCGCGCGGATATAATTCTGTTTTTAAACGGTCTGCCGATAGTTCTTATGGAATTGAAATCGCCGTCAAGGGCGGAAACGGATGCGTCGGAAGCCTACCTGCAGATCAGGAATTATATTCATGAGATCCCGTCGATGTTTATTTATAACTGCATATGCGTTATGAGCGATCATCTGACGTCAAAAGCAGGGACTATTACCTCCGGCGAGGATCGTTTTATGGAGTGGAAGACTAAAGACGGCAGTTATGAGAATACTCAATTTGCTCAGTTTGACACGTTTTTTGAAGGGATATTCGAGCGTGAACGGCTGCTCGATATTATTAAAAATTTTATCTGTTTTTCTAATGAAGGGTTGAATCGGTTTAAGATATTGGCAGGTTATCATCAGTATTTTGCGGTGAATAAGGCTGTAATCTCTACGCAGAAAGCAGCCGAAACGGACGGTAAGGGTGGTGTTTTCTGGCATACACAGGGCAGCGGGAAGTCTTTATCTATGGTATTTTACGCTCATTTGCTGCAGGAAAAACTGGACAGCCCTACTGTTGTGGTGATTACTGACAGAAACGACCTCGACGATCAGCTTTACGGTCAATTTGCTAAGTGCAGGGATTTTTTAAGGCAGGAGCCTGTGCATGCCGAGAGCAGGGCGCATTTAAAAGAATGGCTTAACGGACGAAAAGCGAACGGCATAATTTTTACTACTATGCAGAAATTCGAGGAATCGGCGGAGCCGTTATCTGAACGCAGGAATATTGTCGTGATGGCTGACGAAGCCCACAGGAGCCAGTATGGGCTGAGAGAAAAGGTCGACGTGAAAACGGGCAGAATTAAAGTCGGGACTGCGAGAATCATAAGAAACAGCCTGCCGAACGCTGTATATATAGGATTTACGGGCACGCCTGTTTCTGAAAGCGACAGGAATACGCGTGAGGTATTCGGCGATTATATCGATATTTACGATATGACTCAGGCGGTAGAGGACGGAGCTACCCGCCCTGTTTATTATGAAAGCCGGGTCATTAAGCTGAAATTAAACGAAGAAACTCTGCGGCTCATTGACGCGGAATATGATATTATGGCTGAAAACGCGAATCCTAATGTCGTTCAAAAAAGCAAGCGGGAGCTCGGGCAGATGGAAGCCGTGCTCGGAAACGACGAAACTATTAATTCTCTTGTGAATGATATTATAGATCATTATGAAAATAACCGCGAAAATCTGCTTACGGGCAAAGCTATGATTGTGGCTTATTCTCGCGCTGCCGCTATGAAAATATACAGGCGGATCTTACAGCTTCGTCCCGGCTGGAACGAAAAGATCGCCGTTGTTATGACCGAAAGCAATAAAGATCCCGAGGAGTGGCGTTCTGTGATAGGGAATAAGCGTTACAGAGATGAGCTGGCGCAGAAGTTTAAGGATAATGAAAGTCCACTTAAGATTGCTGTTGTGGTCGATATGTGGCTTACGGGATTTGACGTTCCGTCGCTTGCTACCATGTATATGTATAAGCCGATGAAAGGGCATAATCTTATGCAGGCGATCGCTCGTGTAAACAGAGTCTTTAAAGATAAAGAAGGCGGTCTGATCGTGGATTATGTGGGGATCGCCGCTGCGCTTAAAGAAGCTATGAACGATTACACGGCTCGGGATAAGAAGAATTACGGAGATACCGATGTATCGAAAGCAGCGTATCCTAAGTTTTTGGAAAAACTGTCTGTCTGCAGAGATATATTTCACGGCTATGATTATTCTGAATTTATCACCGGCACAGACCTGCAGCGTTCAAAGATTATCAGCGGAGCTTTGAATTTTATTATAGCTGCCGATAAGGAACAGGAACGTGAACATTACAGGAAAGAAGCGCTCGCGCTTAAACAGGCGTTATCTCTGTGTTCATCTCTGGCGGATGAAAATGATCGTATAGAAGCCGCATTTTTTGAAGTTGTGCGGATATCTTTAACCCGCCTTATAAATCAGGGCGGGAAAACATCAATATCATTATCGGAAATGAACGCTCATATTAACGAGCTGCTTAAAGCGAGTATTAAAAGCGAAGGCGTTATAAACTTATTTTCAGATATATCTCAGGAGTTTTCTCTGTTTGATCCGAAATTTCTCGAGGAAATTTCTAAAATGAAAGAAAAAAACCTTGCGGTAGAGCTTTTGAAAAAGCTGATAGCGGAGCAGGTAAGGATTTATAAAAGATCAAATGTAGTTAAATCTGAAAAATTCAGCGAAATTATTCAGAATATAATGAACCGTTATTTGAACGGAATGCTGACTAACGAGCAGGTGATAGAGGAACTTCTGAATCTTGCAAAGCAGATTGCAGAGGCTCAAAAAGAAGGAGAACAGCTTGGACTTACCGCAGACGAATTGGCGTTTTACGATGCTCTTACAAAACCGCGGGCGATAAAGGATTTTTATGAGAATGAGGAATTAATAGCGCTTACAAAGGAATTGGCAGATTCTTTAAGGAAAAACCGCACTATCGACTGGCAGAAACGGGAATCGGCGAGAGCCGGGATGCGCATGATGATAAAGAAACTTTTAAAAAAGCACCGTTATCCGCCGGAAGGCATGGAAGACGCGATAAAAACGGTTATGACGCAGTGCGAGTTATGGGCTGACAGTGAAGATATGGAAAGTAATGTTATTTCTTTAAATAGAAATGAAGCGTATAATTATGAAACAGAGCGGGTGATAGCAGCAGAAATATCGGAATTTTATAATGTTGATAAGAAAAATTGATTATTTGATGATATAAATATTTTTATGGTATAATAACAATAATCTTCAAATCAAATGAATCTAATTCAGTATTTTAAATATAAATACGATTAGACAAAAAACTTCTTCTGGATTTCAGAGGAAGTTTTTTGGCGTCTTAATTTAATATATATTGATATTTTTTATCCATTAATTGTTTTTTCATCGTTGTCGTCTGTAATATTCGAGGCAGATAATTTTGTGCTGCGCGCAGAATCTGAGCGACTTTTTATATATGCGGCTTCAGCTTCTTTAACGCTGTCGGTAAGTTTTTCTGTCTGTTCTCTTTTTAAACTCAGCGCATCCGAAATAAAGCCGTCTATTACGTTTCTTGATTTTTCGTCAAGTTTCTGATAGGTGATTATAATGCTTTTTATAGTTTCATATAATGGATTTTCTTTTGTCAGCAGATCGTTTATGCATTCTGTAAAATCGTCCTCCTGGGTTTTATGTTCCGAGCCTCTGCCGCTTACAAGCCATTCATAATTAATATTAAATTCGCGGCAAATGCTTTTAATAGTTCTTTCCGAAGGAACTTTTGTTCCTGATTCCATCTGAGAAATAAAATTTCTTGATAATTCTATTTTGGAAGCAAATTCTTCCTGCGTTAAATTATTATCCAGCCGGATTTTTCTGATTCTTGTTTTCAAGTCAAAGTCACCATCCTTTTATATAAATAATTATAACTCTAAAAGTCCCTTAGTCAACAAAAATATGTTGACAAATAGTTACTTGGGGACTATACTATATTTACAAGTAAACAATAAAGGGAGTGAAGATTATGGTAAAGAAGTGTGATCTGCGAAAAATGGTTCAGGTTCTTATGCAGCTCGATTCTAAAAGCCTGCTTTTGATTGACAGCGGCGCAAAGTTGCTTTTGGCAAGACAGAATATGGATAAGCAAGCGGATAACAAGAAAATAGATTATTCTGCAAAGCATACAGGGAGGACAGCGTGATACAGGTTAGTTTACGGTGTATAGAGTGCGCAGTTAGAAAATATTAATATATGAGGAGGAAATTATGCTAAAGGAAGAAACAGAAGAAGATGTGGACTTTGTTCCAGTGATTTTGGGCGGCGATATTACCGCATACAGTCTTGCACGCAGTTTTCATGAGGAATACGGTATAAAGAGCGTTGCGGTCAGTATGTTGAAAAGTGTAATGATATCATATTCAAGCATAATTGAAAACATCGTGGAAACCGATATGGACAACGGTGAGAATTTTGTTAGACGTCTGGTTGAAATAGCGGGGCGTTATCCAAAAAGAAAGCGGCTTCTTTTAGCGTGCGGCGATTGGTATGTGCGTTTGATAGCAGAGAATCGCGATGAGCTGGAAAGCTATTACATAATACCTTATATTGGGGAAGAACTTCTCAATCGTCTTGTGCTCAAAAATTCTTTTTACGATATATGCGAGGAAATCGGCGTGCCGTATCCTGAAACTTTTGTTTACGACTGTAGCGATCCGAAACCTCTTGATTTTAAATTTTCATATCCGGTTATCGCTAAGCCGGCTTCTTCCGCGGCTTATCATTATGCGGATTTTAGGGGAAAAAAGAAGGTGTTCTGCCTGGAAACGGAAGCCGAATTATCCGCAATGCTTAAAAATCTCAGCGAGAGCAGTTATGATTATAAATTTCTGATTCAGGACAGGATTCCGGGTCCGGATGACAATATGCGAATACTTACATGCTACTGTGATCGATTTGGCAAGGTTAGATTTTTTTCTTCGGGTCATGTGCTAATGGAAGAAAATACAGATATGGGAATAGGAAATCCCGTAGCTATTATTAACGATATTAATACTGAAATCATGGAAAATGCAAAACGCCTGCTTGAATATGTCGGGTATAAAGGATTCGCTAATTTTGATATCAAATACGATGAGAGGGATCATTCTTACAGGTTTTTTGAAATAAATACGCGTCTTGGGCGCAGCAATTATTATGTTACTGGCAGCGGATTTAATGCGGTAAAGTGGATTGTAGACGATCTTATTTATGAAAAGGATTTTGACGGAGAAACCATCGTAGCCGATAACGAAGACAGTCTTTATACGGTAGTGCCGAAAAAAGTTCTTACGGATAATGTTAAAGACGAAAAACTGAAAAAGAGAATAAGTGATCTTTGGAATAAGGGATGCGTTCACAATCCCATAGATTATTCCGGTGATAAAAATTTGATGCATCGCTTATATCCGATTTATTTTGCTCGGAAACAGAAAAAGAAATTTAAACGGCAGGGTTTATAAGATAAAAGACAGAGGTGATTTTTATGTGCGGGTTTGTCGGCTTTTTAGACAGTAATATTTCGTATTCATCTGAAAATATAGTGCGTGATATGGCTGATAGAATCATACACCGCGGACCGGATTCCGACGGATATTTCTGTGAAAAAAATGTTGGGATGGGTTTTCGCCGACTTTCTATAATTGATTTGAGTAACGGCGGTCAGCCGATTTATAATGAGGATAAAAATCTTGTAATTACTTATAACGGCGAAGTTTACAATTTTATGGAATTGCGCAGAGATTTGCTCGCTCAGGGGCATATTTTTAAAACGAACACTGATACGGAAGTGCTTATTCACGGATACGAGCAGTGGGGAACAGAACTTCCTGAAAAGCTCAGGGGCATGTTCGCTTTCGTTATATATGACAGAAAGCGGGAAATGTTGTTCGGCGCGCGGGATATTTTCGGCATTAAGCCGTTTTATTATTATAATAATAATGGTACGTTTCTTTATGGAAGCGAGATTAAGGCTTTTAACGTTCATCCTAATTTCTGCAAGAAGTTTAACAGAAGACTGCTTCCCGCATATCTTTGTTTTGAGTATATTCCGGGCATTGAAACTCTTTTTGAAAATGTATACAAACTGCCGGCAGGATGTTATTTTACATATCGTAACGATAAGCTGGAAGTACAGCGTTATTTTAATATCAGATATAATATTGACAGGAACAGAAGCGCAGAGCAGTGGGAAGACGATATCGAAAGAATTTTCCGCGAATCCTGCAAGGTTCACTGTGTCAGCGATGTGGAGGTCGGCTGCTTTTTAAGCAGCGGTGTGGATTCAAGCTACGTTACGCGGCTGCTGAAGGAGGATATGCCTGTAAAGGCGTTTTCGATAGGCTATGCGGAGGAGCGTTACAGCGAGCTTCCCCATGCGAAAGAGCTTGCCGATAAAATCGGAGTGGAGCATATTTCCCGGAAAATAACGGCAAAGGAATTCTTTGATGCGGTGCCTGCTGTTCAGTATCATATGGACGAGCCGCTGCCAAATCCGTCGGCTGTGCCTCTTTATTATCTCACGCAGACGGCGGCAGAATACGTAAAGGTTGTGTTGTCCGGAGAAGGAGCGGATGAGCTGTTCGGCGGTTATAATTATTATAAAGAATGCTTGGATTTTGCACGCTATATGAAGCTGCCCCAGGCGGTGAGGGACGCATTCGGCGCCGCGGCGGAAAGGCTGCCGGGTTTTCACGGACGAAGGTTTCTTTTGCGAGGACGGCTGCCTCTTGAAAAGCGTTATATAAGAAATAATTATGTTTATCATTATACGGAATTGAATAAATATCTCAGGGAAGATTGCGGGCAATTCAGACCTCATGAGTTGACAAGATGTTTTTTTGACGAAGTTGCAGGTGAAGATGAAGTTACGCGTATGCAGTATGCAGATATATGTACGTGGCTGCCTTTTGATATTCTGCAGAAAGCGGATAAGATGAGTATGGCGGCTTCTCTGGAGCTGCGTGTTCCGTTTCTTGACAGAAAAGTGCTCGGTCTGGCTATGAGGATTCCTTCTGAATATCGCGTTACTAAGAAAATTACAAAGACGGCGCTGAGGCGGGCTGCCGGGCGTGTTCTTCCGGAGAAATCGGCGAAAATGCCTAAGATAGGATTTATTACGCCTCTTAACGAGTGGATGCGCAGGGACGAATTTTACATGCGTATATACGAAGTATTTGAAAGCAGTGAGGCGAAAGAATTTTTCAGGACCGAGGAGATAATAAAGATGCTGAAACGTCATAAGGATGGTTACGACGGCGGTATGAAACGTATATGGAGCGTATATTGTTTTCTGATCTGGTACAGAGGATTTTTTGATGTTCTGTGAATTTCATCAGAGAAACAATTATAACAGGAAAGAATGATTATATGAAACAGGGAATGAATAAAGAAAATAAATTGATCGGAGTGCTCGGAGGGCTTGGTCCGTGGGCGACGAGCGGGTTTTTTGAAATGGTGTTGGAAGAAACGGCGGCAAGATGCGATCAGGATTATCCGGATCTTATGATAATTAACCGATCGACTACGCCGGACAGGACGTCGTATCTGCTGAAAAAGAGCGGCGTATCTCCGGTGAAATATATGGCGGAAGATGCAGCGCGTTTGGAAAAGGCTGGCTGCGGCGCTATAGTGATACCGTGCAATACATCTCATATTTATTATGATAAAATTGCGGACAGGGTCAGTATACAGGTGGTGAATTTAATAAAAGAAGTTGCGGCGGAAGGGAATCTGTGCGGCATGAGAAGGATAGGAATAATGTGTACAGAAGGAACACGCGTAAGCCGTCTTTACGATGTAGCTGCGGAACGAAATTTTATGCAGTGCGTATATCCGTCGGAAATAGGGCAGAAGTACGTAAATTCTCTTATTTACGATGATGTAAAAGCAGGAAGGAAGCCGGTAAGGAAAAAAATCATTGATGTATTTGACGAACTGCTTTCACGGGGCTGCGACGGCATTGTGCTGGGATGTACGGAATTATCGGTGGCTTATCGACTGCTCGCTCTTGAAAGAAGTTATGCGAATGTGTTGGATTCGCTCAGGATCCTTGCAAGGCGGACTGTAGAAATATCTGGAAAAAGGCTGAAGATGACCGGACTTGCGGGCAGTAATACTTCAAATAAAAGGATTTCGTAGATAATGTCTGAAAAGAAAGAAACCACGTTTTTGGGAGGAGCCGCGGTGCTGGCTGCAGGCACTATCTTAGTAAAGATAATAAGTGCGATTTATAAGATACCTATCGTAAATATACTTGGAGGCAGTTACGCCGATTTTCAAAACGCGTATTATATTTATGCGTTGCTGCTTACCGTTTCGACTGCAGGACTTCCGGTAGCTCTGTCCAAAATGGTTGCGCAGGCGAAGGCGAACGGACACGATCAGACAAAAAAAATATTCAGAGTATCGTTCTGTATTTTTTCAGTTCTCGGATTCCTGTCGTTTCTTATCATGTTTTTCGGAGCAGAAAAACTGGCGGTGCTTCTTAATGACAGCCTTGCGGAAAAGAGCATACGGGCGCTTTCGCCTGCGGTACTCTGCGTAGGCTGTCTTTCCGCTTTTCGCGGATATGCTCAGGGGCATTCAAATATGACGCCTACCACTGTTTCTCAGATTATAGAATCCTTATGCAAACTCGCAGTCGGCGTTATTTTTGCGTTAATTGCCATAAAAATCGGAAAGAGCGGCGATTTTGCAGCGGCTATGGCGATAGCGGGCGTTTCAGTAGGTTCTGTCGCGGCTTTAATATATATGATATCTGAATATTCGTCGCATGATTATGACTTTTCTTGTAAAAATAAGAGTTCTATATCTACTTACTCAATCATTTATAAGCTGATTTCTGTAGCAATTCCAATTACGCTGACATCTTCGGCTGTTTCTATAATTAATTTGATAGATACTTCGCTCGTACAGGGCAGGCTGCAGTCTGAGCTTGATATAACTCTGGAACAGTCGAGGGAACTGTTCTCTGCCTATTCCGGAGTTATGACTCTTTATAATCTGCCTGCGTCGCTCGTTATAGCCCTTACAATTTCGATTATTCCCGCTGTTTCCATGAATCTTGCAGCTTCTGACGAAAGAGGAGCCTGGCGGGTAGTGCGTACGTCTTTTCATATGACGGCATTGTTTATTTTTCCAATGGGTATAGGACTTACGGTTTTATCTGAACCTATCGTAAAATTTTTATTTCGGCGTCTTGATTCCGGCGTGTCCGGACCGCTTCTTGCGATACTTGGCATTGCTGCTATATTCGTATGTATAACTTCTGTGGCAAACGCTATTCTTCAGGCTTACGGATACGAAAGACTGCCAGTATTTATAATGATTACGGGAGGCATTATTAAAATATTAATAAACTATAATCTTGTAGCGATTCCTGCAGTTAATATTAACGGAGCGCCGATCGGAACCCTTTGCTGTTTTATGTTTACTGCCTGCGCCGGTATGTTTGTGATCCGAAAGGTAGTACCAAGACCTGTGAGGTATATAAATTTGTTTCGAGGACCTCTTGTAGCTGCAGGATTGATGGCTGCCTCTGCATGTCTGATATATAAAATATTAAGCGCATTTGCAGGAAACACATTTGCCGTACCGGTTACGGTTATCGTTTCTGTGTTCTTGTATTTTTTTCTTGTATTTTTTCTGCAGCTTATGACAAAAGATGAATTGGATTTTTTATTGCGTTATAAAATGATTGCAAAAATTCTTAAAAGATTTAGTTGATATTTATATAATTTATTAAATGGAGAATTTATGAAGAAATTAAAATTAATAATATTGTTAATAGTTATAACCATGATTCCTCAGGTTGTTTATGCCGATCTTACATTGGAAAATGTTTATAAAAATGCAGCGGTGAGTTTATCAGAAAAATCCAATTTGGAAAAAGAAGAAATTGTAAGTCATATTAAAAATAATGATATTTGGAAAAACACTTCTCAGGCTGCGGTTACAGTAAAATTAGATACTGAAAATCATATTAAATATATGAATGGGAATAATAACGGACTTTTTTATCCGGATAATGCGCTTACGCGGGCCGAGGCTGCCTTTATCATTAATAAATTGATAATGAAGCCTTCGCATTCGGATATAATTTATAATACAACTTTTAGCGATGTAGATGCTTCTGCCTGGTATGCTGATGCGGTAAACGATCTGGCGTCTTACGGCATTATAAGCATAGACGGCGGTCACTTTCATCCGAAGGCTTTTATTTCCAGAGCGGAATTTATAAAAATGCTTTCGGCTTTTAGTCCTCTTTCCGTATCGGATAAATCTTTTTTTGATCTTACGCCGGATCATTGGGCTTATAACATTATGCTGTCTGCCGCGCAGAAAGGCTGGATATCGGGTTATGCGGACGGTACTGTAAATCCTGACGGAACGCTGTCGCGGGCGGAAGCAGCGACTATTGTGAACCGTGCGCTCGGCAGGGTTCCCGACGCGCAAACCATAAACTCGGCTTCGGGCATTCGTATTTTTCCGGATGTCGACAGACAGTACTGGGCATATCTGAATATAATGGAAGCATCTATAGCTCATGATTATATTAAAGAAAACGGCAGCGAGAAATGGGCGTATTTTAAGCAGGAAAAAACGGAGCTTCCTGCAGGATTTCATGTGATAAACGGTATATTGTACAGCGTCGATTCTGAAACGGGAGATTTTATTGTGAACAGATCTGCTGATGACCACTGGTACGATGAGGAAGGGAAGTATACTACCGGAAACGATATCCTTGATCGTCTTATGCGTGAAGCAACAAAAGAATGCGTAAAATCCGGCATGAGTCAGCAGCAGAAACTGAAAGCGGTTTTTGATTATACGGTAAATAATTTCAGATACAGAGCGGGTCAGACCCTGAAAGCCGGCTCGACGGGCTGGACGGAAAAATACGCTGTTCCCATGTTTCAGAGTCACAGAGGAAATTGTTACAGTTATGCAGCTGTTTTCTATTATCTTGCAAAGAATATAGGATATAATCCTAAAGAAGCGGCGGGATTTCTTGGGCGAAACAGGCAGCCGCACGGTTGGGTGGAAATAAGTTCAGGCGGAATTCCGTATATTTACGATACGGAGCTTACGATGATGAGGCGTCTTAAAGGCTATAATAATTATATGTTTCATATTGCTTACGGAAAGTCGGTTTTTATTTATTTTAAAAGTTAAGCGGATAATTTAAAGGCTGTATATTATGCTATTCTAAAATCTTGTTATGAAGAATAGTAATTTTAATATTATAAATATCCTAAATCTGACGATTAATATATTAATGAAAGAAAATGTTAACAATGGTCAGATCTCAGTGGATTCCGGCGGACGGAAGCCGGTTTGAGATTCGGAAGAATAATATACAGGAGGTAAATGTCCATGGTAAGGATACAAGGAATTACGAAGCAGAATTATTATAATAACGTCCAGAAAAAGAATACGGAGCAGGAAGTCGGCAAAAAGGCGGAAATATCGGACGTTTCTGCTAAAGCAGGAAAGAACAGCGAATCCCAGCTTTCTAAAAAGGCGCAGGAGCTTTTGCAGAGGCTCAGGGATACATACGATATGGATTTTGTGGTAGCTGATTTTGATAAGGGGGCTACCGCCGACGAAGTTCTGTCGAAATGTACAAAAGAGTTTTCCGTTTTATTTACGAGCGAGGAACTCGAGAAGATGGCTTCAGATGAAAAGTACGAAAAAGAATACATGAGGAGTGTAGAACAGGCTATCCGCATGTCGGAACAGATAAATAAAGAATTTGGTTTCGGTTCTTCTTATGCAGGCAATCCAGATAACGCTCAGCTTAAAAAGATCGGCATTACTGTGGAAGATTCAGGCAAAATAACGCTTTTTGCAGATTTTGAGAAGTCTGGTTCCGAGCAGCAGAAACGCATAGATAAGGTTCGAGAGGAAAAACGGGCGGATAAAGCTGCTGAAAAGAAGAGAGCAGAAAAAGATAAGCGTTCAGAATATATGAAGGGCGCAGATGATAATAAAGGCGTAAAGCGCGCGACTATTAAGGCAAACAGCGTTGAAGAACTGCGCAGAAAGCTGAATGAATTGGATTGGGATTCTATACCGGCAGAAAAGGACAGTAAGTATAATTTTACAGTTTAATAGTTGATTTAAAATAAACAAATTTTAAAAGCGATTTGGTACTATATATTAAGAAATATATGAAAAAGGGACGAATTGGCTATAAACGGCTGATCTGTCCCTTTTTTATATTTGTAAATAAAAATGTCTGTATAAAATATAGAATTACATAATATTTTTAATTATTTTGATTATATCGTTTTCAGTTAAAAGTTCACTGCCATCCAACGAATAAGTCATGCCATCGTGGCTCCACAGTGCCAAAAATCCTTTTTGGGGATCGGTTTTTAATGATGCCGTTATATTTTTCAATGTGATTTCTTTAACTGAGCTGTATGAATTATAATTTCCGCTGCAGTCCTCGCTGCCCGGTTCTGTGCGGTATATTATTCTGTCGCTGCCGTTTGTGTATTGCAGTTCTGATAATTCCTGCGCTATAAGCGCGCAGTTACTGAGCTCATAACCTGCAGGCATATATCGGGGTTCGGCGAGTTTGTAGGGAATCGTATTTTTTAGCTTATCAGCCGAATCAAATTTTAGGAAACCGTCGATTTCTTCGTTACCAAAAGAGCTTTCGGCAGTTAAGGAAGGAATCTGCGGAGTTTGTTCAGGCGGTTCCTGTTCAGGAATGTCAGCGGGAGAAAGTATATTATTATCATTATCGTCATTCTCTGATTCTGATTCGCTGTCGTTAATATTATCATCGGGATTTTTTTCAGTATTTACAGAAATTTTATTAATAGTTTTTTTGGGAGAGCTTTCGTTAACAGCTGGTTCAGTTTTTTTCGGCAGATTTTTCTGCGCGTCAAAACTGTTGTCAGCGATTTCCTGTGTTGTATATGTTATATATATATTTGGATTTTCTGATTCCTGTTCATTCGTCAGATCTGTCGTCTTTAAAGTCGAAGCGGCAATTATAAATAAAATCAGACATGCCGTTATGTTGGCAAGAAAATTAATACGAAATCTTTTTCTTGTTATTTTATTTTTATGATTGAGCAAAGTTTTTACGATTTTTTGCTTCATGGCATCGGGAAACGTAAGCCTGTTCATTTCGATTTTGTATTTTTCGGCGGCGTGGGTTTCTGTTTTATGTGATATCATATCCTGTACGATTTTGTTTTTTAATTCATCAGACAGAATAATTTTGTCCATAGATTTTTTATAATTATTGCTCAAAATCGTACGCCTCCTTTAAGATTTCTTTTAATTGTTTTCGTGCTCTGTGAAGGATAGAGCGCACGGTGGATTCGCGCTTTTTTAAAAAGCCTGCGATTTCGGCGGTTCTGTAACCTTCGTAATAATACAGATGAATGGCGATTCTCTGATGTTCGGGCAGGCTCAGGACTGCGTTCAGTACGGAATCGTCGCCGTATGAATCGTTGTACGGCAGTTCATATGCATGTGAAAGTTCTACTATGTTTTTATTCCAGAACTGTTTCAGTTTATTTTTACATATGTTGATGGTCACACGTATTATCCAGAATTTTTCATGTTCATCATTTTCAAATTCCGTGTCGTTTTCTATTAATTTTATAAATACATCTTGTACGGCGTCCTCAGCATCGTATATGTTTTTCATATATGAAAAGGCAAGCCTGAAAATCATATCTGAGTATTTATCTACCAGGAAGGATATTTGTTTTTCCGTATTTTCCAAACAAGACCTCCTTTATGAATTACCGTACAGAAACGAAAGCGGGAATGCGCCGCGAAACCGCAGAAACATACTCTGCGGTTTTTCGGTATCATATTATGAGAAATAATATAAAATCTACCTGAGAAACTGATTTCACAGGGAATTATTTAGTCGGCTAAAACTGGTTTGATGCTCTCGATAATAATTTTTAATTCGTCTGATGTTATGCCTTTTTCAGAAGTTATCGTATAAACGGTATCGTATTCTGTCCAGATGGCGTTGTATATTTTTCCGTTGTTCCCTTTTGCCTTAATGTCGATATCGTCTATCTTAATGGTCTTTTTTTCGTTGTATACATTAAAATCGCCTGAAATATCATTATTGCCTTTTGCTGTGCGGAAAGTAAGTTCGCCTACGACTTTTTCGTGTCCGCCTATGTATATTATCTGAAGTATTTTGCCGTCGATAGTATTTATGCTTTTAATGCTGTACGCTTCCGGAACCTGCACTGGAACGCTCGGATCAAAACTAAGCGTATCGACAGCTTCGTTTACGGTGGCATAGTTTTTTATAGGATTGGGAAGCTGAGTATTGTCGTCGAAAGGTTCTTCAACAGGTTCTTCTTCTGTATTAATACTTATGATGATGTTGTTTTCATTTGTTTTATCTATATTTACTGCCTGAGGATCCTCGCTGAGCATAAGATTAAACATTTCCACAGGCACATAAGTAGTATTATTGATTATTTCGGGCGCAGCGTTATATTTTATAGGTTTTGTCATTCCGAGAGATGTGGAACTGGCTCTGTAATAGCTGTCCATACCTATATATAGTTTTGTATTGACGTTTCCGTTGTCTAACGTAACGCTTCTGTCATCAGACGACCATTCCACAGTAAAGCCGAGCTGTTCGCTTACGGCGCGTACGGGAACCATAATCTGATCGGATTTTTCGTAAATGCTGTAAGATTCCAAAGCGATAATTTGATTATTTACGTCAAGGGTGCAGCTTACGGACGGCGCTACAAGAGAGGGCAGCTCGTCCGCAAATACTGCGTAGCCGGAGGATGCCAGCATACCTGCCGTAAATAACGCGCATAATTTTTTATTCATAAAAACCTCCTGATTTTTATCGGGCATATCTGAAAGACTGTTTCTGCCGAAAGAAACCTGATATTGCCGCCTGTGTTTTAAAAGCTAAAAAGTGACTTAAATAAAGCAGAAAAGCAGTTTTCAGATACGCTCTTGTAAACCCCTTTTATTAATAATACAACTGACGGAATAAAAATGTTGCAGTGTAAAAAAATTTTTTTATTATTAATGCAATATGGTTTACGATATAACAAAATCAGCTCCTCGAAGAGAATTTGTTAAGTCGGATTTGTTATTATACAGAAAACATGAATCAAGTTAGTATTTTAAATAGAAGCAAAATGCAGTAGTCAGAGTTTAATGTGAAAAAACCTCTTTTGCTGAATAAAAACAGCAAAAGAGGCTTGTTAAAAGTATCATTTTTAAATTATGAGTTTTAGAATTTTATTTCTTTTCCTTCTTTTAATCTCTGACGGAATTCTGCTGTTGCAGCAAATATTACGTCGCCAGAAGAGTTGATTGCGGTTTCGCAGGAATCCTGGATAACTCCGATGATAAATCCTACGCCTACTACCTGCATGGCAATATCGTTTGAGATGCTGAAGAGCGAACATGCCATAGGTATTAGCAGCAGAGAACCGCCGGCAACGCCTGATGCTCCGCAGGCGGAAACAGTAGCCAGCAGGCTCAGGATAATCGCAGTAGGAATATCTACGGAAATACCAAGAGTATACGCTGTTGCAAGAGTAAGTATGGTAATTGTGATAGCCGCTCCGTTCATATTAATAGTAGCTCCGAGAGGGATAGAAACGGAGTATACGTCCTTGTCAAGACCGAGCTTTTCACAGAGCTGCATATTTACAGGAATGTTCGCTGCAGAGCTTCTTGTAAAGAACGCTGTGATTCCGCTTTCCTTTAAGCATTTGAGTACCAGAGGATACGGATTCTTGCGCAGACAGACGAATACGATGAGCGGAATGACTATAAGAGCCATTGCAAGCATACATCCTACGAGTACGGCTAAAAGTTTTCCGTAGTCGATAAAGATCGAAAGACCGTTTTCGGAAACTGCGGAAAATACAAGACCCAGAATACCGAACGGAGCCAGGTTGATTATCCATCTTACTGCCTGAGATGCAGCGTTTGAAAGATCCAGCATTACGTTCTTTGTATTTTCGCTTGCGAGGAACTTGAGCGCCAGACCAAAAATGATAGCCCATGTGAGTATGCCGAGATAATTGGCATTGGTTATCGCGTCGATAGGATTTGACACTATGTTTGTGAGAAGAGTAGTCAGGACCTCGCCGATACCGCTTGGAGCAGACTGTTCTACTGCGTCTGTAAGTATAAGTCTAACAGGAAATACAAAACTGAAGATAACGGCAACCACAGCAGCGAGGAAAGTGTTTATTATGTAAAGAACTATTACGCTGCTGAATTGTTTTCCTATGCCAGGTCTTGCCTGAGAAAGCGCGCTTATTACCAGCAGAAATACCAGAACCGGCGCTATAGCTTTTAAAGCGCCTACGAACAGAGTTCCTAAAATTGGGATGACGGGTGCGCTCGGTATTGCAAGTCCCAATGCAGCACCTATGACAAGTCCTATAACGATTTTGATAATCAGACTTATCTTGTTCCATGCTTCAATAAATTTTTTCATAAATGATTTCTCCTTAAAATGTATAGTCAGCACAATCAAAAATCGGTAAAGTTCAGCGGTTAAAATGTGTTGTAAACTATGTTGTCGTTCTTGCCGGGCATCAGCCCGCCTGCGTCCTCCGCCTTGTTACACCACATTTTTCCTAGCTTCCTTTTTAACGATTCTCAAGTGCGGTGACTATAAATGATACATAATGCATAAAATAATGCTAATTATACTTTAACTAATAATAAATTAAATTGCAATGTCAAAATGAAACATGGCGGCAGTATTTAATTTTAAATTTCTTAAAATTGTAAAAATAATTATTTACCGTTCAGATTTTCCAACATGCGCACAGCAATAGTTAAAGCCTGTTCTCGAGTAGTGTTAGCGTAGCTGTTGGCTTCGTCGGCAGTCGTCATATTTTTTGGGGCGAATTTATTATTTCCCACTCCGTTGATAATTTTATTGGCAGCCATAAAATAAACGCTGTCTTTGGCCCAGCCGGAAATATTACGGTCGTCGGCAAAGAGAGCGGGCTGATTATAAGGCAGTGTAAACGAACTGTCAGCTGCAAGTGTCCAGCCATCCAGTGTGGCACGCTTGAATACGCGGGTCAGCATAGTAGCAGCGGTCTCCCGGTTAAGCAGGTCGTTGGGAGAGAAAGTTATTGCGCTGGTGCCGTTGACTACTCCGACAGAGTAGGCTTTCAGCACTTCTAAGTCTTTACAGTCAATGAAAGGATTATTAATGATGGGAAGGGCTTTGGTATTGGCTAAAGATTCATAAGTCTTGACAGAAATGGCGGCGAATTCAGCTTGATTGATTTTTTAGGTCAGATCTTGTCCGATCAGGACGTCTGGAATAAGATCCATTTTATAGGCTTTTTCGATTTCAGGGGCAGACCATTCGGAAACTTCCGAAGCAAATGATGTCTTTAAAAGATTTTAGATTTGGAATGGGATTTAACCAGTTGATCAATGAATTGCTGTTCTTTTTCTGAAGTAATGGAAACCAGATGCCCACCGAGTTTTTTACAATATTCATCAGTTTCGTTCTATGTCATGCTTTCGTCTATAAGCAGGTAGCTATGACCTCCGTAACTGACCGAATTATTGCTGCTAACTGCCAGTGATGGTACAGTAAATACCATGCACAGAATCAGAGCAAACAAAAGGACTATTATTTTTTTATTCATTATGGTTTTTCATTTCTTTAACTTAGACATATATTGAGTTAAATATAACACATATTGGTTTATTTAGCAATATGTGATGTTAGAAGTATAGGATAACAATATTGTAGGATTACAATACATGTGTTACATCTGAATAATTAAA
>JAAVYD010000102.1 GCA_022790955.1 Bacillota bacterium
AATCCGAATCGCTGTTTGAAGTGAAACTTGATGTTGTAAGGAAAATGTTTTTGAAAGTTAATACATCGTCTTGTAAGGTTGATATATTAGTATTTAACGTATTTATCTGGGTTTGTTTATCATCAAATTGCTCTTGCGCAGCAGTCGAAACGGGTTTATCCATATCCGAAGTGTTTTCCACATCTCCTAATCCTACCTGAGATTTAGTCACTCCATGAGGATTATCCGCATTATTCACATGCATATTAAAAACCATATTGGGAACAAAATCCGCATTAGAAATATCTTTAGCCTGTTCTGCATAATATTTGGCATTATCTGTATCTTCGTTTTCCCGCGTTCCGGTTCCGCCTACCGCATACGACTTTGATAATTTTGCATTTGCATCAGAAATCTCCTTAGCCTCATTCGCGCTCATTCTTGCAGAATCTGAATATTCCAACGCATTATTTGCAGATTCTGAAGCTGATATCTTTGATAATTCGGCGCTGTCGCAATGTTCCTTAGAAGCATTTTCACTGTTCTTCGCATTTGTTGCCGACGTTTCAGCAGCTTGAGCGGAATTTGACGCATTTGTCTCCGACTGTTCCGCAGCTTCCGCAGAAACAGCCGCACTCGTTGCCGACTGCTCCGCTGCTGCGGCAGATGTTGCCGCGTTTGATTTTGACGTCGCGGCTGATGAAGCCGAATTCGCTGCATTCGTCTCCGACGTTGCGGCGGCTGATGCTGAATTTGATGCATTTATTGCCGAGGCTGCGGCAGCTGATGCAGAACTTGACGCGGAATCTTTTGCTGTTATCGCAGCTTCTTTAGCTTCCGAAGATTCGTCATTCATAGCTTTAATAGCGTCGTGGATCGAACCTCGTACTTCCTCACCGTAAATAGCAGATTTGATCTTTGCCAGATATACCGATATATTAGCCATCAACTCACCTCTTGTTCAGTAAACATCCATTCAAGCATAAGAATTTCCTCGCCGTTTAAGATCCCTATGACCTCATCGTAATTCATTGTCATAAGATCGACCTCATGCTCAATATTTTTAATCTCGTTAAATTCCTTTGAAAACGCTTCAAACTCAGGAGAATCCGGATATATCGATATCGTATCAAGATCGTTGCCTTCTGAATCCTTATCTGCTTTTCCGTATTTTCTGATAAGCCCCGCTTTAAAATCCAGATATTCTGTCAGGGTATCATTAATGATCCTTGTATTTCGAGCAGCCACATATCCCGCCTTATCACGATGCGGAAGTATCGACTGAAGATCCATCAGCATCATTTCCAGTTCTATGTTTTTCTTTTTCAATCTCATTATTCAAATCCTCTTTTTTAACTTTTGTATAATGCCTCATCGGTGCTTTGCCCGGTCCTCCATCACCTTTTTTTAATACTAATTTCATCAAATATTCCTCAGCTTCAACATAAAAAACCATTCCTTATACGCGCGTAAATCCAACTTAATACCGTACCACTGCTATCTATTTCTGTAGGGATTGCGACAATATCGTCAGAATTTATGCCCGCGCTCGCTCCGCCTGAATAAGGATCTATCCATAGATTTTCAGCCGTCCAATTATTTCCATCTAAATTACATCCCAAAGATATACGATCACCTTTAAAAGAACCTCCGCCAACCGACTTAGACGCGTACGCTAATTTAATCGTATAATAATCATCACTCGCATGATCCATATTAGCCCATACCATATATCGGGGATCGTAATTATACTCCAAAGACATTGTAATACCCTTGTGAGACGGGTAATTGTGCCAATACTGAGAACCGAAATATCCGAGATCGTAACCGCTTTCCTTTATTGTCAGCCCTTTACTGTTAAGAGTTAATATATCGTTATATATAGAATTTGAATTAATGGTAAATCCGCCTATCTTGCCGCTTGTAGAAGTAAGATAACCGGACGTATCTACACTGAATTTTCCGCCGCCAAGATTAATTGAACCTTTCTTTATAGTAAGCGTTCCGGTTGACAAATCGAACGTTGTATTGCCTCCGGTATCCTGCAACTTGCCTGTTTTTATGATGTCTGCGTTAAGTTTTCCTGCTGTTATACGATCCGCCACAACAGCCCCGTCCATGGTTATAGCCGTCTCATATCTGCCGTTATAACCAGTTTTTGAATAGCCCAATCCGTTCAGATTCCATCGCCACAATTTCTCTGCGGTCTCAACGTCGTCAGTATCCATAATAAGTTGTTCATTAGCAGTTGTTACCACATTACCATGCGTAGCCGCTGTAATAAGCGCCGAAGCCTGATCGACCGCAAGTTTTACCGCCGTTGACATCGATGGAACAGATTCCGTCACTTCCTTTATCGAGGCACTGACGCTGTTTTGTTTCGCCGTCAAAGACCTGCTGACAGTCGTACCAAGCGTCACTGTATTTTCTGACGGTTTATTGAAATTGATCGTCATTTTTGACAGCGGAAATACCCTGTCAAGAGCGTGCGGTTTTGAAATTACACGTATCTTATCGCCCAGTCGAAATGGCTCTGTTTCACCGTCTACATAATGCAGATCGACTGCTTTCGCTTCTATTACCATTTGATCAAACTGATAATCCGACAAATACTTCCGCGCTTTTGAAAGCAATATTTCCGGCGTATTGACATTATCCCACGTTACTGTTTTCAGAATCCAACCGTATACGCTGACTGCGTCCTCGCTGTATACATAATCCTTTCCGCCATTAACGCTTTCTATGGTCAGCCGCTGTTCCAACGCCTCAATCGGACTTTCTTCAAGTCTTGCCCCGAGTGGTATAACAGCTGTTGCAATCTCTGTCCAATCAAAGCTCCCTGTGAAATCGGTAAGGTTTTCGTCAAGCCTTATCACCTGAGAATTTATATAATCGTAATCATCTATGTAATCGAGATACCTGTTGCCGTTTTCATTTCTTATCCTGATATACCCTCCCAGATCATCAATAAGATCCTCTTTTATCTCTGTCATGGTGCTGTTGTAATTTGTATATCTGTACAGAGAATTATTCGGATCCCGCACAGTAACAATGCCCGGAATAAAACGTTTATCTTCTTCCACCTGAGAATTATGGTTATTGACAAGCGCATCAAGATAACCTCTGACCGACATATCATGATACTCAGCCGGCCGCTGAATCGAATCATTTAAAAATGCAAGCTCACCTTCGCAGTAAATATATTTTCGCCTATAATAATCAACCTTTTGCTCCGTCGGTCTGCCTTTGAAGACTTCAACGCCGTCTCTCAATACTTTTATGCGTGACAACATTCTTTGCGGCAGCGCGTAATATGGGTGATCGGGCGGCAGCTTGAACTCAAAATAGCCTGCAGCGTTCACTTCCAGAGTGACCTTCGCTTCTAAAAGCGACAGTTCTTCATCTCGCGGATCGTATATCAGCTTTTCATCGCAATATACCTGATACATCTAAAGCAATCCTCCCTCATATTCTATATTTACGGTTCCGTTTCCCGAAAAAGTGACCGCATTATCTCCCTGCGACAGATTAATCTCATACACTTTAGTCCTTCCCGCGGGCAGTTGATACGTATGCCCGTTATATGTAACAGCCATAGCGGACGAACAAGTAAAAGTAGGTGAAACAGTACGCGCGCGACTGAACAGATTAATCGTCACCGTATTATTAACCACGATATCATACGGGTATATGATTCCATTAATAAAATTGAACAGATCCCATTCCCATGGCTTCCCCGGACTGTTGATTTCCTGCTTATAAGGTTCAACGTCGCATTCTATGACTACTGTACCAAGAGCTTTTTCCGAAGCGTACTCATTGACCGTACATCTGCCGTAATAATACCAGCCCTTGTCATCGTCCAAGAATATCTCCATCTTTTTTCCGTGCAGATAATTCGCAATTTCAGACAGTCTGCTTGGCCAGTGGCATTCCGATTCAGGCAAGGTAAACGTTAATGTTAATATACGATTGCTGTATTTAACGGAACCCAGTGATTCCGTTAAATCTATAACGCCGTCTCGGGTTGCTATATCTGCCGTTTCCGTCTTCGGCTCCGGCATTCCTATCGTTTTTGACGCCAGGATCAATCCAAAATTATCATAGCTGTGCTTTGCGCCGAAAGTCACGCCTTTCACGATTTATCGCCCCCTTCTCGCCGCCAAAACGCCCAATTCGCTATCAATAGCCGGGGCAAGCTCTCCGACTAACGCGCCGCTGTCAAGTACTATTGATTTTTCAAGACCTTTTAAAACCGCCGGGAAATACTTTTCAACTGTTAAGATCAGCCTATCCAATTTTTCTGCAAGAGCATTGTTTTCAGAAGCGACTGCAGATTTAATCATAGCCATCAGATTTCCAGTACCTACCACCGTTTCGCTCCCAGCCTCGCCGCCGGCTAAAAACTTATTCGACTTTGGATCATATCCAAAAATCGTCGGCTCATTCATAATCATACCGTCTTCCATGGCTTTTTTATACCAGTCAATACCAAAACGGGGAACCGACGGAGGATTGAGCGAAAACGAACCACTGATCGAAAAATGAGGGAGCTTCAATTTAGGTAAAGACCACGAAAAATTAAAAAACCCTTTAATCTTATCTATAGCGCCTTTCACGATATTCTTAGCGCCTTCAAAAATATTGCTAAACTTATCTTTTATGCCTCCAAGGACATTAGAAACCACGCCGGAAGCACCATTAAGCCCGCTTGAAATTACCGATTTAATCGCGCCTACCACCGTTGAAACAGCGGATTTAATACCATTCCACACATTGGTGAACACAGATTTTATACCGTTCAATGTGTTCGTTATAGCTGACTTGACGGCATTAAATACCGTGGTAATCGTGTTCTTGATCGCGTTTATCACCGTAGTTACAACTGTTTTTATCGCATTCCATACAGTCGTCATTACAGTTTTAATTCCGTTCATCGTTGTTGTTATGACCGTTTTGTAAGCGTTAAACACTGTCGTTATAACCGTTTTTATTGCATTAAGCACCGTCGAAACAATATTTTTAATATTATCCCATGCCGCTGTAAAGATAGTTTTAATCCCGTCAAGCATATTTTTTATATTATCTTTCAACGCCGAGGCTTTATCATTTATACCATTCCATAAACCACCCATCAGCTGACGCCCTGCATCAATCATCTGAGACGCGCCGCTTACAAAGCCCTTTACAATAGCTGCAATTATCTGCGGCACTGCCTTAACTATCTCCGCAATAATTCCCGGAAGATTTTTAACGAGTGATATTAGAAGCTGAACGCCCGCCGCCACTATCTGCGGAGTAGCCCCCACGATAAATCCTACGATTGCCGTAATAATAGACGGTAAAGCCGCTATTAATTCCGGTATTGCATTAATGATCCCCTGAGCCAGTCCTATAACAAGCTGCAATCCCGCTTCAAGAAGTACAGGAAGATTATCGACGATTGCCTGAACGATCGACGTCAGCAATCCTACAGCTGCAGGTATCAGCGTCGGAAGCGATTCCGCTATGCTCTGTACGAATGTCGTTATTATCTGAGCCGCAACAGATACCAACAGAGACATATTACCGCTCATACCTTCAATGAAACTTTGCAGCATATTCACTCCCGTCTTCATCAGTTCCGGCAGTTTCGTTGTCACTGCATTCTGCAGGTCAGTAAGCGCCTGCGTCATAAAATCTCCGAATGACAGATTACCATGTATAACCTCAAGCAGCCCCTTTGTAAGCTCTGTAAAAGACGATAATATCTTAGCAGCCATATTTTTAACTATCGCTACCACAGGTTCCGCAACCGCGCCGAAATTGGCAAGCGCATTATTCAGATTTTCCTGAGCCAGATTTGCGTCCATAATATCGCCGTTAAGCTCTTTATACGTATCCGCCGCGTCCTTATACATCGTGTCAAGCGTTCCTGTAATAAGCGCGGCTCTTTCCTGCTCCGTAGTACACGCGGCAAGCGCGGCATTAAACGCGTCCTCCTGACTTTCTCCCTTCGCTATGGCAGCGCTGTAAGCATTCATTGCATCTGTATTGCCGCCAAACGCCGTCCCAAGATCTTCCGCACTTAAAGTCGCCCAGTTAAGCGCATCCGCAAGCGGTCCCGTAACCTGCCCCACTTTTGCCGTTTCATTTGCAGCCTCCGTTAAACCCTCAAGCGGCAGACTGTCACCAAACGTGGCAAATACGCCCGTGCAGATATCAGTCCAGGTATTAAGTTCCTGTTCATTAGTTGTCAATTTCGCCAAATGATTTGCTGCTTCCACAGCAGTGTCCGTTTCTCCCATTACCGCGTAAAGACCTCGATAAGAGTTCTGCGCTGCTTCCGCTGAAAATCCGCTGGTTGTAAAAGCCGTCTCCAACTTACCCATATCAACGCGATAATCTCTCGTACTCTCCGCGGCAGCGGTAAGACCTCCCACGATCGCCGTACCTGCGGCAGCCACACCCTTGCCAAGCGTTACAGCGGCGCTTCCAACCTTGCCAAACGCCGATTTCATGCGCCCATGCGTACGCTCAGCACGATTTGCAGTCTCATCGATCGCATTGTTCGCCTCGGTATTGTTAATCGCTATTGTTCCCATTAAGGCAAACAGTTCCGTCATGCATCTCACCCCCTTCTGTTGAAATCATCAAGAACCTTCATCGCGTTTTCTATCGTCTGTTTTATCTCTGTTTTAAAATCATCGTTATTATTTCTGTCCGCCTGTTCAATGTTTTTAACCTTTCCCGCAACTTTCAGACCCTTTAGAAAATCTGAATAAGACTTATCAGCAACTCTATGCAGATAAAATTCCCAATTTACTTTATCTTCTTTTTCCTTATTTGATATTTCTATTATCTTGGAAACAAAACCGCTGAAGCCGTTAATTTGAATCATACCGTTCAATAATACGAGCGGATCAGAATAGCGACTGAAAAGCAGATCAAAAAATTTTACTTCGCCAGATTGAACAATTTTAAAACAGGCTTCAAAAAATCCTTAAATTCCTCTTTCTTAAAAACTTCGGTTATCATTTTACCGAAAACATCTATTGGAAGCGTCTTTACTTCATCTTCGGGTATGCCTGACAGACCGGAAAGCAGTCTGTACACGTATGTTTCGCATTTCTCCAAATTCATAAGAACAACGCCTGCAATTTTAACTACGATAGAAAATCCAAGAGCCGCCACCTCGGCATCTTCATCCTTATTTTTATCATCATCAACGATAAAATGCTTGATCTGCTCTGCAGAGAAACAGTTTTGTATCTCCTCTATGCCTATTTCACCGAGGATTTTTGACATTACAAAAACGTCTCTTGCTTCGAGTTTTCTAAGCGTATACTCTGTGTTATTCACCATATCCGACATTCGCTGTTTCCTCCTTTTATTCTTCTGACGGCACCTGTTGTGTCTCTTTTACTGTATAAATGTGATACGGCAGCTTATTTGTATTACCTCCGGCAACCAGATCGGCGACACACTCAAACGTAGCAGGAAACACGCTGTTTTCCTTGTTCTTACCTTCTGCCTCAAGTCCCGAAGTGCAAATCGCATAATCAAATATTACAACGATCGGATCCCCGTTCGTCTTGAATCCCACGAAAGCGAAATTTTCTATATAATCGCCGTCTTCTATAAGCGCTTTAGATTCTATCACGTCAAATCTTTCGTCCGCAGACACGCCCGTTTCACCAATGATAACCGATTTGATCCATTCGCCTGTAATTTCAAGCATATTTGTTTCAATCGTAGCTGTTTCACCGATCTTATGGCGCAGCCCCTTCGCTTTAACAAGCACGCCGTCCGCTTCTATGTCAAGAACTTCAGGCACAATCGACAGCTTATTGCCACCCGATGTCGCGCCGAGTATAGCACCATTCCATTTTTTCGCCTCCGCATCAAACACAAAATTACGATACAAAGTCCCGGCTCCCAGTAATATATTGGTCGGCGTACTTTCCGTAACGCCCGACACCGCAAATTCTTCCCAAGCCATTATACTGACCTCCATTCTTTGATCCTAAGATTTATTTCGATCCGCTTAAGCTCCGCTTCGCCCGTAGGCACGACCGTACTGTTCTCATAAAAAATGATCACTGCAAAACCGTCTGCAGCGACCATCTTTCCCGTAACCGGATCAAAATATTTTCGTAACTTTTCTTTTACTTCTTCAAGCTCCAACCATGAACCTCGCGTAAACCCCGTAAGAATAAACGCTGTTTCCATCAGCCTGTCTTCCGTTATAGGGGTACTTTCTATATACTCGCCGACAAAGTACGGATACTCCGGTACGTCGTTATACGTTCCAAACGCGTAGTTCAATTTCAATTCATATGTCAGGGCACGATCTATAATTTCAAGCGCCGTCAATCTAACGTCCTCCCAAGTTCCTGCTCCGCGCGTCTCTTTATCGCCGGTTTAAGCCTTTCATATGACTTTCTGAAAGTTCTCTGCGGTTTTTTACCTCTTGTAAAATGCCCTACGCCGTGCCTGTCTACGTAAACCCAGCCTCCCTGTCTGCCGCCGTTCTCCGCAAACTCTCCTGTTCCGAATTCTTCCCATAAAGCATTCTCAAGCGGACTGCCGACAGTAGCGGTAAGAGAGCCTTCGTCTACATCATTGCGCCATGAACCGCGCAGCTGACCTGTATCCGCCCGTGAAGCACATGCAGTCTGCGCTGCCAATTCTCCACCCGCTTCGTTTAAAAATCTTATACACGCCTGCTGCATTGCGTTACTTACACTTATACTATTGTCAATAAATTCAACCATCACTGACCTCCTGTGTATTTCAGATAAATTTCAAGCTGCAGATGCATCTCCATAGGATCGTCTATAATCATCACGTCATAGCATTTTTCATTTACTATAACACGGCTGTTTTCCGCCTTTATCCTGCTGTCCAAGGCTTCATAATCCGATACAAAAACATGCGTAGATTCCTGTATTTTCGCGTTATATGTCGTATATCTGCTGTCGCCTCCTGACAAATCAAGCCACCCTTTTATGCTATGCACCGTTTCCCAGTTCTCTATCTGCTCTCCTATACTATTTCGTACTATCGACCTGACCTGTATATCCGCCATACAATTTCCGTTTATCATAGCTAAAACCTCGCCTTCATATAAGGCTGCAAAAATCCAAGCGCTGCTTTCGGATAGCCCATAACTGCACTGTCCCCGTTCGCGTCTGCATATGTAACAGAATGCCTGCTTATAGTTTCCGACTGGATTCCGGTCTTATTCCGGTTCTCCGCCTCCCATTTGATTAGATTAGCTACTCCGATCTTTATGTCTGCCGGATACAAAACTTTTGTAACAAGCGCTCGAAATTCTTCACGTAATACATCACCGTTTTTTAAATTAATCGTGACGCCGTTTACTGTGTCAACCACATAAAGCCCCGAGTTAAACTTCGATTCGGATATTTGCACGGTATCTCCCGCCGAAAGCGGCAGCGGCTCATTCAAATATAATGCGCCGCCCAAAATTTCCGCAAAAGTTCGGATAAATCGATTCTGAAAATTATTGTGAGTATAACCCCGAATGAAATTCTCAGCAGCTTCCAGCCGTATGGCAAGCATTTCATCGGTTTCCTCGCTTCCGGTCAGTTCCCGCAGTTCTTCTGTCGTCATAATCATGATTTCACCGCTTTTCTTTTCTGCTTTGGTTCAGTTTCTTTATTTGGATTCGCCTTCTTTATACTGTCAAGATTATTGCATTTCGCCTTAACCGATATTTCAGAATAAATAGGCATATCGAGTGTAACAGGTATATCTACCGCATTTCCCACCGTAAAACCCGCATTATCCCACCTGACGGCATACGCCCTGCCGCAAGCAAGCAGATAGGGCAATCCATCGTAAATAATAAATCTGTTCATATCGCACCTCAGCCGTTTGACTTGATCATACCGATCTTTACGTTTTTAGGATTGAATTTTAACGACCAGTTCTCGGTAGTCGCAAGCTCTGCCTTTGTCGGTGATTCTTTCGCTATGTTATCCGTCGCAAGGGATAAACCGTTCGGGTGCAAAACTTTTCCCTGCTTAGTATAGAACATATCCGTACCGGCAGCCGTTTCCGGATCGTAGTCGGTCGTATACTGATTTTCGTAATTATTCTTATCACATGACAAAAACGCGCCTTCACCGAATAAATATGTCTTAAATACAGGGAACTGCTCTACTGTTGTATCTACCGTATAATAATCCGTAACAAGTACGCGTTTGCCGTTTATCGTCGGCAGCTGTATATCCTGCTTTATAGCTCCCTGTGTAACATATTTCTCGTACTCTACGAGATCGAGCTTCTTAAACGACGCATAAATCCTGCTGTGCATAATCGCCAGTCCCAGACCGCCTGCCATATCTCCAAGCGCCGCAGCTTCCGCATCAATGATAGTATGTTCGTTGATCTTGTTTTTGTCAGCTACAGTGCCCGTGGTAACAGACAGGTCAGTAATGTGATCAGACAATACCGATACGCCGAGTATACCGTTTGCGATGTTCATCAGCTCATCTTCCCAAACCTGCGTATAATAGCTCTGGATCGAAGCCTTTATATGGCTCATCGGATCGGCTCCTGTCAGCTCTTTTGTAAAATCTTTCGCCTTAAACGCCTTCATTCGCTGAATGAGCATACACGTTTGTCTGCTGCCGCTTATTTCCTGCGGCGTATTATCAGTCAAGCCATCGTTATTTAACGCTGCCATATTCGTGTCGTGAATATTGATCGGCGTATAAATAGGAATAGTCGCTACATTGCCGCTTGCGCCTATGGCAGTCATTATGGACGCGTCCTGCCTTACGATTCCTGACGCCATGATAGGGTTTGACCAGTACTGTTCTTCCCTCATCATATCCGTAAATACTTCCTCGTCGAAATAAAATCCACCGAATAATCCTGTTCTTGCCATTTAATTTGCCCTCCTTATTCCTGTCTCATCTGTCTGTACAGTTTTTCGTTTTCCTGTTTAAGTTTTACTCTTTCCTCATAGGACATCTGCCTGAACTGTTCCTTCGTAACGGTTCTGTTCCTGTTGCCCTCCGGCAGCCTGTCCGGTTTGTACGGCTTGTACACATCAGCGCCTGTCTCTTCCGATTTGAACATATTCGGAAACTGCGTCTTAAGACCGTCAAAATGCGCTTTCCAATCTTTAATATTATCGTTATCGTCAAGCTCCAATTTCTCGCCCTTATCCTTTAACTTTTCATTGAGCTTAAAAGTCAAATAATCTACGTCTAATACGCCTTCAGACAACAATGCCACCTTAACCGCTGATTTCAGCTTTATTTCTGCAAGCTCTTTCTGCAAATCCTCTACCTGAGCTTCGTAATCCGCTATCTTTGTCTGCAGTTTTTCATCATCTGAAGTACTCTTTTTCAGCTCTGAAATAAGTTTATTTGCCGAATCAAGCTCTTTTGATTTGCCTGTAAGCTGCGATTCCAGATCACTGTATTTGAGTTTACTCACATACTCCTCTGCGCCAAGGTTACCTATCTTGATCTGTTTTTCCTTGTTGCCCTCGGCTCCGTTATGCTGGTTTATCTTCGCTTCGACCTGTTTGTACAACTCGTCACCGAGTATATCTTTCAAAAATTCCATCTTATTTTTACCTCCCATTTTTATGTGCGTTGTCTCCGCCAGTAACAGCCTTTTATACGCCATGCTGAGGATTCCAAATAGTTTAAATGTCTTATCCAAGACAAGAAAAAACCGCCAAAAAAGCGGTTTATCATTGATATTTACTCTTTAATTTTTTCTGCTGCATATGTAGTCAATGAACCGCAATAACAGCAATAAATATCATCATCTGCAAATGTTTTATGTCTGCAAAGCTCTGTTTTGTTTGACGAACAACGGTTTTCATCTTTTATAAGTTCAACCCCGCATTTTGTACAATAGCGTTCTAACCCTTCATAAATCCGCCCACAGGTAGGGCATTTCTTTTTCACCATCAAATTCACCTCCAATATATTTTGCATAAAAACAGTCTGGTTAATAGACCGTTGCTTTTGATTTACTGCTTTTCATTTCCTATCTTTGAAGAAATCCGCCCATTCAGGATTTTCATCGTCAAATATTTTTTTCTGTTCAGCGGTTAATTTATACGGATAATCCTGAAACATATTATATTCAATCTTTTTATCAAAACTAAACACCCATTCGCCAATCACATCGAAGTTATCCTTCCACCAGATTTTATCAGTATCATTGTTTTTGTACCACTCATAATTACTTGACACTTCCAGACGCTCCTTTCTGCTGTTTATCGGCTGCAGTATTTATGTATCCGAGTATTTCCTCAAACTCTTTATTATTTTTAAAAGAATCAACTTCCAACAACATTACATCGGAATCCACTTTTTGACCTAAAATCTTGCGCTGTGTTTTTCTGCAGCCAAAACGTTTTGAAAGTGTTTCACTCATTGAACCATACTGATCAAAAGAAGTCCAACCGTTTCTTTCTGCAGCCGGGTGTTGTAATTCTAAGTATTCATAATCACTCTCATTGATTCTTCTAATAATTGAACTGTGACAACCTGTATTAAGCATATATTCTTTACCGATATCTATATTTTTCAATATATTAATCGTGTCCTTTAGTTCTTTCTTAACAGCGATCACTTCACCCTTAACACCGGGTAATTCTGCTAATTTTCTATTATTCATACGCACCGAAAATACATAATGACTGTCTCCGCCTCTAAAATCCGTTACATCTAAGCTATTTTTATTAGCAATATATGTCATGGACAACGATACGCAAGAACCTTTAGTTTTATCACCGCCGCTGATTTTTTTAACAATTTGTTCTGTTGTCAGTGGTGTATCAAGTTTACAAACCTGTCTGTATTGAACATCATTAACATCGCATTGTTGTTTTAACTGTTTAAACGCTTTGCTCTGTTCTTTAATTGCAGCCACCTCATCGGGCAATTGTAAATATTTTTTCTTAAAATCCTCAAAATCATTAGTCTTATCTAATCCGAAATACGCCGACCGCTCTTTCAAGGTATTCAATTCTTCCTCATCAAGCGCCCACCGCGCCCGTTGCTGAAGCACGCACCTGCAATGAATATCCTCTTCCGGTCTGCCGAAATCCCCTGGATACATAGCCTTTCTGCTGCCAACTTCAAAAGGTTCGTCTATCTCTCTTAACTGCCCGTCCAATTCTCTATGCGATTTACGCGTTCTGCCGTCAAGCACTGAACACCATTGTTTAACCACATCTGCGCCGCGTTCCTTCGCCGCCTTTTGAGCGTCATACGCGGCAGACGCTTGCACTCTATGTCCTTCGGTTCTCGCAATACGCATAGCGCGATTAAACCCAATATTAGAATTCCCTCTGACGTTACGCGCTATCTCAACATAGCTGTGACCCGCTGCAAATCCGCGCGCAATATTATTTGCAATACGTTTTTTTAACAGTCCCACATCTTCTCCGAGCTTTTTATACAAGCCCTTTGAAATCTTAGAATCTATACGCAACGCTTTCAGAACCTGTTTCGGATCAATCGGCACGATCACCGGAATACCCTGACCATGAAGATCATACATCGTCCCTATATAGCCGTTACTGTAACACTCCGTTATATACTCGCTGATGTTCTTATACTGCCTATTATTCATATCGTCAAGTATCCCGCCTATCTGCTCGCGCAATGCTTTTTGATACTCCACTTGATGAACGACATGCTGCATATCTGCATCTTCTCTGCCCATCAGCTGCGCGATCTTATCATCGATATCTGACAACGCCTTATTGTATATAACTTTCAGCTTTTTTAGCTCTTTTTCCTCAGCAGACAGCGTATTTTCAAGTACTTCTTTCTGACGTCTATTCATCGCATCTCTACCCCACTTCCAATATCTGAAGCGTCTATACCTTCAAATGCCTTTCGTGCGTCGATCAGACTGTTTTCCGCTTCACTCGGATCAGGGAGTTTCCCTTTTATCTCTTCGTAATCGATGTCGAGTACATCGCATATGTTCTGCATTAACAGTTCATCACCAAGATATGATGCCATACTTAACAGGGTATTTATACGTGTCTGTTCCGTCTGCGCTTCTGTAAGCTCAATCTGAGCGTTTTCCTGTCCGTTGGTTATCGTCTGCGGCGTAAAATCAAACCATACCTGCGACAGTCTGTAATCTGTTCCTTCTCTGTCGTTAATTTCATCAAGAACTACTTTAAGAATTTTTCTTAGAAATTTCTTTATCTCTCTGATCGCTTTCTTGCATCTTAAATCAAGCAATGAATAAGCCGCCTTTATCGCTAAATTTGTTGTGGCTGTCGTATCTTTCAGCCCTGCCAGATTAAGTCCCATCCCGAAATGGTAAATGCCCTTTTCGTCAAGTTCCAGTTTTGCAACCCGCGCCTGATAAGGAACGTCTATGGTTTTAATATCTACCCCGGCTCCTGCATCAGTTGCTTCCATTCCGATAATCTTTCTGGTTTTCAGATTAAGCATCAGTTCTTCCATTGTGTCGCCCTCAAATCCCTTAACAACATGAATCGGCACATCGAAATCAACCAGATTATTTGTCAGACTGCTTGCCATCAGATCGTAATCATCTATCAATGCCTTCACAGCTTTTAACAATCCAGTCTTTTTCCTGTTATTGTCAAGACGGAAAACAGGCAAAAAACCAAATTCCCTTGTAAACAATTTCTCTTCCGTATCGTCCTTTCTCACATACAGCGCGTGCGGTCTGGGATTTAGTCCATCGATTGCAGTGTCGCTCGTGATCTCTCCGTCATCTGTTTGTTTGTAAAAATATGTCTTTTCGTCATCGATTACGCGAATGCGAAACTGTGTCCGCCCCTCTTTATCCACACGATCAATATATCTGTATATTATCTGGTCCTTACCGTCGTCAGCAAACCTACCCTCAACCTCGACTATGCCCAGACTATCCGCGTATTCAAAGCACAATCTGTCATTTTCACCTTTATAAGCATACAGATAATCAAATCCTTTCGCTTGCTGCCCTGTTATTACTTCCGCGAGTTCGCTGATAAAAGTTTCACTATCGTTAAAATACTCGTCAAGCTGTTCCTGCAGCGCCGGATCGTCCGAATGAAATATCCCGCCGTCGCCTGAAAGTATATACTCTGTAGCCTGATCCACAAGCTCGGTGTAGAATTGATGCGGGATCTTTGCATTACTGCGCGTCGTATCCTCGGTTAAAATCCCATCTGCATTATAATAAAACAACCTGTAATCAAGAATATCATGCCTTCCCTCATAGTAATTCTGACATACACGCGCCATTCTCTTTATCTCCGATGCTGCATCTTCGTCTAAAAACTGCTTTATCTCGTTTACTGTAAGCATTTCTCCCCCGCCTTATACCAACACAATTTTACGTTTGCGCCACCTTTCTACTCCGTACCTAAGCGCCGCCATAGCATCATCCATAAACGCAACAGGTTCGTCCAGATACTCTCCCGTCCTCTCGTCCTTTTTCCATTTCCACTGTTGTAATTCTTTTATCGTATTAACGCAGGAAGGATGTACATAAATCATACGTTTAATTACCCTGTCTTTTCGTACGACGCCCTTCAGCCAGTCAATCTGAGCTGCCTGGTATTTCTTATCATTCGTCTTTTCTTTTACTACCGGTTTTGCCCTGTATCCCGCCTTTTTCCATGTTTCAATCCTGTCTGGCTCTGCGCTGTCACACCACATTTCCCGATTCATAGGAAACGCTTTCTCAGCAGCAATCGGAATAATCTCCGCCGTTTCCTTCTCATACACGTAAATCTCATCAAGAATATAAATATTATCGTCTTTGATACCAAGCAGCAGTATTACATTTGCATGATTAAACCCAAAATCCTGCCCCATTGCAATATCATCGTAATTTGAGGGATTCTGTGAGATTTCTTTTGTTTCCCAATTGCGCAGTATCAACCCGCCAATCTCGCCCCACTCGCCCAAACCGTAAACTTTATATCCTTCAGGATCAACTTTCTTCCGCCGCTCCATGCGGTCATGATACGCATCGTCTATAAACCGATTATCCAAATATGTACTGTGATGCGTCAGCACATTTTCATCGACAATATCAAAAAATACTTTCTTAATCCAATGATTACTATTCACCGGATTAAACGTTAATCTGATTTGATAAAACTGACCGTCCGGCAAATCTCCCCTTAGACGGTCATCAATAATTTCCAAATCAGATTGTGTAAATTCGGTCGCTTCCTCCAACCAAACATCTGTCAGCTTGCCTTTCTGAAACGTAATAGATTTTAACTTTTCCCGCTGTCTGTCGTCGTTCATTCCGCGAAATATAATCTGATTTCCGTTAATCTTACAGGTAAGCTGCAAAGGCGACAGCCCGATTCGCCAATATCGTTCCACTTTATCTCCGAACATGCGGTAAACAGCTCCTGTTAGCTCCGCATAAGTACTGTCTCTGTTAGTTACATCTGATTTACGCATTGCCACAAGATTCCTGCCCTTGTCGTTCATAAGCCGTAAGATATAATTCTGCGCTGTATCCATGCTCTTTCCCGACCCCGCCGAACCTTTCATAACTATGTATCTCTTGTTACTTCGATTCACACGGTGAAAACACCTATTCGCATCGATTCTGATATCCATGAAAACTGCTCCAATTCTACTCTTCCTACTTCTAATCGTTATGAATTGTTACCGCTGCTATCATTTCCATAGTTAATATGCACGTTTAATTCCATATCCGTATCCATCTCTGCTTCAATCCTGCCTGTAAACAGCCTATACCTCTTGCCTATAAGCTCTGCGGCTTTCAGCCGCTCGCGCTCGTCCGGCGCTTTATCCATCGTCTTTGCTCTGGAACAGCCCTCGCCGATCCCTTCTACAACTACGACCTCCGACGAACTCTCGCCCCGCATCACAGAAGTAAGGTATTCCATGACTTCCGCAGCG
>JAAVYD010000103.1 GCA_022790955.1 Bacillota bacterium
GTCGTATCAGCAGGGTAATAATAAGAATAGCTGCCGAAGAACCTGAGAAGTTCGATATTGCGGCTATCAATTATCGTAATGTTGATCTGGACTATATGATTTATATGCTGAAATACGACACCGTTTTCGGCCGTTTCAGCGGTACCCTTGATAAGTACCAAGAAGGCGAGGACAAGGGACTTATCATAAACGGAAAAAGAGTCGCTGTTTTAGAAGGTCAGAATCCTATTCCGTGGGGCAAATACGGCGCTGATTATGTTATAGAAGGCACCGGCAACTACACTACTTCCGAAAAAGCTCAGGAACATATAGACGGAGGCGCAAAGAAAGTAATCATTACCGCGCCGGCTAAGGACAGAATAACGCCTACTTATGTTATGGGCGTAAATAATCATAATTACAGATCCGATATAAACGTTGTGTCTAACGCTTCCTGTACTACTAATTGCCTGGCGCCTGTCGTTAAAGTACTCCAGGATAATTTTGGAATTAAACAGGGACTTATGTCCACTATCCACGCAGCTACTGCAAAGCAGAAAGCAGTAGACAGCCGTTCTATGAAAGATTGGCGCAGAGGTCGTTCTGTATTCGGAAATATTATACCTACAAGCACGGGAGCGGCAAAGGCGGTAGGACTTGTAATTCCTGAAGTTCAGGGCAAACTTACAGGCATTGCGTACAGAGTGCCTACTGCGGATGTATCTTTAGTGGATCTGAATATTGAATTGGAAAAGGCGGTTACTTACGAAGAAGTCTGCAGGGTAATGAAGGCTGCTTCTGAGGGCGAGCTTAAAGGAATATTGGGATATACTGAAGATGAAGTCGTATCTTCTGACTTCATAGGCGAGTCATGTACATCTGTATTCGACGCTACTAAGGGAAATATAATAGGAGATCGTCTTATCAAGGTTATAGCTTGGTATGATAATGAGTATGGTTATTCCAAAAAGATACTCGAATTAGCAGAATATATGTATTCTGTTGATAATAAATAATTGTGTGAAAAAGCAGAAGTCTGCATTATAAAAGGAAAGTAAATGCCTTATATCACTGTTGAAAGCGGAGTCCTGTCAGACGAACAAAAAGAGCTTTTGATAAAGAGATTAACAGAAGTATCTTCTGAGATAATGAACGTTCCGCAGGAGTTTTTTGTAACCACCATAAAAGAGCTGCCGGATAAAAATTTCGGTATTGGCGGAAAGACGATAGATAAAGTAAAAGCTGAATATATACAGAAGCATAAATTATAAATTGCATTAATATTTTGTTTTTTATGAGCACCTTGAAGCTGTTTTCAGGATAAAGCGGTTTCAAGGTGTTTTATTTTAATGTTCAAGCTATTTGATCGTATTTAACGGAGATATGTTTATAAGAAGCTGTGCAGAGGTGAAAAACGTTAAACTTCCTGATTATTAGCAGATATAAATTTTATGATTTTAGAATAGAAAGGAAAATTAATAATGATAGTGACAACGACGGATTTTGTTCCTGATTTTCGGATTTCAGAAATAAAAAAAGTGATTTTTTCCGAGCAAGTGATTTCCGTTAATGCTGCAAAAGATATTATGAACGGTATAAAGGGTATTTTTGGAGGCAGTTTGGAAAGTTATTCGGATGAATATAAAACAGTCAGAGAAAATGCGGTTTCGGATTTGAAAAAACAGGCGGAAATGTTGAACGGCGGAGCGATAATCGATCTGCATATTTCTTACGGACAGTTTATAAATTCAGATATGCTTTGCATTACGGCTATGGCATACGGTACAGTAGTGGATATTGAAAGGCTGAATGATTAAAGTTTGCAAAGACGGAAAAATAAAAGGAATATGTGCAAACTGTTCAAATAAAAAGGCTGACATATTAGAATTTATCTGATATATCAGCCTTTTAAAGAATTTATATTTTATGGTTTAATATTTTTAAGATAATTACGGATTTAAAATCATCTATATTAATTTTCTGAGCTGCCTAACACGGATTTAGCGATGTCTGCCGATTCCTTGGCATCTTTCGCATAATAATCAGCGCCGATCTTTTCCGCGTAATCTGCAGTCAGCACAGCGCCGCCAACCATGATCTTGCATTCGTGACCGCTGTTTCTAAGGGCTTTTATAGTGTCCTCCATGCTGTTCAGCGTGGTAGTCATAAGGGCGGATAATCCTATAAGTTTTACATTTTCATTAATAGCTGTATCTACTACGAGCTGAGGTTCGACATCTTTTCCCAGATCTATAACGGTATACCCGTAATTTTCCAGGATTACTTTTACTATATTTTTTCCGATGTCGTGAATATCTCCCTTTACTGTCGCTATAATAATTTTTCCTTTGGAAACCGTTTCAGCGCCGTTTTTTGCAATATGGAGTTTTATCACTTCAAAGGCCTCGCTGGCTGCAGCAGCAGAATTTAAAAGTTGTGGAAGGAATATTTTTCCTTTTTCGAAACGGTCGCCTACCCGGTCGAGAGCCGGAATCAGGTAATCGTTGATTATATCGAGTTCGTTTAATGTGGATAACATCGATCTGGCTGAGTTTGCAGCTTCTTCTTTCAGACCTTTATCTATTGCATGATTAAGAGCGCCGACGGCAGAATTTCCTGAATTGTTTGATTCTACACCGGTATTTCCTGTAATCGGCTGCGTGGTTCCTGTTGATACGCCGTGAGTCGGAGGCGTATAGTCGGCAAATTTTTCGATGTATTTGGCGCTGTCCTTATCAATATTATTAAGAACATTAAAAGCGAGCACAGCGTTCATCATTGATTCCGTATTTGGATTGATTATCGGAAGGTCGAGCCCGTTTCCCATGGCAAGCATGAGAAAAGAATGATTGATAAGTTCGCGGTAAGGCAGCCCGAAAGATATATTTGACACGCCGAGCACAGTGTGAACGCCGAGCTTTTCTTTTACCATTCTTACGGCTTTAAGGGTTTCCGCCGCTTCCGCCTGTTGGGCAGAAACTGTAAGGGTAAGGCAATCTATAAATATATCTTCTTTTTTTATGCCGTATGACATGGCGGTTTCAACTATGCGGCGTGCAATCTCAAATCGTTCTTCTGCTTTCATTGGAATGCCGTTGGAATCCAGAGCAAGTCCGACTACGGCTGCTCCGTATTTTTTTACTAACGGCAGAATCCTCTCGAGAACTTCAGGTTCTCCGTTCACGGAGTTTACTATAGGCTTTCCGTTGCAAACCCTAAGACCTGCTTCTATGGCTTCACTGTCGGAGGAATCTATTTGCAGAGGAATGTCGACCACAGCCTGAAGCTCTTTTATAACATGGATCATCATATCTTTTTCGTTGATCTCGGGCAGACCTACGTTTACATCTAAAATATCGGCGCCTGCTTCCATCTGCTGGATACCCTGATTTAAAATATAGTCCGTATCTTTTTCTATAAGAGCTTGCTTAAAACGTTTTTTGCCCGTTGGGTTTATACGTTCACCGATAACTCTTACCTGATTTATTGGAACAACTGTGGAAGGAGTGCATATTTGGCTGATTCTTTTGATCGGACTTCGTTTTGTCGGCGTTCGTCCGGAAAGTCTGTTTTTTATAGCTTTGATATATTCGGGAGAAGTTCCGCAGCATCCGCCGACGTATTTAACGCCGAGGTCGGCAAATTGATCCATTGATTTTGCAAACATTTCAGCATCAACATTATATTCACCGGTTTCCGGGTCAGGCAGACCTGCGTTTGCTTTTATGATAATAGGCAGATCGGTGGATGCAACAAGTCTTTTTGCTATCGGGTAAATCTCGTCGGGACCGAGAGAGCAATTGATGCCTAATGCGTCCGCTCCCAGACCTTCAAGTAGGCATGCCATAGATTCGACGGTGCAGCCTGTAAATGTTCTGCCGCTTTTTTCAAAAGTCATGGTTACGAATACAGGAAGATTGCAGTTTTCTTTAGCTGCAAGAACGCCGGCTTTTACTTCGTATAAATCTGTCATTGTTTCAAAGACGATAAGATCAGCTCCAGCTTTGTTTCCTGCGATTATCATTTCTTTGTATATATCATATGCGCTTTCAAAGCTCAGTGTTCCGTAAGGTTCAAGCATTTCGCCGATAGGACCGATATCGAGGGCGACGAGAGCATCGCTGCCAGCTGCCGTAAGAGCTGCCTGCACTGCTGCAGGAATTATCTCAGAAACGGAGTATCCTGTGGACTGCAGCTTGTGAGCGTTAGCGCCGAACGTATTTGCGTATATTATGCGGCTGCCGCTTTCAATATATTGGCGGTGAACGTTTGCCACTATATCGGGATCAGTGATGCACAGTGCTTCCGGACGTTCGCCCAGTTTAAGTCCGGCAGCTTGAAGCATAGTTCCCATGGCTCCGTCTAAAAATACAAAGTCGTTTTGTGGAAGATTCTTAAATGTAAGTTTTGAATTACAGATTTTTTCATTAATATTTTTACTTGTCACAAAAAACACCTTCTTTTCTGAATTTGCAGGTTTCTTTCATCCTGCAGTTTTGGCATCCTGAAATGCGTTTAGGCTGCGGTTTACTTGAAATACCTATTATCGCTGTTATAGATTTTAATGGAGTGAGAGTCAGATTTGAATTTGCAGAAAGTCCCATTATTTTTTCTGTGGAAAGCAGATCGCAGATTTCGGACTGCAGAGAAAGGGGCAGACTGCCGTAGCCCGGACTGAAACGATCGGTCAGATAAAGATCGCGTTTCAGATATTCAGCTTCCAGAGTTTGATTAATTTGCTCGCAAAGCGACTCTGCGGCGGCGCTTGCGCAGCTGTCTAAAATAACAGCTTCCGTCATATCGAATATTTGAGCTTTTCTGATGAGCATGTCCGCTTTGCTGCCGATAGTTACAGCGAGGATAATGCATTTTTCGGATTCCTGTAAAAAAAGTTTTGCATCATCATCTGAAAATCCCAGAGATGTTCCTTCGAGATTCAGATTTTTATTAATGTTAAATATTTTATAAGTGTAACGCGGAACGGCAGCGTTTATTATTTTTTCAGCACATTTATTTATATGCTGCTTGATATTTTCATCAATATTATCAGATTGGTTTTTATAGCCGAGATATCGGTAAACTTCGTCGATATTTATTTTTATTTTATAGTTTTCCATGATAATTCGTCCGTTAAACTGAGAATGTAATTAAATCAGGATTTCCTTGCCTTTGTAGGCGGGTTTTGCTTAATGTTTTCAGTGGGAGTATATCCCGCTGAAAATGTTGAATGAAGGCGCAATGCGCATTATTGAAAAATTTCATTCAGTGAATTTTACCATAAGTCGGGTTGATTTAATATCAGTAAATGAAATATAATGTACAGAAATAATGTATTTTAATAGCAGAATGAAGGAATGTAAGGGCACAGACCCGGCGAGAATTGATAGGGTAAGCAAATGGATATACACTGGAAGAACAACATCACCAATCATTCCAGCCATTTATGGATGATAATATAAAATTTTAAAAATATATCGGGAGATATATTGACAAATTTCAAATTTTGAGATAGGAGGATAGTATTAATGTATTTTTGATTAAATACATTATGCAAAATTAATATGAAATTCAGACCATGTATAGATATACATAATGGAAAAGTTAAGCAAATAATAGGAAGCAGTTTAAGAGATAAGGATGACAGGGCTGACGAGAATTTTGTATCAGATAAAGATGGAAGTTATTTTGCATCCAAATATAAAAAGGATGGTCTCAGCGGAGGGCATATTATTTTACTAAATCCGGTGGATTCCAAATATTATGAAGCGGACTGCGAGCAGGCTTTTTCTGCGCTGAACGCATTTCCGAACGGCATGCAGATAGGCGGTGGCATGAATGCATCTAACGCTCAGAGGTTTATTGATGCCGGCGCATCTCATGTTATTGTAACTTCTTATGTTTTCGGCGATGGAGTTATTAATATGGATAATCTGGATAAACTTGTAAAAGCTGTAGGCAGAGAACATATTGTGCTGGATCTGAGCTGCAGGAAAAAAGGCGGCGAATATTATATTGTGACGGATAGGTGGCAGAAATTTACTGATACAATAGTAAACCATAAAACTTTCGATTTTCTGAGCAGATACTGCGATGAGTTTCTTGTTCATGCAGTGGATGTGGAGGGAAAATCGGTAGGAATAGATGAAGAACTTGCCGGTTTGCTTGGAAGTTGGCAGGGGATTCCGGTCACGTATGCGGGCGGAATACGCAGCATGAAGGATGTGGAATTTATAGATAGAACAGGACTCGGAAGGCTTGACATTACAATAGGCAGCGCTCTTGATCTGTTTGGCGGAGATTTGAAATATGATGAGATTGTCAGATACTGCAGATAAAATTAATAATAAAGAAGTAGATGAATGGCTAAAATAAAAAAATTCAGCTAAAAATCGACAAAAAGAGTTGACATATCGTATTTGCTTTGGTAATATGATTAAGCTGACAGCGACGAGGTCAGCAAAACGCTTGAAATTACACGGTTTAAGCGGTTAA
>JAAVYD010000104.1 GCA_022790955.1 Bacillota bacterium
AAACTTAGGTGAGAGGAAATGATAAGAAGGTTTTAATTTCCGTAAAATATTATCGCAAACAAAATTAATGTCAGTACTAAAGGAGGACATAATGGTAGAAGTTTTAAAGGTATCAGGAAGATCAAATCCAAATTCAGTGGCAGGAGCTTTGGCAGGCGTGCTTCGGGAAAAGGGCGGCGCGGAAATTCAGGCTATTGGCGCAGGGGCGTTAAATCAGGCTATAAAAGCGGTAGCGATAGCAAGAGGATTTGTAGCACCGGGCGGCATAGATCTGGTATGTGTGCCGGCGTTTACGGATATATTTATCGAGGGGGAAGAAAGAACGGCAATGAAATTGATTATTGAGCCGAGATAGGTTAAAAAATAAAAGAATATATTAATATTTAATATATTATAATAAAAATCGGGAAGATTTGACCGCAGGGCAGATATTTCCCGATTTTGTGTTTAAGTTATTTTTACTGTTCGTTTTTTTCTTTTAGAAGATCTCGTATTTCCGTTAATATCTGAAGTTCTGCAGATGGCTGCTGGGTTTCTTCAGATTGGGGCTGTTCCGATTTTTCTTTTTTCCTTCGGACTGAGTTTATGCCTTTTACCATGCAGAATACCGCAAAAGCTGTTATTAGAAAATTCAGTATCGTCTGTATGAATACTCCATACGTTATTTCTGCGGGAGGCATGTCCATAAGGCTCGGCAGGGTGATTTTAAATTCTTCAAAGCTGATGCCTTTTATAAGGCAACCTATTACCGGAGTGATTATGTCGTTTACGAGGGAATTTATTATCGCTGTAAATGCAGAACCGATAATTATGCCGACGGCCATGTCTATTACGCTGCCCCGCGATATAAATTCTTTAAATTCGCCCCAAAAGCCTTTTTTGTCTTTATTTTTCATTTGTAACTCCTGTTCTAAACGTATTAAACAGTTGATTTAATATATTTCAGTATAAATTTAAAAAAACATTATGTCAATTAAATCATATTTACCGGTTGTCCGCATAGATTAGATATATATAAGGATAAAATAGTTTTTCAGGAGGATCGGTTATGATGAGTACGTATGATATAAGAAATAAAGAAGTCATAAATATATACGACGGCAGGAGTCTTGGTTTTGTGGAAGACGTGGAGCTAAACCTCGAAAAAGGCACGATAGAGGCTCTGATCATTCCAGCTGAGCGGGGTCCTTTCGGGTTCTTTTCAAAAGGCGAAGATCTGGTGATTCGCTGGCGTGATATTAAGCGTATAGGGGACGATGTGATTTTGGTGGATATTTCGGCTGGAAGCGGTCATTATTTATATGAAGATGAATGTGATGATCCATATAATAGAAATGATTAGAATCAGAATATTTCCTGTGAGCGTTTAAACGAATATTTTGTATTATATTTTGGAAAACAGGTTGCATTTTATACTATATATAGTAAAATTTAAGTATAAAATGATATTTATACCGGCTGAAAATATGAGGTGATTAATATGAAATGTCCGTTTTGCGATAATCAGGATACCAAAGTTATAGATTCGAGGCCGACAGATGAAGGACAGGCAATAAGAAGACGCAGGCTTTGTGATAATTGTAAAAAGAGGTTTACCACCTATGAGAAGGTTGAAGAAATAATGTTTATGGTGGTAAAAAAAGACGGAAGCAGAGAGCTGTTCGACCGGGCAAAGGTGAGAAACGGTATAGTGAACGCCTGCAAAAAGCGTCCTATTACTACCGAACAGATAGAAAAGATAGTGGAAGATATAGAACGCGGTCTTAATAATATGATGGAAAAAGAGATTTCAAGCACTGTTATTGGTGAAGTAATACTCGATAATTTAAAGGAACTTGACGAAGTAGCTTACGTAAGGTTTGCATCCGTTTACAGACAGTTTGAAGACGTTAATACATTTATGCAGGAAATAGAAAAACTGCTTCATAAAGGGGAACACAGGTAGCGCAAGACGCGAAAGGGGGATAAGTGGAAGTTTTTAATACAAAAATATGCGAAAGTGGACTTGAGGTTTTAAATATACCGGAGCTTGACGATAATTTTTCCGTTAAGACTTTTTTTACGATGAGATCGGGAGGCGTGAGCAAACAGCCTTTTGATTCTTTAAATATGGGATTTAATACTGAGGATGACCGCAAAGCTGTGGAAGAAAACAGGCGAAGAGCGTTTCTGGCAGTGGGCGCTTATGAACCTGTCGTTGTTTATCCGAATCAGGTACATAAAGCAGAAGTTGCCTGCGTTTCGCATGACGATGCCAGGCGGGCAAGGCAGAAAGAGAATAACAAAGTAAATGAACCTTTCGAGATAATAAGATTTGCTGAAACCGACGCTGTGGTCACGAATGCTAAAAATGTGATATTAACGAGTCTGCACGCGGACTGTATTCCCGTGTGGCTTTACGATCCTGTTAATCACGCTGCCGGGCTTGCTCATGCAGGCTGGCGCGGCACAAGGGCTAATATCGCGGTTAAGACGGCTTCTAAGATGCATTCTGAGTACGGCAGCCGGTTTGAGGATATAATAGCCGTAATAGGTCCGGGCATAAGCAAATGCTGCTTTGAAGTAGGCGGGGAGGTTTACGAAGAATTTGCGTCAGAGTTGGAAAATATAAACGATTACAGCACAGATGACGGAAACGGTAAATATCATCTGGATCTGAAGGGAATAAACGCCTGTCTTTTAAGAAAGGCGGGGATAAACAGGATTTTTATAAGCGGCTTCTGCACATGTTGTGAGAAAGATATGTTTTATTCTTACCGCAGGGAAGCAGGGCGGACGGGCAGGATGTGCGCCGGGATTTGTTTGGTGTGATGAATAAGCCGAAATCATAAATACTAATGTCTTTGTAAAAGACGATTACAGGATTTCTCAGAGAGCCGCGTAGCCGGGAAGTTATATTCCCGGCTCATTAATATTATAATATATGAAGTTTTAATACTTTTTCAGCAGATGATTAAAAATCGCGATGCCTGCAAGTATCTGAAATACGAGATATCCGCCAAGATATAAAACAATTATGCGCGAATTATCAATGATATCAAGAGAACCTAATATTGAGAATATCACTATAGAGATGCTGATGATTACGATGCCGGATATATAAGCGAAGCGTCCCGATCTGTCCCGCAGTTTTGTTTTTAGTTCATCGCGCATTTCTATTTTTTCATTTTCCAGTCTTTCAAGATAACGATCTTTGTTTTTTGGTTTATTCCAGTAAAAATATCTGCATATAATCACGCTTCCGGAGCAGATAAAGGCTGCGGCGAAGCCGAACAGCAGACTGGATAGTTTGCTGTCTGTGAGCGCTGCCGTTAAACCAATAATTCCTGCTGTAAAATATGCAAAACCTATCATAAGATTACTTTTCTTCATTTTTATTAATCCTTTCATATATAAAAATCTCCTCGATGCTTTTGCCGAAAAAGTACGAGATTTCAAAAGCCAGGTCCAAAGACGGATTGTATTTTCCGTTTTCTATCGAACTTATCGTCTGCCGCGACACTTTTATCGCTTTTGCAAAATCGGTTTGATTTAAGCCTGAATTTTTTCTAAATTCTTCAACTCTGTTTTTCACATATTACCTCCAAGGCTTGACAAGTTACCTTTACGTTAATATTAATATATATATAATATTATGTCAAGGCTGCTTTACAAAATTTGAGTTATTGTGCGCGGAGGATATTTATAATAAAAAAAGTATTAATGTTGATGCTATTCTAATGAACGCAGGCTGTTTCTATATTTATCCATCTCTTTTTCATCTGCCGTATCCATAATATACTGCAGTTCGCTTATCACAAAATCCCGCTCTTTCGGAAGATAAGCGGAAGTCGGATAAAAATTTGATTTTGAATTTGCGAATAGGTGGGTGCGTATCTGTAAATTCTGAATAAATATCTGGAGCTCTTTTATGCGTTCTTTTTCTTCGGCAGGTATAAATTTTCCGAGTTTCATCATGTCGAATAGCTTTGTGTCGGGAAAAATCGTCAGGGAGTCTACTGAAATAAAATAAGGATTCAGTTTGCTGAACAATTTGGCGCTGTTTATTGCGTTGCGGTATCCGCCGCCTTTTCCCGCCAGTCCCGTCATGTATACAAAATAATATTCTATACCGGCTTCGTCTAATTTTAGGCACTGCTCTAAAATATCCTGGGAAGTATAACCTTTTCCTGCAAGGGCGAGGGTTTCGTCATCGCCGCTTTCAGTACCTATGCTTAATCCATTCACGCCCATAGCCCGCAGTTTTTTTAGCTGTCGTACATTTTTATTCTTTATATCCCGTATGCTTGCAAACATTGCGATGCTTTGGCATTTGATAAGATAATCGCGAACGGTCAGGATATAGGGTTTCAGCCGTTCGTAGCTCAATGCGAACGGATTTGCGCCTGTTATGAATATTCTTCGGGCATTCGGCTGGTATGTTTTTATTTCGTTAAGGTCGGCTTCAAATTCCGACAGCGGCGAAATGCAGAACGGTTCGTCTTTATATAAATTGCAGAAACTGCATTTTTGATAAGTGCATCCGGAGGTCAGCTGAATAATGAGCGAGCTGGCTTCGTAAGGCGGACGCCATGTTCTTCCTGTAAAGTGCAAGATATCATCTCCTTTCGAGAGCTGCCGCCGATCGTTTATCTCAGGTCATGATCGGCATTTTTATTATAAATATTATTATTAATTTAATCCGTTGTGTTATTAGAAAATAAGCTGCTTTATCCTGCTGCAATTATATTCGTTGCCAGATAATTTATTTATCAGTATGCAGATATCATATGCAAAGATTTTAGTCAGCAT
>JAAVYD010000105.1 GCA_022790955.1 Bacillota bacterium
CCTCATTCCAGTTTAAACAATCTTACGCCTGCCCAATGTGCAGGTTTGAAATTAACTAAAAAACAAAGACGAAAATTTTTAATTGTTGTGTAGTATGCTATTGTTTGCAGGTTTGTTTTTCATATTAAATTTACAAAGCCAAATATTTCTAAAAACCATAACTATTTTTACTGATGCTGTTTACTCCTGATTAACAGCGTCATAACGAGCGCCACCGCGGCAAGTCCGATCATATAATAAAACGTCCCGTTATAACTTCCCGTCTTATCCTGAAAACTCGAAGCCACCTGCGGCAGATAGGACGCAATCAGCAAATTTAAATTTACGATGCTGAAATTCAGCGCATAATTCTGCTTGCCGAAAAACTTTGCGGTAAACGCCGAGTTAGTAGGCGTTACTCCGCCGTAAGCCAGTCCCACCAGCACGTAAGCGATTATTAATACAGCGAAACTGCCCGTTGCAGAAGAAGTTAACAACACAATCGTTGAAATTATAAACATGACTGCCACAGAAAGCATGGTAAATCTGTAACCTTTTATATCAAACAGCGAACCGAAGATAACCCTGCCTATTCCGTTGCATATGGAAATAACTCCCGCTACCGTAGCGGCTGTTTCCAGGTTATTGCAAATAGTATCGGCGTATGTTGCCGAATTTCCCACTATACACAAGCCGGCAGCGCTGAGCGCTATTACCCATACAAAAAAGAACCAGAAATTTTTAGCTTTCAACATTCCTTTATAATCCATCTCTGAAAGCGGTTCGGACTTTCCGGAAGCAGCCTGGAAACCTTCCACTTCCGCAGGTTTAGGCGGTCTTATAAAGAATGAAACAATTAATACTATTAATCCGAAAGCTATTCCGAAATAGAAGAAAGTATCCCGCCATCCGATGGCGCCTATCAGGCGCGCCGCCAGCTTTCCCACAATAAGCGAGCTTATTCCGAAGCCCATCAGCAGCACTCCGCCGGCAAGTCCTGTTTTATCCGGAAACCACTTTACAATAGTTCCCATAATAGCGTTGTAGCCCAATCCTACGCCGAATCCGTAAAATACGCCGTAAGCCGCATAAAGCCCTGCCATTGAATCTATCATTGACGATATAACAAGCCCGATGCACATGAACACAGCGCTGAGAAGCATCGGTATCCTTGGACCTTTTTTACCGCTGACTATGCCGGAAACAAGCCCGCCCAGGCAGAACGTCATCATTGAAATAGAAAACGTGAGCTGCGCCGAGGAGATCGTCCAGTTAAATTCTTCTACAAGGGTTCCTCTGTATGTAGACCAGGCGTAAAGAGATCCGAGCACGAGCAGGATTACTGTTCCGAGCACGAGCTCAGTCCAGCGAAAAGAACTTCCGGCATTTTTATTAATACCACCGCTGATGTTTTTCTCATTAATATTACTCATATCGCCCTCCTAAAAATTCTTAACGAAAATCCTTGCTTCCTCATCGCCGCGCATAACGCGGAGGGCTCCGCTTGCAAGAGCATCCATTTCATTCTCGCCGGCTAATATCGCTATCGGAGCAATGAACTTCGTCCTGCCGGATATCCAGTTTGTAAACATTTTTGAATAAGCGATTCCGCCTGTAAGGATAATAGCATCGACTTTACCGTTGACAACGGTTGACAGCGCGCCGATTTCTTTTGAGATCTGGTAAGCCATTGCCTGATATATAAGCTCCGCCTCCCCGTTTCCGCCTTCGATCATGCTTTCTACTTCTCTTGCGTCCTTGGTTCCCAGATACGCCTGCAGACCGGAGGTATTTTTCAATTTCTTTTTAAGCGTTTTAATATCATACTTCCCGGAGTACGCCATATCGAGAATTTGCGGCACGGGCACACCTCCGGCTCTTTCCGGAGAAAAAGGTCCTTCTTCGTCGTTTACCGTGTCTATTATCTTTCCATTGTGATGCAAAGATACCGTAACTCCGCCGCCCATGTGAGCGACTATAACAGTAACGTCTTCATATTTTTTACCAATCTGCTCCGCGTATTTATGAGCCATAGCGCGCATATTCAGATTATGACCGAGCCCTTTTCTCTGGAGCTCTTTCATTCCTGTAATCCTTGCGATAGGCGCAAGTTCGTCTACTGTTACCGGATCATAAATATAAGCCGGAATATTATTCGCTTCTGCAATAGAAAAAGCGATAGCCGCGCCCAGGTTGGAAGCGTGTTCGTTTACAGGGTGCAGTCTGAGCTGGTCGCACATATCCTGATTAACCTTAAAAGCTCCAGCTGGCACCGGCGGAAGAAGCCCGCCCCTCGAAACTATACATGTCAGATCGGTGGGTTTTACTCCGTTTTTTTCTATTTCATCTATAATAAGATCTCTCCTGAATTCATACTGATCGTATATAGCGTCGTATTTTTCTATTTCCTCAGGCGCATGTTCTATGCTGTTTACAAAAATCTGTCTGTCGTCTTCATAAACAGCTATCTTTGTAGAAGTTGAGCCTGGATTTATTACTAATATTTTTTCCATATAAAGCCCTTTCTCCGCTGTGTTTTTACCAGAATTTCAATCCGTTAAGATCTGCTATATCATCATTTGAAATATTTTCACTGCCTGCGGCGACAGCGGCTGCCAGAATTATCGAATTATATTTTTCTTCCGATGAAGATCCTCTTGACGTAAGGATCACAGGAACTTTCGCGCCTACTATAAGCCCTGCCATCTTTGCGCCCGCCATCTCAACCAGGGATTTTCCCAGCGTATTACTTGTAAAAATATTAGGAGAAAGTATGATATCCGCATCTCCCGCAACCGGGCTTTCAAAATGCTTAACTTCTGCGCGTTCCTTAACGAGCGCGATATCGAGAGCAACCGGACCTTCAACGATACAATTTTTAATCTCTCCGTTTGCGTACATATCTTTCAGCTTTCCCGATTCTACGGATTCAGGAATCTTTGGATCAATCTTTTCAGCGTTAGCCAGCGCAGCAACTTTAGGCTGATCATAGCCAAGCGCCCGGAGGGTATTAACAGCGTTCACGAGGATTCCCAGCTTCATATTAAAATTAGGAGCTACGTTCATACCGCCGTCGGTCGTTATCAGGAGTTTGTGATACGCAGGAACGTCGTTTACAGCGATGTGGGACATTACTCCGTTTAATGCCATATCGTTTTCCGGCTTCACTAAAGCTCTCAAAATCTGAGATGTTTCTAATCTGCCTTTCATTAAAAAATCGCCTTTGCCGTCTTTAATGAGCTTTACGCCCAACTCTGCGGCTTTATCGAAATCCGGTTCTTCATAAATCCTGTATTCGTCGGGCTTCTCGCCTATTTCTTCTAATGTTTTCTTTATAGCTTCAGATTCGCCTATAAATATCGGCACTACCATACCGTCTTTTTTTGCTTCCATCACAGCCTCTAACGTATGCGCATCGTCGGCGGAAACCGCTATTAATCTCTTTACCGCGCCTGAGGCTTTAACTTTTTCTTTAAGATCGTCAAAACTTTTTAAAACCATTTTTTCACCCTGTTTACATGATTTAATGAATCATACCGCAGCCCCAAAAGAGCTGCGGCATGATCGTTGTTATGCTTATAAAATATTTATGTATATAATCAACGCACCTGAAAATCGTTAAAAAGGACGCGAGGGAAAATGCGGTGTAACAATGGGAGAACGCAGCCGGGCTTATTGCCCGTCAAGGGCGACAACGCATCCAGCCGCAGTTTACCCGCTGAACTTTACCTATTCTTGAGTGCGCAGACTATAATTTTCTCAGCGTCAGCCGGAAATAATGCAGGGCTGTTTTTAATCTGCAAAAATTTCCTCAGGCGTAGCGTCGCAGCCCGGCATAGGATGCCTGTAAGCGATTCTTGATACGTTCATCAGATGATGATATGTAAGATTTTCGGAAATGCTGTTTCCGCCCCAAGAACCGCAGCCGAGGGATACGGTACCTTCAAGACCGTTAAATCTTGCGTCGCCGCCTGCAGCGTGACCCGGCTGATTTACGAGAATACGTCCTACCGGCAGTTTCTTTGCGGCGGATAAAATCTTGTCGTCATCATTTGAATACACAACGGCGGAGTGCCCTGCGCCTTCGTTATAAAGGTTGCTGCAGGCATAATCTACGGCGTCATCAAAATTCTTATAAGTAAGGATCGCTATCGCTGTCGTCAGCTTTTCCTTGCATAAAACGTCTTCCGTACCTGAAGCCTTAACCATAACCGCCTCTCTGTCGCCAGGAATATTAACGTCCGCCATCTTACCGATAGCAGCAGGAACCTGACCTATAACGGCTTTGTTCAGATGTTCGCCCAGGAAAAGCGTATTTCTCAGCTTTTCAACCTCGCCTGTTTCATCAGCCCAATACGCGCCGGCTTTCACGCAAGCATCTTTCATTTTGTCGTAATCGTCTTCGTGAACTATAATGCACTGGTTTCCTGCGCAGATAACGCCCAGATCGAACGTTCTGCCGTCTATAATGTCAGCAGCCGCAGCGTCAAAATCTATATTTCTGTCTATAATCGACTGAGAGTTTCCTGCGCCCACTCCGAACGCCGGTTTTCCGGAGGAATAAGCAGCTTTTACCATGTCCGGGCCGCCGGTAGCGAGAATAACGTCAACCTTTTTCATAAGCAGACCGGAAACGTCTACGTCAGGCTTATCTATGCACTGAACGAGATTTTCAGGACCGCCTGCCGCAACAATAGCTTCATTCATATATTTAACGGTAAGCATCGTAGTATTCTTTGCTCTCGGATGAGGGCTTACTACGAGAGAGTTCGCGCATTTAACGGCGCACATACCGTTTACCAGCGGCGTGATAGTCGGGTTAGTAGTCGGAGTCACGCATCCTAAAACGCCCATAGGCTTAGCCAGAAGAATTATGCCGGCTTCCTTATCTTCTCCGATAACGCCGATGCTCGGCTTGCCTTTCAGCTCAGCCCATGTCCCCGTAGATTTTCCTATATTCTTCAGTACCTTATGTTCAGGATCTCCCATTCCGGTTTCCTCGGCAGCCATCTTTCCCAGTTCCTCAGCGTGTTCGTAAATAACTACCGCCATAGCCTTTACCAACTTGTCTACCTGCTCCTGAGTAAATGTTGCTGCTATCTTCTGAGCCTCTCTCGATCTCTCGATATACTCGTCAACCATCTGTTCCTTCTGTCTGTAAATTGCAGGAAGTTCTGAAAACGGATCGAACGCTCTTTCAACGACTTCTTTAATAAAATTTATATCTGACATGATTTCCTCCTGTGGAATTATTCGTTGCTTAACATACATTCATAAATGTATGTTAAATTTAAAATTTTTTATTAATCGGATTTTACTGCAGCGGTCCGAAAATCTGTTTCAGACCGCAAACTGCAGAAATCTATAAATGAATATTCTATATGCCGTGTACTTGTATATTTATAAAATTACTGTTTATTCGATTATTCTCTGAAATATTTGCGTATATTTTTCCAAACAGCTATGAATATCAAGTAATTATTTTGATAAACTTCATATCTCTGAACTTTTGCGCGCAGCTGCTAATATTTATAAAAAACATACCGACTTCAATTACCAAACTTCAGTTATTTTTCTTTAAGCTGATATTATACATACATCGTTGTATCTATACGTACATATTTTTAATAATATTCAGACAATCGTCTTTCATCATCTTTTTAGGATTAAACTGCTGGAAAAATTCTTCTTCACAAACCTTGGCAATCTCGTCAAACTTGCTTTCATCATATTCAAATGTCTTAATAGATGGAATCTTACACTTGTTATCTCTGAAATCTATAAACGCTTCTCTCGCTTTTACTCCGATTTCAGCCGGAGTTTCGCCGCCTTTAAATTCAGCTCCCAAAGCCTTAGCTATATACTTTGTAAACTCAGGAACCGCAGAGGCGTTAAATTCCAGCACCCATGGAGCAGCATAAGCGCACGCCATGCCGTGAGGGATATTAAAATATCCGCCTATAGTCTGACCTATAGAATGTCCTGCATGAGTATGACCGTAAATCAGCAGATAACCGCCTATTGCAGCAGCTACAGCCATTTTTCCTCTTGCTTCCATATCGTTTCCGTTCTCAACAGCTCTCGGTAAATACTTGGCAATCGTATCAATCGTTTTTTCAGCGAAGAACTGTACAAAACCGTTAGTCAGCGTGCCTGTGTATGATTCCATAGCATGGGTAAGAGCGTCCAGCCCAGTGTAAGCCGTAAGTTTAGGCGGCATGCCTACCATAAGTTCAGGATCGAGAACAGCGTATTCTGTGAACGCGCGGTCAGCAATAAAGTTTTGTTTGATGTGATTTTCATCAGAAAGAATAGAACCGTCTGACATCTCGCTTCCCGTACCTGCGGTGGTAGGGATAATGATAAGACCTGTTCCAACATCAAAAGGCTTTGCGCCGTTTGCATACTGAATCAATGGCGCTTCATTAAATCTGAGAATATTCACTCCCTTAGCACAATCTATATTACTTCCGCCGCCAACGCCAATAATAAAATCGCAGCTCTCTTTTACGCATAATTCATATGCAGCTTCGCATGCGGAGATCAGTGGATTCGGCTCATTGCCATCAAATATCACATATGGATATTCTCACTTGAAAGACCTTTCTCCACTTTCTCAACAATACCCGTGCCCTTCATTCCTGGATCGCTTATTATAAGCGCTTTCTTGCCTCCGATATGATTAGCGAGTTCTCCAAGCTGATTTACAGCGCCGTTGCCAAAAAGCACTTTTACTCTTTCGTACATCTGGAAATTTAACATCCATTTTTCTCCTTGCATTCTTTAAACGAATAAAACTTCTAAGCAGTATACTATTATGACGTCAATACACTCTCTTTCCCGGGCAAATTAAACGAGATTATATTTACATACATGTTTGTATGTGATTATCTTTAAATTAGCATTAATGATTGAGGATGTCAATAGAATCAATAATAGTAGTTTTATTATCAAAAATTATACATATTCTTGTAATACGGATTTTCTTCATCTCGGTTTATTGCTTATTTTCAAGGAATGTAGAACGTTGAATCAAACAATGTTCTACATTTTATTTTTTGTTAATTTTCAACCCTTTTAGATAATAGCCAAAAAAGTATATACAGTATACATATCGTTTTATATGTATACTGTATATACTTTTTACAGAAATTCTCGTTATTATATTATCATTCTCTTATTTTTACTTCCACAAAAATACAATTTTTTTAATTATACTGCTGATAAATACAACTTTTGATAATAAAAAACCGACCTCCGATCGTTAGATTTTAGGTCTGACTTTTGGGGGTCGGTTCAGATTTTTTATTAAATAAGTTCTTTTATTATTAATTTTATATATTGTATGATATTATCGCGTTTATCAGCTATTCCTATCGACATATGCTTTATAAGAAACATTCCTTCAAACAGCAAAAATAAATCGGAAGCATATATTTCGGGATCAGCAGCGCTGGAAATGCCTTTATCTCTTATATGTATTCTTGTTTCTTCTACAAAATATCTGTACAGCTTTATTTTTTGAAGCTGTATAGCATCTCTTAGATCCAAAAATTCATTTTGATGATTTGACACTTCTATCATAGTTTTATAAACAAAATCTACTTTTTCATTTACTGACTGAGCGAACCAGAAAATTTCATATAAACGTTCTTCATAAGACAACTCATCTGGTAAATTATAAGCATAACTCACAACATCAGCGCCATCCTGGAGGGTAGCTTTCACAACTTCCCGGTACAGCTCCTTCTTATCCTTAAAATTCCAGTAAATAGCTCCTCTTGTAACATCTGCCGCTGCCGCAACCATTTCCAGAGAAGTTCCCTCAAATCCATAATTAAAAAAACTGTCAAACGCAGCTTCCATTATATGTTTTCTGGTTATCATAGCATCTTCTTTTGCTTTTCTCATAATCTTCTCTGTATCCTTAATGATTTCTATTTATCCAACGGCTTCATTGTCGGGATTTCTTATCACTTTATTTTAAAATGACTTATTTCCCTTTATTAAGCCACTTTTCGGCATCTTACAATCAGTCAAATAACACTTTTAAACTGATTAAAGCACCCGAATTTGTCGTACCCTTGTCGTATGGCACAC
>JAAVYD010000106.1 GCA_022790955.1 Bacillota bacterium
ATTGCGAAATTGATAATATCAAAATAACAATCAACTCTTATAGTTACACAATTATTACAGCACATATAATTAAATAAAGTCGGATTTATCGGGTAATTATCCGTTGCAAGTAATCACCCATATAGTTATTCTAACGAAAAACTAAGGAACTGGACTTTCATCAACACGAAAGGTAAAAGGGCGAATTTTATTGTTCTTCAAATTTGTGACAATAAATATTGACATCCTAACAAAATAAGCGTATAAAATAAATTACCTATGCAAAATGCCTAATTTTAAGTCGGTATTTTTTTACAGCTATATTTATAATTAAAAGATACTTAATATAACATACAATCAAAATAATATATAACTAATTATATCTTTACATTAATCAGGAGGTTAAAACATGGACAAAAAAGTATCAGAACTTTTAAACGACCAGATAAATAAGGAATTTTATTCTGCATATCTGTATCTGGACATCGCTAATTTTTATTCTTCAAAGGGTCTTGACGGCTTTGCAAACTGGTATGAAATTCAGGCAAAAGAAGAACAATCTCACGCTATGCTGATTTATGAATATCTTCATAACAACGGCGAAAATGTTACATTAGAAGCTATCGATAAGCCTGACAAAACTTTCAAAGATCTTATCGATCCGCTTAAAGTAGGACTTGAACACGAAGAATATGTGACATCTCTTATTAATACCATTTACACAGCGGCTCGCGAAGTAAACGACTATCGTACTATCCAGTTCCTGGACTGGTTTGTTAAAGAACAGGGCGAAGAAGAAAAAAATGCTGCCGATCTTATCACTAAAATGGAACTTTTCGGAGAAGATGCGCGCACACTATATATGGTAAACAGCGAACTCGCTGAAAGGACTTACTCAGAACCTTCTCTTACGCTTTAATCAAATACATATAATAAAACAATTATTTTTTCCGTTGCTTATGATAAACAATGTTTATATTTTCAGCGGAATATACGTTTCTGCTGTCGCAATACACTGCAGAAATTTGATACCACATGATCGTTAAATAACAAATGAGCTGACATTCAGGCAAATATGCTTGCGTCGGCTCATTTTTTAATTTAAACATAATATTTTTCAAAAATCTGTTTCACGCTAATTTTTTAAGACCGTATAACACCCTCCTGTTTTCGCCCGAGTTTTTATCTCATAGACTGACAATCCTTATATCCTCTATATCCCATATTCACCTTACTCATACATTGATTTTAAAACTCATTTGCTCTATTTCTTCCCTTATGTCATCCATAATCTTTGCTATAAAACCCCTGCCCTCCTTGTTTTTTAGTATTTATAATCATACTTTATTTGTTATATGATTTTCAAAGTATAAATTTATATTACGTTAATTTTCATAATTCATCTAAAAAATTTTGTCTTATATCCGGACTTTTAATAGTCAATCCCATATTTTTACTTATCTCTGCCAAACCTGCCCTCCGATATCAATAATCCCGCCAAAGTAAGAAGCGCCCCAATAGCTGTAGTTTTGGTAATTCTTTCATTCAGAACTATCATAGATGATATAATCGTTACAACCGGAACCATATAAATATAAACGCTTGTTTTTACAGCGCCCAGTACCCTCACAGCAAAATTCCACGTTGCAAAGCACGTTGCAGAAGCTCCAAGCCCCAAAAACAGAATATTAAAAACGCAAACTGGATTAACAAACCGTTCAAATCCAAAATGAAAATCAAACAGTACAAGAGCAGGAAGCATAAACAAAATCCCGTAAAAAAACACACGCCTTGTAGCCTGTATAGTATTGCAGCCAAATTCCCCTATCTTAATCGTCAGTACGGAATAACACGCCCACACAGCCGCTGCCGCCGCTGCCAGCAGATCGCCTTTTGGATTAAGCTGAAACTCTGACCCGCCAAAGCTGACCATGCATATTCCAACCATCGCTGCGGCAAATCCTGCAAAAAACTTGATGCTCAGAGACTCCTCACCTTTTACGGTAAAGTACGTAAGAAGCGCCGTAAAAAACGGAGCTATCGAAACTATAACGCCCACATTAGACGCAGACGTATAAGTGAGCGCAACATTTTCAAGAAGGTAGTAAAGACATATGCCGCACAAACCGGCAGCCGCAAATACCAGTTCCTGCCGCCAACCTGTATTCCTGATTATCTTTGGACACGCGATAAACAAAGCCGCAAATCCTATAACAAATCTTAAAAATAAAATTTCAATGGGACTGAAATCAACCAAAAGTATTTTTGTAGATACAAAAGTAGTTCCCCATATAAAAATTGTAACCATCGCAGTCATATGCGCCGTCGCTTTATTCCCCGTCATCCTTATCCGCCTCCATCTCCTTAAAAAATATATGCCTGTACAATCCTGGCGTTAGCCCTATAAAATCATTAAAAACATTCGTAAAATGACTCTGATCGTAAAATCCCGCCTGAATCGCCGCATCAGACGGAGTTATACCCTGCATCAGCAAATTTCTCGCCTTATTTATGCGTATATTTTCCAAATATCTGTACGGTGTCATGCCCTTAGATTTCTTAAAAGCTCTATTAAGCGTGGTCTTGCTCAGCGAAGTATGTTCGCACATCTGCTGAAGGTAAATCTTTGAACTATAATTTTCCTGTAAAAATTCGCAGGCGTTCTCTATTTCCTTCCTTATTTCGCTATGACAGCTTTCGAGATTCTGTCCATATTTCTGTATCAGAAGTAAAATCGTAAACTTTAAATATTCAGACTTTACCGTTATATCTATATTGCCACAATCATTATCTATTATCGCCTGATACAAAACACGGAAACGTTCTGCTATTTGCTCATTCTTTATCACATTATCGGAAAATCCCAGAAGTTCCCTGCTGCCCATAACCGCTTCAAACAGATTTCGCATCGTATACTGAGAAATATTAATACTAATATAGTCGAACTGTTTATCCTCCTTCTGACTGCATGAATGGCTGTCGCCGGGATTTATAAGCACTATATCGCCCTTAGTAATTTCATATTCCCGTCCCCTGCATATAAAATTTCTCGAACCTTCCTCTACAAATCCAATGACATAATGCTCATGAAAATGATCCGAAAAATGTTCTTTCATATTTTCAAAACGATACGTTTCAATACCAAGATCATAATCGTAATGAACTATCCGAACTCTCTTTTTCATCTCCAGGCACCTCCCAAAATTTATGATATACAACCTGCAGCAAATTCGCTGCAGCCGCGCTCATTTATGGCATATATTTTACTACACTGCATCAAGAAAGGCTTGTATAATATTTTCACCATAATAGAAAATATTTTGAAGATCATAAATAGTATTTATAATATCAAAATTCGCATCACTTTTTTATGCTGCGAATCCATAAAAATAAACTTTTAAGAAACAGCATTTACCCTGCCTATTGATTTTTTACCGTGCCATAGCTATAATTACCATTATGGAAATTAAAAATAATAAAAATATACATTCTATATACGCTGAAAACCAGCTTACAATAGGACTTCCAAACGCCATGCTTTACAAAAGGTATGAAACGCTCTGGGAGAATTTTTTTATGGCTTTGGGAGCCAACATAATCGTAAGTGAACCCACTAATAAAGAAATAATTCATTCAGGCACGGAAGCCGCAATAGACGAAACATGTCTTTCAGCTAAAATATACCTCGGACATGTACACTCTCTCATAAGAAAATGCGATTATATTCTTGTTCCCCGCATCAGTAATTGGGCGCTCAACCGACACATGTGCTCCAGATTCAAATCCCAATATGATCTGGTCTGCAATATTTTTCGCGGCAGCGGACAGAAATTTATAAGTTATGATCTCGATGAGGCAAGAAATCTTACAGAAGAAAAAGCGTTTTTAAATATGGGATTGGAACTCGGATTTCCTAAAAAACTCATAAAGGAAGCATATAAAAAAGCTAAAAAACAGGAAACCGCAGACTGGAAATATCGTCTTAAATCTCAGGAACAGCTTTACAAATCAGAAGGTCTTAAAGTCATAATCGCAGCACACAGCTATGTTATAGAAGACGAATATTTCGGAAAACCCGTTACAGACTATCTGAAAGAACTTGACGTAATTCCTCTGCGAGCAGACATCACAGACAGAAAAGAAGCTCTTAAACAATCTCTGAAAATTTCTAAAACTCTTGTCTGGGAATTTAACAGAGAAATTCTCGGAAGTCTTCATATGCACAGAGAGCACGTCGATGGAATTATTTTGATAAGCGCGTTTCCGTGCGGTCCGGATTCAATGGTAAACGATATTATCGCGCGCAAATTTTCCGAGCTTCCTGTACTTAATCTCGTCCTCGATTCGCAAAGCGGAACAGCGGGAATGGAAACCCGATTAGAAAGTTTTGTAGATATACTGAAATTTAAGAAAGGCATACTTTAAATTAATATGGATAAGAAAAAAGTAGCGTTCCCGCTATTCAGTCATTACAATATATTCATTAAATATTTCGTAGAAAAAGCATTGGACGCTGAATACATTATGCAGCCGCAGATGACGCGCAGAACTATCGACATCGGTTCACGTTATAGTCCCGATTATGTATGCACTCCGTTTAAAATTACGCTGGGAAGCATGATAGAAGCGCTGGAAGCGGGCGCCGATACTATTATCATGTCGCCAGGACCATGCAGACTCGGTTATTACGGCGAACTTCAGGAAATGATTCTTAAAGAACTGGGCTACGAATTCGATTTTGTTAATTTTTCTGAATATTATACAGGATACATAAAAGACATGATTAAGGCAATGCGCAGGATAAATCCCAAAGCTTCTGTGCCTAAAATCACAAAGACTCTCGCCGAATCGGCTAAAATAATAATGCGGCTGGACGAAATAGAAGCAGATTACTACAAAAACTGCGGTTTTGAAATAAATCACGGTGAATATAAAAAAAACTGGACAAAATTCCTATTAGCAGTAGAAACTGCTGAAAATATGCGAGATGTGGAAACAGCATATAAAAATGCCAAAAAAAAGTTTGCCGCCATTTCTATTTCCAAACCGAAAAATCCTATCAAAGTCGGTATAGTAGGCGAATATTATACGGCTGTGGATTCCTTTGCCAACCTGGATCTGGCGCAAAAAATAGCTGATATGGGCGTTGAAGTCCATCGCTGGATGAACGTAACCAACAGAAACCTGCGTTACCGCGGAAAAAATCTACGCGTAGATATAAAGGATTACTGCAAATATGAAATGGGTCCCACATCTACTGCAAACATATGGAGCGCCAGATATTACGCTTCTCACGGTTTCGACGGTATAATACATGCTAAATCCGCAGGATGCACTCCTGAAATAGATATCATGCCGACTCTTCAGAATATAAGCGCGGACTATAAAATACCGATCTTATATCTGACATATGACTCTCAAACCAGCGATACCGGTCTGGATACCAGGCTCGAAGCGTTTTACGACATGATAAGCGCGCCGTCGATGCACGCTAAAATCCACACAAGAAAAATCAGCAGCAAGTAACTATAAAATAATAAGAAAGAAGGATTTTTACTATGCAGGACGCATATCTTGGCATTGATATCGGCTCCATATCCACAAAAGGAGTTATCATCGACAATAATAACCGCATTCTTGCCAGCACGTATATCTGGACAGAAGGCGACCCCATGGGCGCAGTAAAAAAACTGCTGCGGATTCTGCAGGAACAGCTCGATGAAGATAATTACCAGGTAGTAGCTTCCGGAACCACAGGAAGCGCGAGAAAGCTGATCGGCAGCATGATCTCCGCTACCATCGTAAAGAATGAAATTACAGCTCATGCGGTAGGCACAACTACCCTTTATCCGGATGTTAGAACTATTCTTGAAATCGGCGGTCAGGATTCAAAAATAATCTTAGTAGAAAACGGTATAGCCGTAGATTACGCTATGAATACGCTGTGCGCGGCAGGCACGGGCGCATTTTTATCGAGCCAGTCTAAACGACTCGGCGTAGAAGTAGAAGAATTTGGACAGATAGCCTTAAAATCAGAGCATCCTACTCAAATAGCCGCAAGATGCACAGTTTTTGCAGAGTCAGATCTCGTTCATAAAATACAAATGGGACATACAAAAAAAGATATTATAGCCGGCTTATGCCACGCAGTAGCAAATAATTATCTTAATAATGTCGGAAAAGGCAAGAAAATTATCTCACCTATAGTATTTCAGGGCGGAGTCAGCAAAAATGTGGGCGTGGTCGCAGCATTTAAAGAAGCCCTCGGCTGTGATATAATAGTAGACGAAAACGGACACCTGATGGGTGCTCTCGGAATCGCAATTCTCGCAGGCAGAAGCGCAAACCACAAACTATTCGATTTTTCTGTGGAGGATATGACGTTCAAAACCCGCGAGATAAACTGCGGACAATGTCCTAATAACTGCGAAATAATATGTATATACCGTGACGGTCAGCTCATAGATTCCTGGGGAAACAGATGCGACAAAGGCTCGCTCAGATCATAAATTATTTCATACCTGGTCAATAAAATTTTACCACTATATCTATTGAGATTATTCCCGTATGCAAGGCTATCTTGTATACGGGATTTTTAAATCGAAAAAGAAAGGATCGAAAAAATGAATTTTACATTAAAAAAACTAACTATCAAGGATTTTGAACTTATAAAGGAAACCATTCGGGATATATTTTCTAATCCTCCGTGGAACGACGATTGGCAAGACGAAAATCAATTTAATGCATACATTATCGGCATGATAGGAAATAATAATTCTCTTGTTTTAGGATTATTTGACGAAAATGGCATCTCGGGAATTACTATTGGCAGCATAAAATACTGGTATACAGGAAATATCTACTGCATAGACGATCTGGGCATCAAAACAAACCGACAGGGTAAAGGTTATGGTACTATGTTAATAAAACTTGTTGAAAATTATATTAAAGAGAATAATATTAATGAAATCGAACTGCGAACAAACAGAACATTTCCAGCCTATAACTTTTACCTCGAAAACGGATTCACAGAATCTGAAAACGCTGTTTATTTTTCTAAAAAGATTTAATTAAGCATAATCCAACAGAACACCTGTAATTAACCGCAATATCAGATAATGAAACGAAAAATCAGATCTTTATATACAAATCCGCCGCTTTTATAACATATAAAAGCGGTATTTTGTGACCATACAAAAATTTATTTAATTCGTCATATAAACCTATATGAAAATTGATGCATTATATTATACAAATTCTTTGAATATTAACTGAAAAATTCTGCAATGGTTATTTAGATTTTCTTATTATGTAATTTATATACTTTTGCATAATATATCACATTTTTTAATCAGTTTTACTATTTCTTCGCTTTCCTGTTAAAAATTCCTCTCTTGACCACACTGTCCGTTTCTGACAGAATATCTATCAAATCAGGAAATTTTATACTGAATTTATAACTTTGTTTTTTAATTTTCTAAGTCTTAATCCAATTATATTTGTCAGTCGCAAAGAACTTTCTAATATATTTTAATATGAGAATGACAATTTTACTTAAAATCTTCCGAAAATATTATATAATTTTAATTTATTAGATAAAATATTTTTTTATACTTTATCGGATATTTCAAAATTAATATTATTCCTTTTATTTTCTAAACAAATTTTTGATAATCACTTTCAAAAATGATAAACTAAATAATAAAATGCATGACTGCAAAACATAATTCTTATTTTAATTTAACTTTATCTCCATCTTAAATTAAAAGCATAATTTTATTCATATTTTAAGGAGCAATAATGAAAACTGGACTTGTATTGGAAGGCGGCGCTATGCGCGGAATGTATACTTCTGGCGTACTTGATATTTTTCTTAAACAAAATATACACTTTGACGCAATTATCGGCGTATCGGCGGGCGCATTATTTGGCGTTAATTATCTTTCCGGTCAGCAGGGACGCGTTATAAGATACAATAAACGATTTAACAGTGATAAAAATTATATGGGGCTTCGTATTTTGCTTAAAACAGGAAATCTTGTAAACACTGAATACGCTTACCATAAAGTACCTCACGAACTGGATATTTTTGATAATCAGGCTTTCATAAATTCAGGAATTCCATTTTACGCAGTTGTAACTAATATTAATACCGGTATGCCTGAATATATTAAAATCGACAATGTATTTAAGCAGATGGACGTTCTCAGGGCTTCCGGTTCTATGCCCTTCGTTTCAACGCCTGTAATGCTCGGCGATCAATATTATCTTGACGGCGGCATTTCTGACAGCATTCCATTTGAAAAATTAATACAAATGGGATATGATAAAATCATTGTAATCTTAACCAGGGATATGAATTATATAAAAAAATCCATGCCAAAACTTCCTATCTCTGTCTTTTACAGAAAATTTCCGGCTCTTAAAAAACGCTTAAAACTCAGGCATGAAGTTTATAATAATAGTATCGCCAAATTAAAAATATTAGAATCAAAAGGAAGCGCCTTTGTAATCAGACCTTCTGAACCAATTAAAATAAAAAGAACTGAAACTGATCCTGATATTCTGCAATCAGTGTACGATCTTGGAATAAAAGACGCTGAAAATATATATCCTGAACTTTTAAAATACATGAAATCTTAACTATTAATATATCTTCTATGATTTACTATCCTTTCTTCTATTAAATTTCTCCTAAAAATTCCGGCAGCTTGTATAAAATATCATACAAGCTGTTTTTAATTATAAACTTGCATTGAAATACAACTCTGTGAATATCATTAAATCTTTATTTATTATGATTATTCTCTGCAATCCAAAATTGAAGAATACTCAAAGGATAAAAACTATGTTGTTCATTAAGCCAGCAAAACGCAACATAATGTAATCGTAACTATAATAATTATGCTATATTAGACGATAGTATTTCTGACAAAATATCAGCAAACAGACCGTTCACGTAAGATAGATTGCCGCCATCAATAAAACACTTCTCACCATAATCTAAATATCTATGCCGAGTATAAATACTTTTTTTCAAATCTTAGTTATTCAAGATTTTCTAAAACTCATATCGAAAGTTCCAATAAAGGTTTTATTTCAAACTGCAAACAACAGATATTTACAAAAGATTTATTATAATGATATTGAATTAACTTCGGATTTAAAAGAACGCAAAAGGAAATCATGAGGTATATTCCACTACGTGCGAGTATCGTCTGAAATGACTAAATTATTCTGAAAATTCTATTTTAATCTTATTATAAATTTATTACACATTCCAATGCTAATTCCATATATTGATCTGCTAAGTTCAATCCCTGAGCCGCTAAATCCCGAATCTCCCATTCCTGGCAATCGAGATTATCCGCGCCAAATAAAAATTCCATAAATGACGCTCCCCTATATTCTGCGGCTGCTATCATAGCTGCGCATTCCATATCAACCGCAATGCATCCCTGGCTTCTTCTTTCTTGAATCAGCTCAACCGTTTCTCTATAAACGCCATCCGTAGTCCATACCCTTCCTTCAATATAATCATGTTTAATACTGTTTAAAACACGTTTTAAAACGACCACAGCATCGCTGTTCATATTAATATCTTCCGACGGGCTCTTGTAAAAATAGCTTGTACCTTCATCCCTAATCGCACTCACCGGTATTATTATTTTTCTGTCTGCAGATTTGTCTAAGATTCCACAAGAACCAAAAAACACAAATTTCCTTGCCCCCATAGCGAAAACTTCCTCAAAAGCAGCAACGCAGGCAGGCGCTCCTACTCTTGAAAGATAAATCGCTATTTCCTTACCTTTATAAATAATTTTATATATGGGCAGCTTTCCGTTTGAAGAATACAGCCAGCCTATTATTTCCGAATTTTTTTCGCTGAAAAAACTATTAATAATATTTATAGAAAAAGTAGATACGCAAAGTTCAGGAAATCCAGCAGGAATTTTTATTGTATCTTTCGGATTTATAAATGCATCTCCTGATAAATGTTTTTTATTGAATACAGTACTCATAAAATTACCTCTCAGCATTTTAATAATATATAAATATATAAACGCACCTTCATATTTAATTTATAATATAATAATCATGATACGTATACATTATATGCGCTAATATATATTAAGTCCATAAATTTCACATAGAAAACTATTCCGTTTTCTATAATTTCTTAAAATCCTTTAATTGTAAGACTTAGGATAATTAAAAATATTTCTATCCTTATTCGTGATTCGTGATTCATACTGAACCACTGACGACTGAAAGTTGGCAGGTTCGTACTTGCGGCTAAAAGCCGCCAAAAGTCTGTTGATCTCAAAATTACCCTTCTTCTTTTCTTCTTCTAATTCCTGATTACGGATATATTCTGCGATCGCTTCATCTGTAACATTTCCGCTGCTTGCTGCAAAATAATCTCCTGTTCACATATGTTTTACCCAGAATTGCTTATTCAATTCTTTATATTCCATCTGTAACTTCCTCTATGCTGCTCCTTCAGATATTATACTAATTTTCTCACTGACAAATGGAGCGGCACCGATACAAACAGATGTATATGATCTTTTGAAACGTACCCTGCCAGGATATCAGCATCATTTGATTTGCATATTTCTCAAATGAGATCTCCTGTCCGTTCTGCTATCTTTACGGTAAGAACAGATTTTCTATACTTTGTTATCCAAACCAAATGATATTTGATATCGTAAACACTATACGCAGATCTTCTGTATTCTGTCATAGTAATCACCTATATATTCTTCGCTGCCACAGTGTAAAATGCGCAGAATTCCACCTTGGCGGGAGTCTTAGCCAAAATAAATAATTTCTGTATATACAAAAGAGGAACCACAAATTGTGATTCCTCTTTAACCAAACCGGCAATGACCTATTTTCCCAGGCAGTCTCCCACCAAGTATCTTCGGCGCTTGGGAGCTTAACTTCTGTGTTCGAGATGGGTACAGGTGGTTCCTCCCCGC
>JAAVYD010000107.1 GCA_022790955.1 Bacillota bacterium
AAAGCGAAGTAAGAGAAGCTGAACGGGTTCAGGCAGTGCATGAAGTCCAGGCTGTAAAGCAGGAAAGCCGCGCGGAAGCGCAGGATATGAGCACAGGTAAGCCGGATAAACAGCCCGCACAGTTTGAAGAAAGCGAAGTAAAAGAAGCTGTGCAGGTTCAGGCAGTTCATGAAGTCCAGGCTGTAAAGCAGGAAAGCCGCGCGGAAAGCGGACTTGCAGGAATGCAGAATATCAGTACAGCAGGCGAAGAACCAAAACCGTTTAAGCTGCATCTTGTGGAGCCTTTAAATAAAGAACAGCCAGCGCAGCCGAATTTTAAACCGCAGGTTAAGAATAAAGATGCAGAGAACGCTCAGACTGCAAAAAAAGACGCAAAGAGCGTAAGGCAAACAGGTCAGGAAAACCGTGCGGCAGGCGCGCAGGTCGGTAATGCAAGTCAACGGACAGGCGCAGGCAAAAAGATGACTATTAATTTAAACGGCAGTCCGCTTATAATCGAACAGCAAAGTTCAGAACCGCTGCGTTTTATGGATCTTCTGAAATATACTCAGATAGATGAGGAAGAACCGGGGATTAGCTTAATTTTAAAATTAAACGGTCAAAATGCATCTTATATAGATCCGCTTCGCAATAACGATGAAGCTGAAATAAGATGGGAACGTTAATGAATCCAGTTAAGAATTGTAATAGCAACGTTATATATCTTAAATAAAATTTTATAAACATTAAAATTAATATATAAACAGGTTTTCACAATAACATAAACTGAAAATAAACCGGCTTAAATATAATAAGGTTTGTTCAGCAGGTTTGTGCAGGAGTGGAAGCCTGTTCTTTTTGTGTTTTACATTTAATGTTTATTTGCAAAACAGGAGTTTATAATTTTTGCCATATCTTTTTATTTTCTGCATAATTCTAAAATAGCTTCATATAGTTTAAGGAAACATAAAATTTATTCTTATCTTGCGCATTTCTGGGCAGATTATCGAATGGAGGTTAATTATGAACGAAGAAATTCCTGATTATGCTATGATTCCGGCGGCAGAAAAACCTGCACGGCTGATTCCTGCGACAGACGATCTGCGCAGCAGCAGGCTGAGGCTCACCGAGCTTCACAGGCTGAACGTGCCTGAAATGAATGTTGAAGAAGATCTTCTCGTACCGGATATTCGTCCGGATCTTGAAAAAATAGTAAATATAGACGCCGATCCTGAAATCAGCGGATATGAAGCGTATAAAGGCAGCAACGGCGCGGATATGATAAAAATAAGCGGCAATTTTGATATTTCCACGCTTTATATCCCGTCGGGCAGCGGATACGAACTTGTTTCCATAACGTCAAAGATTCCGTTCAGGTATGAAGTGGAGATATCGGAGCCGATAGGTAATAATGCCGAAATAGAAGTAGAGATGACTCATCTCACGAGCAAGGTTATAAACGAAAGAAAGATACGCGTGAGCGCCGGCGCGTCTTTTCAGGTAAAGGAATACGGAGAATCCGAGATTGAATTTTTAGAAGGAGTAAGGGATGAATCCCTGCTTCTTAAAAAAGAAAAAATACGCTTTACGGATATGGCTCAAAGGCGGACGGACACGATAGATATTCATGAAAAGATAAGAATGAAAGACAGTCAGCTTCGTCCGTCGAGGATTTTAAAGTACGACGTTAATGTGGTGGAAACTCACCGTCAGATAGCCAAGGGGAAAGCGGTCATAGAGGCAAACGCGTATTACAGCATACTATATGTGCCGGAAACCGAAGATAAGGACGCCGACGCCGAGCGGCAGGGCAGAAAAGCGGGAGATTCCGGGCAGGCAGCAGAAATGCCCGTATTCTTTAGAGGAAAGACGGAGTTTACTCAATTTATAAGGCTTCCGGATACGAGCGCGGAAGATGCGGCGGGCAGCATAGTTTCGTTTGAAGTCATGTCGTCCAAACTCGTTTTCAGGGACGGCTCATCGGCTTCTTTGGAAGAAGAAAACGATGATAATGAAGAAACGGCAGGAGATGATACGCCGTATCTGCAGCTTGATTTAACAGTCGCTACGGGAATTCAGCTTTACAGGGATATCGAGCGGGAGATCGTTACCGATATGTATCATAGAAGCAGGGAGTTGGAATTTTCCACTACCGCTCACAGGATATCGGAGCTGTGCGGCACGGGTTTGGCTGATATTTCGCTGAGAGATACCATTAATATCGACGAAAGCAAAGGAACTATTGATTCCGTACCATATATTTCCGTTAAGCCTGAAAAAGTCACTCAGACCGCAGAAAACGACAGATGCACGATAGAAGGAACGTTAAACGCCGGCGTTCTATTTACCGATGAACAGACAGGTGAAATAGTATGCAGTAATGAAAAAATACCGTTCAGAACCGTGATAGATATTCCGGGAGTCCATCCGTACACTTCTATAGAATGCGTTATAGGACTCAAAGATATCTGGTTCGATAAAATGAACGGCAGACAGGTGGATTTCAACTGCGGCATTTCCATACGGGTATACGCATGGAACGTAACGCCGTATGAATTAATAGATAAGGTTTGTTATGTGGAATACGACGAGCCTGCAGAGGAACACGCAAGCATGGTTGTATATATCGCAAACCGCGGAGATACTCAGTGGAGCATTGCCAAGAGATTCAGGACTACGATGGAAGCGCTTCAGAATATTAATGCATTAGAAGCGGATGAAGAAATAGAAGAAGGACGCAGACTGCTTATTGTATAAATATCGGCAAATCTGGGCATTATCAGTCTGGAGGTAATTTTACAAATGATGAAAATCAAATGGGTGACGGCGGCTGTCTGCGTGTTTGCCGCAGCCTTGTTTGCCGTAGGCATTACTTACAGATCGGACGAAGTGTTTACAAATGAAGATTTTATAAGATTCCACGTAATAGCAAACAGTGATTCCGAAGAAGATCAGGCGTTAAAATTAAAAGTGCGCGACAGGCTTGTGAAAACTATAGACGACGGGCTGGTGCGCGAAGCGGTGGCTAAGTCCGACGGTTCTGAAGGCGAATCAGGGCTCAGCATCAGCGAATCGAGGGATTACATTCTTGAAAATTTAGATAAAATAAAGGACGAAGCGGGACAGGTGATAGCGGAGGAAGGATTCAATTATCCTGTTACGGCGGAGATGTGCGTGTGCTGGATACCTGAAAAGACATACGGTTCCGTTACATTTCCCGCAGGAAATTATGAGGCTCTGAGAGTTATGATAGGCGAAGCCGAAGGACAAAACTGGTGGTGCGTACTTTATCCGCCTCTTTGCCTCATAGATTCCGAACATAATTCATATGAAGCCGACGAAGTGCTGCGCGATTCTGTTATTCACGGCAAATATGATAAATTGGAAAAAGCTGCTCACTCCGACTCGTCCTCCACGGTACTAAAATTAAGATTTAAAACTTTAGACGCTGTTAAGAAAATAACGAAAAACTCCGAGGATTAAATAAATGGTAAAATTATTAATATAATTATGAAATCTGTACGCATAGGAAAAATGGCAAAGTTAGAAAGAAATAGTTGTTTGTATAGATTAAATTAACGAAATTGTGGTATAATTAATTTTATAACGCAAGCCATGGGCAGATGCGATTTTTTAAAAGCGTCGGCGCATGCGGCAAACGTAAATAGTAGTGGATAAAAGAGGTACATTATGAAAAAATTAGGCGTAAAAACAAGCAGATATGCGAATACAGAATTATATACCATTAATCCTATTGATGCGGAAGGCAACGGAACTATTAAATTAGAGGGACTTAAATACGGATTTGAAAGAGGTTTTCAGTTTTATAAACTGGACGTTCCTAAAGAATGGATGAATCCAACAGGAGAATTTGAAAAACAGGTAAAGCCTATGTGTAATAATGAAAGCAGACTTACAGAATGGGCAGATATAGAATCATATTTTAAGACATGCGTAGTTGAAGACTAATAAAATTTATCGGCGGTTTACGACCGCCGATTTTAATGTTCGGATTTCGTATTTTGCGGTTGTAATTTTAGTTTATATAATAAATTTCATTAATATAAAATTATACGGCAATAACGGCTTGTTTTGTATACGAATAAATTTTTTGTAAATTATAAATAAACTTCTTGATTTCAGTATGCTAAGTTGGGTAAAATTATTATATAAGAAGGTATAAATTTATTCAGTACATAAACATAATATATGTATTGTCAGTAATATAGAAGACATGAGGATTTTTCTTTTCATAAATAAAGTAAGATATTGTATGAAGTTGAAAGAGAAATACAAGATATAGATATTTTTATATTTCAAATTATGCAAAAAAATTATAGCTTATATTAATGCATTGATAATCAACGGCTGATGGATTTGACAAAATACATACGTTTTTATATGATAAATTTCGTATTAATGCGTTACATTTATTTATGATTATTAATGGAAAATTAATATTTTTTATGGTAGAGTGTAATTGTAAATCCATAGAAATTGGATTTATAAAAATTTAGTATAGTTACACATTAAGAAATATTATTAAGGAATTGAAGAAACGTTTTATAAAAGTGTAACTAAAAGCGGGCGGCAACAGTAAAATGTTACTGCCGGACATGGAAACTTAAGAAAGGAGTGATTTGTATGAATCAGGTGATTCCGCCTGTAAATTGGCTCCGTTGTCAGAAGGCATCGAGGGCAGCGGAGATAAAAAATGCGGATATGGTTTAACGCAAAAGGCGATGCCAAATGGCAAACCAATCGGAAACGTTGGGACGCAAAACAAGGGGACTAAGGTTAGTACTTCTGCATAATTGCAGAAAAGGCGGCTATGTTAGCCCGGTTGCCGAAAAAAGGCAAACTTATTCCGAAAGGAGGGGACGCAAAACCAGGGGGCTAAGGTTTTCGATCTCTGCGAATACGCTGAGAAAGAGGCTACGCCAGCCCGGCTACCAGATATTAAAAATATCTGTTTTCGTAGAAAGGAAAACCAAATGAAAACTAAAAAATTGAATAAAAAGATCTTAGCTGTACTCATGACGATGATGATGTGCATGAGCGGTTTTCAGGTCACTGCGTTTGCTGACGTATCGGCGGATGCCCCTGCTCCCGTTACCAGCGAAGCTGTATCAACGGACAGCAGCGCGGATTCCGGCAGTGAAAGCAGCAGCGCATCTGATACCGGAAGCGCAGATGTCAGCGACAGCGGAACAGGCAGCGAAGCGGAATCGTCAGCTGACAGCAGCGGTTCCGATCCCGGAACGGTATCAGGCGATACGGCTGCAGGAAGCGGTCAGATGACTGCAGGCAGCCAGAACAGCTTTGTAAGTTCC
>JAAVYD010000108.1 GCA_022790955.1 Bacillota bacterium
CGCTGCGGAAGTCATGGAATACCTTACTTCTGTGATGCGGGGCGAGAGTTCGTCGGAGGTCGTAGTTGTAGAAGGGATCGGCGAGGGCTGTTCCAGAGCAAAGACGATGGATAAAGCGCCGGACGAGCGCGAGCGGCTGAAGGCTGCGGAACTTATTGGCAAGCGGTACGGTCTTTTTAATAAAACAGAAATTGATCTGACGGGAAATATCGAAATAGAACCCGTTCAATTTTACATGCCTGATAATAAAAGGGATAAAAAACATGATTGAGATAAGACCTCAACCGAGGCAAGAAGAATTTCTGTCAAGTGAAGCGGATATTGTTATTTTTGGTGGAGCTGCCGGCGGTGGAAAGACATGGAGCTTATTATACGAATGCCTTAGACATGCGAACGTGCCGCGTTTTACAGCCGTTATATTCAGGCACAATGCAAATCAGATTGCAAATGCCGGTGGACTGTGGGACGCGTCGCAGGAATTGTTTCGGAAATATCCTGGCGCGATTCCTCGTATGAGTCCGCATTATTCGTGGCAATTTGCGAACGGAGAAAAACTCAGTTTTCGTCATATAGAACGCGACGAGGATGTTTATAAATGGCAGGGAGCGGAAATAGCCCTGCTTGCTTTTGACGAGCTTACACATTTTACTGAAAAGCAGTTCTTTTATATGCTTTCAAGAAATCGTTCAACCTGCGGGATACGTCCATATTGCCGCTGCACTACAAATCCTGATGCGGATAGTTGGGTAAAGGAATTTATCAGCTGGTGGATAGACGAAAACACGGGATATGCAATTCCTGAGAGATCAGGGGTTATAAGATACATGGCAAGGATAAACGAACAACTGATCTGGGGAGATTCGGTTGATGAAGTGTTAAAAAAGGCAGAAAAAGAGGATTATGGTATAGATATTAAAGCAAGTGACGTGAAAAGCGTCACTTTTATATTATCTACTCTGGAAGACAATCAAGTGCTTATGCAGGCGGATCCGGGATATATGGCGAATCTTAAAGCCTTGTCCATAGTTGAGCGTGAAAGGCTGCTGCGCGGGAATTGGAAGATTAAAGCTGCTGCCGGGATGTATTTCAAGCGCACACAGATAGGCGAAATGCTCGAAACTCTGCCGAATGACATTAAATTATGGGCGCGCGGCTGGGACCTTGCAGCTACAAGCGAAGATGAGAAAGGCGACCCGGCATATACGGCAGGAGTTTTAATAGGCAAGCGGAAAAACGGACGGTATGTTGTAGCAGATGTTATAAATAAACGATTATCGGCGGCGGAGGTAAGAAAGCTGATCGAAACAACATGCAAGGCGGATAAGGCTAAGTATGGCAGAGTGGTCGAGAGGCTGCCGCAGGATCCGGGGCAGGCAGGTAAAGAACAAGCTCAGAGCTATATAAAAATGCTTGCAGGCTTTCTTGTTAAAGTTATACCGGAATCAGGCAGTAAGGAATCGAGAGCAGAGCCTTTTGCAGCTCAGTGGCAGCCGGGTAATGTTGATATTTTGATAGCCGACTGGAATGAGATGTATTTTAATCAGCTTGAATCATTTCCGGAAAGTAAATTTAAGGATATGGTAGACGCTTCATCATCTGCATTTAATGAAATTGAAAACGGAGCTACTTACTCGGCGCCGCCAAAGAGTACAATGCTGAGTAAATCAAGCTATTGGAGGTAACATTAGGATTTAGGAAACAGAGTTATGGCTAAAAACAAAGAAATGGGACGCATAGGTCAGCGCAGGTATAACGGGATTATCTATGAGGAGTTTTTGCCGGAGCTTAGAGGTAAAAGAGGAATAGCAACTTACAGCGAAATGGCGGATAACGACGATGTTGTAGGCTCTATTCTTTTTTCGATTGAAATGCTTATCCGTCAGACTGATTGGAACGTGGAACCGGGCGGGGATTCGGCAAAGGACAGAGAAGCAGCGGAATTTATTAAAAGCTGCATGGACGATATGCAGAATACATGGATAGATACTATATCGGAGATACTTTCGTTTCTGACCTACGGCTGGAGCTATCACGAGATAGTATATAAACGGCGTATGGGTAATACGAAGGACAACAGGCTTAAAAGCAAGTACAGCGATGGGCTTATAGGCTGGAGCAAGCTGCCGATCAGAGCGCAGGAAACGCTTTATCAATGGGAATACGACGAGGAAGATAATCTAATGGGCATGACCCAGATGCCTCCGCCGCATTTTCGGCTTTTCACAATTCCAAAAAGTAAGGCGCTTTTGTTTCGCACAAAGAGCAGGAAAGATAATCCCGAAGGCAGGAGCATACTCAGAAATGCTTATCGCTCATGGTATTTTAAGAAGCGAATACAGGAGATTGAAGGGATCGGAATAGAAAGGGACCTTGCGGGGCTTCCGGTGATGTATGCTCCGGAAAACGTAGACATATGGGGTAAAGATGAGGAATCTGTTAAAACTTTTGCGACTTTGCAGGATATGGTTAAGAATATCCGTCGTGACGAGCTGGAAGGAGCTGTTCTTAATTATGGATATAAGCTGGAATTATTAAGCTCAGGAGGCACAAGACAATTTGATACTAACGCGATAATAAACCGCTACGATACCCGAATAGCTATGACGGTACTGGCGGATTTTATTTTTCTCGGGCATCAGCAGAGTGGAAGCTGGGCTTTAAGCTCCGATAAAACGGAGCTGTTCGCTATGGCGATAGGAGCTTATCTTGATATCATATGCGAAACTTTTAACAGTCAGGGAATACCGCAGCTTATAGATATCAATGGAGATCATTTTGCAGGTATTACAGATTATCCTAAAATGACGCACGGGGATATCGAGGACGCAGATATAACCAAGGTTTCAGCATTTATCAAAGATATGACAGGTATAGGCGTTCTTATTCCTGATGATGGACTTGAGGATTACATCAGGCAGGTCGGGCATTTACCGGATAGGACCACGGACAGGCGGGAAACCGATCCCGCAAGGCAGAAACAGCAGGAGCAAAATCAGCCGCCGGAGCCGGAAACAGCGGCAGGAAAAGGCGAAGCGACCGCAGATGATGAAATATCAGACGAAGCAGTAAAAGCCGCCAAGAAACGGCTTGGGAGGCTTTAATGGCTAAGCTGATAAGACCGGCTAAGTGGTTTAAGAAAGCAAGGGCTGGCAATGGCGACGAAGTGCTGAAAAGATTGGAAAATTACTTAAACGGTAATTTTGATGAGCTTGTAAAAATTCTATGCGGATTCTGGAAAGATCAGCAGGACGCTATAAGCTATCAGGAGCTTAGGGAAGCTGTTATCAATGGCAAACTTGATGCTTCAACATGGAAAGCGTGGTCCCATGATTATTCGGTATTGGTGTCCTCGAAATTAAAAGGCGTATGGGAAGAAGCTGTTAAGGCAGGCTCTAAAGGTCAGCCGATAATGGACGGGCTTAATTTCAGCTTTAATCCGCAGTCGGCAGGAATAATGAAATGGATCACTGAGCGCGGCGCTGATTTTGTAACTAATTCTACTAACGAACAGAAAAAAGCAATACAACATCTGCTTGCAAAGAACGTAAGGGAAAAACATACGGTTGACGAGCTTGCAAAAGTAATACGACCATGCATAGGGCTTACAAAACAGCAGGCGGCAGCCAATCAAAGGTATTATGACAATATAGTTGAAACTTTAAAAAAAGAACATCCAAAAATGAAGCGTGAGAGTATCCAAAAAAAGGCACGGGAAGCTGCCGCTAAGTATGCGGAAAGGCAGCACAGAGGCAGGGCTATGACTATCGCTCAGACTGAAATGGCGTTTGCATACAACTGGGGTGCGCATGAAGGTATCAAGCAGGCGCAGCGGTTGGGATACATAGGCGCAGTAGTAAAGCGATGGAGCACAGCGGGCGGCGATCGCGTTTGTAAGGTGTGCGAGGCTTTAGAGGGCGTGGAAGTCGGCATGGATTCCAAGTTTAATATAAGCCTTAAAGCTGTATTTTCGGATCAACACATGCTTCCTCCGGCGCACCCGCGGTGTATGTGTGCTATTGAATATGTGGAAGCTGAGCCTGTAAAGCCGTTGAATACCCCTCAGTTGTCGGGTGCGAGCGACATTAATGTCGGCAGCAAACATACTGCCTTAAATCATGATGAAGAGGACGCATTAAAGAGATATATAGGTTCTGATTCTTATAGCTTAAACGATAAGCTAAGACGAAATATTGCATTGACAGCATTTGAAAATGCGTGGATAATGAATTTAGATAGTGCGCTTGATAAGATGCCGGAGTATGAGGGCACCGTATATCGTTCCGTATCTGATTTTGGTATTGACGATGTAGATGAGTTTATAAATTCTCATATAGTAGGAAAAACAAGAATATTCGATCAATATTTATCCAGTTCTTTTGATGTATACGATGAAAGTTTCCCGATTCAATACGTGATAAAATCGAAGCGCGGAAAAGATATCAGCATACATAATCAAGGTGAACTTGAAGTGTTATTTAAGCGTGAAAGTAAATTTAAAATTATTAAAATCGAAGGGAATACAATCTATATGGAGGAAACTAATGAAATATAAACCATATTCACATCCCCGCTGGTGGGATAATCCTATGCCTATTGACAGTTTGTGTAATTTTTGTGCTTTTCATCGGATTTTTCAAGAGTGTGATAAATATCCTGATGGCATACCGAACGAAATATTCAATAAGTCATTTCCCACGTTTTACCGTCCGGCAATCGATCCTGAATCAAAGCGATTTGATGAAAACTATTGTGAATACAGAGTATATTCAGACAGCCTGACAAAAGAAAAAATAGAAAAAATAGAAGAAAGAATAAAAGAAGTAAGAGAGCCGCTATGACTTAGGAAGAAAATGAGAGAAATAGCAAATGAAAAATAAATGATTGAGAACGCTTGCAGGGCGTTCTTTTTTTGTTGAATTTCGTAAAACCTCTTGACTTTTGGTATGCATAAGTATATATTTATGGTATGCAAAAGTGAGGTGATGAAATGCATAAAAAAATGGGACGTCCCACAGATTCACCTAAAACAGTACAAATAGCCGTAAGATTTGATGAAGAAACATTAAGTGTTTTAGATGAATTTTGTCAAAAAGAAAATGTTTCAAGAGCTGAAGGAACAAGAAGAGCGGTAAGACGTCTTAAAAGAGAAAAATAAAGAATAGCAGCCCCTACCACAGTTCGCCATTCTTTATTCAGCACCAAACAAAGGTACGTAAATATTATAGCACTGCGTACCTCTGTTTGGCAAACCCAAGAATTGCAAAATGGAGGTATTTTAATATGATAAGCATAAAAAAGTTATATTTAGAGGAATTGTTCACAAGGTATGAAAAATTGCATAATGAAAAGCCCTCTGACAGCATAGCAGCTTTTTTCGATGACCTAACAGACCTTGTCGATACGGCGTTTAGCGCGGGATATAATCATGCTCTCTCCGAATGTTCGGGGGGGGGTACACCAGATACAAAATAATATGGAAAGGAGCGTAGAGTAATGAACGAAATTAAAATATTTGAAAATAGCGAGTTCGGGCAAGTTAGATTGATCGAATTGGAAGGTGAACCCTGGTTTGTTGGAAAAGATGTAGCAGAAGCGTTAGGGTATGTAGATGTCAATAAAGCGGTTGCAATGCATGTAGATGTTGAGGATAAACTCAACGACAAATCGTCGTCGAGTTTTGGACAAAGAGGTGCTACTATCATAAATGAATCCGGTTTATACAGTCTTATCTTATCCAGTAAATTGCCAAACGCTAAGAAATTCAAACATTGGGTAACTTCCGAAGTGTTACCATCACTTAGGAAGAACGGAAGCTATGATATGAAAAGAGCAAAGGCTTCTGAGGAGAAAGATAAACTTGCAAACGCTAAATTGATGAACGCTAAAACGAGAATGTCTAATCAGTTCCTTAAACTCGCAAATGTAAAAACTTTATCTAAGGAATATAAGAATATCTTAGTAGCTAAGGCAGCTGAGGTGTTAGCAGGAGAGCCGGTAATATCACTTCCGAAGTCTGAGCAGAAAACATATTCAGCGAAAGAAATAGGAGAAATGTTTGGCATATCTGCGAATATGGTGGGTAGAATAGCTAATACAAATGGCTTAAAAGTATCCGAATATGGAGAGTATTACAGGAGTAAATCTGAGCATAGCAGCAAGGAAGTTGATACGTGGGTATATTTTGACAGTGTTATCCCAATATTTGCCGAGCTGCTTGGAAAAAGCACAGCATAAAACTTAAATATTCAAAAAGCGTTCTGTATCATGCAGGACGCTTTTTAGCGTCCCAAATAGGAGGTGAACGAGATAAAAAGAAAGTTTAAAATATTCAAATCGGATAACGACAGGCGGCTTGCTTTCGGCTGGGCTAATGTGTCCATTAAAGCAAGCGGGAAAAAGATCGTCGACTGGCAGGAGGATATTATAGAGCCTGAAGAACTTGAGAGGGCTGCATATAATTTTGTGGAGCTTTACCGTGAAGGCGGCGAAATGCACGAACGGGGCGGAGCGGCAGTTCTTATCGAGAGTATTGTTTTTACTGAGGAAAAGCAAAAGGCTATGGGTATTCCCGCCGGGACGCTTCCTGTGGGTTGGTGGATAGGATTTAAGGTTTTAGACGAAGATGTCTGGGAGAAAGTAAAAGACGGTACGTATTCGATGTTTTCTATCGAGGGCGAGGCTGAGAGAATAGAGGTAAGTGAATAGGCGCCTGAAAAGGCGTTTTTGTTTTGCGTGAAAGGAGGATAAGAGTGGCGCAGAAATTAAAAAATCTCAATGTCAGGAAAGTTGATTTTGTGGACGAGGGCGCTAATCAGGAAGCGCATATCAAGCTGTTTAAGAGAAAAGATGATGAAGCTGACGGGAAAGAGTCGGAAAGCGACAACGTCGAAAAAAGCATATGGAAAAAACTTCTCGGTTATATATCAAAAGCTGCGGATATTGAGCCGGAAGAATCAGACAGCGCAGAAGATGAATCGCAGGAATTTGATATGGCTATTGCCAAGGCTGTAAGAGATGGTTTTACTGAAGCTGTTGGAAAATTAACGAAAAATTTAGGTGAACAGGAAGGAGTGTGTGAGGTGAAGATTGACAAGAGTAAATTAACGCCTGCCGAAAAAGCGTTTTTAGAGGACATCGAAAAGCGTTACGGCGCAGGCGATGAAGGTCAGGAAGAGGGTATTAATAAAAACAAAGAAGATGATCCGGCAGACAGCGGCGCAGGAGAAACAGGCGGCGAGGCTGCGGGAAATCAGCAGGACAGTGTGAATAAATCAAATACTGAGGCTGATTCTGAGGATATCTATAAAGGAATGCACCCAGAAGTCAGAAAAGAGCTTGAGAATCTCAAGAAGTTCAGAGAGGCGGCAGAGGACAGAGAGCTTAGGGAGATTGCAAAGAAATACGCTATTATCGGAAAGAAAGAGGACGAGCTTTTTCCTATGTTAAAGAATCTTAAGGCTGAGGGAGGAAGCGCATATAACGATATGATAGCTATTTTAGACAGCAATGTTGCCGCTCTTGAAAAGGCAGGGGTATTTTCGGAGATAGGAAAGGCAGGTCACGGCGGCATTACCGGCGGAGCATGGACTGAGGCGGAAACTAAGGCGGCTGAGATCATGAAATCCAAACCGGGATTAACTATGGCGCAGGCGATAGATCAGGTTCTTATGGCTGATAATGAACTTGCAAAGAGATGTGAAGAGGAGGAATAGAAGTGTCATCGTCATATTTTGGAACGAGTATAAACGAAAGCCCTACGGTGGTATTTCCGGCTGGCGAAAAACTGGAAGCAGCAAGAGGTATAGCCCTTGCTATTAAAGACGGAGCCGTTGTTAAACCTGCGGCGGGCGCAAATGTTATAGGAATATCGCTTATTGAAACCGATGAAGTGGTGGATCAGGGCGATGATATTGATATCCAGATAAAGGATATTGGTAAATGGGCAGCCGGTGAGGAGATCACCGCAGGAACAGAGCTTGCGACAAGTGCAGACGGTAAGGCTGTGGCAGCAAAAGCAGGTGATTTTATAGTAGCCGTAGCTTTAAGCAATGCGCTTTCTGAGGGTACATGGATAAAAGTGCAGATAATTAAGGGCGGATATAAAGCCTAAGAGAATAAGGAGGTTGATATAAATGGGTGACAGAACAGTAAACAGCGCATCGGATATTCAGGCGAGAATAGCTAAAGGCTGGAAGCCTAACAGATATCTGACTAATATGAGCATGGCTTTTTTCGCAGATGTGAGTGATTACGTTGCTACGAGCATATTTCCGATATGTCCGGTAGATTTTTCTACGGGATATTATTATGTGTTTAACAAAGGCGACCTTGCAAGGGATCATGTACAGCGTAAGCCTAAGTTCGGAAAAGTAAATCCCGCACAGATGGGGCATTCAGACGAAACGTATAAGTGCGAGGTGGATCAGATCATACTCGGAATAGATCGTATAGGCGCTTTAAACTATCAGAGGGCGAACGTACCGCCGTCCATTGATCCGAGAAGAACGCAGAACAGGACTATTACAGATCAGATGCTGCTGCACCTTGATATAGTGTTTGCAGAGAATTTCTTTAAATCCGGCGTGTGGGCAAATGAGTTTGAAGGAATTGCTTCCGGAGGCGCAGTCGGCGGCAGTCAGTTCGTCAAATTTACGGACGCTAATTCCGACCCTATAAGGCTGGTTGATGATCGTAAACGTGAGATTAAGCTCGCAGGCAGGAGAACGCCTAATAAGCTGACGCTTGGATACGATACGTTTAACGGTCTTAAAGAACACCCGGACCTTTTAGAACGCGTTAAATATACGGGAAGCACTGCGAATCCGGCTAAGGTGAACGAGTGTGTATTAGCCGAACTGTTCGGCGTAAATGAAGTAAAGGTATTAGACGCTACATACAACGCTGCTGAGGAAGGTCAGCCCGACGATATGCGGTTTATATGCGAGCCTGACGGTATGCTTCTATCATATACAACGCCTAATCCGCATATAGACGAACCGTCTGCCGGATATATATTTACCTGGGATATGCTCGGCAATGGAAATTATATGGCAATAGATACGTTTGAAGGCGAACCGGGTACACACTCCGAATTTATGGAAGGGCTTTTATCTACTGATATGAAAAAGACCTGTGACGATCTTGCCTGCTACTTTAAGACTTGCGTGTAAGGAGGAATTATGCAGTATTTATGCGAAAAGCAGCTTAGTATAGGCGGCGTAACGTATAACGCGGGCGATGTTGTACCTGACGGCGTTATACTGCCTGAGAGAACAGGAAAGCTCTTAAGAAATGGATATATCGCGGAAATAGGAAGTGAACTCCCGGAAAAGCAGGTTGAGCGTACGGCAAAACCGGCACAATTTAATATTCCGTTATTTAAAGACGATCAGATTTTAACGGTTCCTCTTAATGAGGAAGACGTTAAGACCTGGTCTTTAATTTTGCAAAAAAACACTGCTGAAGCAACGGAGCTGATTGACAATATAGATAATGAAAATCTATTGATGGTTATACATGCTACCGACAGCAGGAAAGGCATAAAGGCAGCGGCGGAATCAAAGGCGGCAGCCTTAAATCCTAAAAATGAATAAGTCATATACTTATAATCCGACAAAGGCGGCGGAAAACGGAGTTGACCGCATGAGATTAGAGCTTGGCGATACAACTTTCGCGCCGCCGGAACTTACGGCTGCTTTATGCGATGAGGAATACAAGGTCATAATCTCGCAAAATCCAAACTGGAGAAAAGCAAAATTAAGGTGTCTTGAAGCCATTTTAATGCGCTATTCACATCAGGTGGACACAAGCCACGATGGAATATCTTACGCTCTGTCTGATCGTGTGGATTTTTGGAAAAAGTTATATGATGAATTAAAAAGAAACGCCGGTATTTCTGTTTCATCGGTTAAAGGAAGTTCCGGGAAGCCTCCGTATTTTAAGCTCGGAATGCAAAGCAATCCGAGAAAGGGGTAAATATGTTTGTTGCAAATATAGTTCCGGGACAGGGATTTCAGAAGTTTACGATATACAAGTTTAAAGGCGGGCTTACTGAAACCGGCAGACCGAAAAGCGGGTATGAAAGAACAAAAGATGAGTTTTTCGGAATGTTAATAAACGCTAAAGAGAAAGAAATAGAGCAGGCAAAGCAGAACGGGCACCCTGTAACTCATAAGATAGTGCAGTATGGTGCTATGGTTAAGGCTAAGGCGACTGATTGCCTTGTTTTATACGACGGCAGGCAGTTTTATATACAGGGAACAAAGAATCCGGCGGATATGGACATATTTATGACCTATCTGGTTGAGGAAAGAAAGGATTTAAAAATAAACGAGGTAAGCCGATGGGAATAGATTTGGAGTATATCGTTGACGGAATGGCTAATGATATAAAGCGGCAGGTTAAGGAAAGAGGCGTAAGAGCTTCAAACGAGCTCAGAAACGCGGCGCTTGAAGTTTTAAAAAGCGAAGGTCACGGACGAGTTTACAAGCGTCCGAACACTTACAGCAAACGGGCGGATAAAGTTACTAAACAGCTTTTACCCGAGTACGGTCATAAATTACGAAGGGGACAATTATACAGAGCGTCTGCCCCGGGAGAAACACCGGCAAAAAGAACCGGGAGCTTCAGAACTTCATGGAAGCCAAAAACAAAGATAGAAGGCGGCGCAGGGCTAACGGTTATCGCTTCAATTGAAAGCGGATATTCGGCAGGTGGCTATACTTTAGGCAAATTGCTTGAAGACGGCACGAGCAAGATGGCGCCCCGACCTCATCATGACAAAATACGGGAAGAAGCAAGACCTAAAATTGAACGCATATTCAACGAGCCATATTTATCATAGGAGTAAAAATGTTAGAAACTTTAATATTGAATCATCTTCGCAGCTGCACGGAGCTGCATGAATACCTTGCAGAATACGACAATATGCCTGCTGTCTTTTATCAAACGGCGCCGACCGATACCGACGGATTGTGGAGCAAGGAACAGTATGCCCGAATAATATTCTATTTGAATATTCAAGATGATCCTGAACGAGTGGTAAGCGGTTCTCTTGCCATAGAGCTTATTGCAAAAGCGGGAAGTTATCCGATTGAAAAAGTTGAAAGGCTGATAAGAGAAGCGGTCGACGGCTATTTTTTCACCGCTGAAAATCGGACTATGGCGGTAAATTGGAATACGTCGGATTATTTCTCAGTTCCGACCGACAAAACGCACGGAACGACTATAGCTTTTGATTTGCTGGCTTTTCCGCATCAGGAAACTGTTGATCCTGATCCAATAGGGCTGATAAACGAATTTTCAAAGGATTTTATACCGGAGGCTTATGTTATAGGGATGGACGATACGCCGGAAATTTTTAAGCCTGATAACGAGAATCCGGCGATATACTGGCGGCAGACGGCTATAAATCCGTGCGGCTGGATACCTGATACATACGCTTGCAGCTGGCATACAGCAGTTCTTAACGGGCATATATTCGCAGATGACAAGGATATAGAAGCAAGTATAGCAAGAGATATAGATAATGCGCTTACTATAAAGAAGCGGCTTATATTTGATGATAATTCGCCTCTTATGGTAGACAGGAATATCCGGCTGAATCTTACGGCGGACGCTTTAAGAACCGGGCAGATCACAGTTGACGCCACATATGGAATATTGAACATACCAAAGAGAGGACCGCTTCTTGAAAATATTCATACTAACGGAAGGAGGGTGCCGAATGGCAGTAAAAAAAGAGATTGATACTGCGGTATCAAAGGAGAAAAAAGAAGTACAATCAGCGGCGGAGGTAAATTCTCCGCCGTTTGACATTAAAACCACAACTGAAAAGAAAACAGATGATAAGCAGGCTAAAGTAGGTGACAGCTATGAGCCTGCTTATTCTATTTCCGAGCTTTTGAAAGCTGATCTTTCTGCAAGACCTTTGACTATAAAGGCTGCATTAAAAATGGCAGGTAAGAAAGAATATACGCTTTCTGAAGCAAAGAAAATTGTTTCAGATTTTAAAAAGGAGGCGGATAGGTAATGGGAGTATTTTACACTGCGGGCGAATCCAAGGTAAGACCGGGAGTGTACCAGCGTTATTCAAACGCCGGTGGGGCTCCTGTCGCAGGAGCTTTAAACGGAACCTGCGCCATGGTTCTTAACGCTTCATGGGGACCAGTTAATAAAGTTACCACTCATGAATCAAGCAATACTATAGAGCAGGTGTATGGTTCATGTGAATCTGCAAAGATAGCTAAGCTACTGTTTAACGGCGGAGCTACAAAGGTTTATATCGTTAGAGCGGCAGGCGGTAACGGATCGCCCGGAACAGCAGGAACGGCTGAAATGTCTTTTGTAACTGTTAATTCCAAGTATCCGGGAAGCAGAAGTATTAAGGTTAAGGTTGCTTTAAATCTTGCTGACAGCAGTATTAAGAATATTTACGTTCTTGATGGTACAACTCAGCTTGAAAAGTTTGAGTATGAAGCCGACGAAACGGACGAGAGAGAAGCGTTTACAAAGGCGGTAGCCGATTCCGAATATATCACAGTTGTAAAGGGCAGCGAAGCGGGAGTTATCGCAGAACAGGAAGTAATTCTTACGGGAACTGATCCGACACCAAGTATAGATGAGTATGAGGACGCTTTTTATGCTCTTGAATCTTTTGATTACAACGTGATCTGTATGGATAAAGCATTAAATACATACAACAATGTCCTCGCTGCGTACATAGACGAGGTTTATAGGTCAGGAAAGCTGATAATGGGCGTTGTAGGAGAGATAACTCAGGGCGATAACAAGGTTGACTTTGAAACGCGATGCACGCGCTCAAAGGCATTTAATGATGAAAAAATAATCTATATGGGTTCAGGCTGGATAGATTCGGAGAACAACTATGTTGACGGCGCTTCTGCTGTCGCTTATGCAGCCGGGCTTATAGCGGGAACGCCTTCTACTCAGAGCATAGTTCACAACGTGGTAAGCGGCGCGGTTGATACCATAGAAAAGCTGACTAACAACCAGCATGAGATAGCTATAAACAGCGGAATGCTTACGCTGTCGCTGAATCCGGAGGGACAGGCATGGTTTGATTCCGGCGTAAACACGCTTATAACACCGGACGCTAATCAGGATATGGGATGGAAGAAAATAAAGCGTACAAAAGTCAGGTTTGAAGTCTTAAACAGAGTGGACAAGACTATTGCGCCGCTTGTTGGAAAAGTAAACTGCGACAAGGACGGCATAGCCAATATCATTCAGATCGGAACAGGAGTTCTTTCTACCATGTGCGCTGAGAAAAAGATAAAGGATACTTATTCGATGTACGTCGATCCGGAGCTTGGATACAGCGCGGACAGCGCATGGTTTATCATCGCGGTTGACGATATCGACAGTTTAGAGAAGATATATCTGCATTATCAGTTCAGATATAGTGATATGGCTTAGGGAGGTGAGCTTGCATGATTAACGATGCATCAGTATTGGACGTAAGAAAGCTGATGTCCGGAAAGGACGGAAGGCTATTTGTTGAGGTTGATGGTGAATCTGTATTTTTAGCTGAGGTAGATTCATTTACGGTAAACATGACGGCAGCAAATGTAGATAAACAGCCGGTAGGCTCGATCCTTAATTACAGCGTGAATACCGGGGTCAGTTTCTCACTCACATTTACAGAGATGGTTGTAAGAGATGATCTTATTATAGGACCGCTGCTTGATACGGTCAGAGCAGGTAAAATGCCAATGTATACGTTCCAGGGCGGAGCGGAGCGTTGGGACGGACAGGAACAAAGGTATACGTTTAGAAATTGTATGCCTGAGGGCGAATTTACCATATTGAACCTGACGCCGGGAGAGGTCATAGAAAGAAGTCAGTCTTTCAGGATAAATTCTATCCCTGAAACATTGGCGCAATTAACTTATGAATAGAGTAAACTTAGGAGGAAATTAAAATGAATGGATTTGCATATTTGGACAAGTACGGTATCCTGCACGCAGTTGCATCGAAGGAAACGGCTTTAAAGAGTTCTAAAAACGGTAAAGTCGTGTCTACCGATCTTTGCGACGGCAGCGGCTATATGGACGAAAACGGTATGAGCGTTTTTATTAACGCTTCTGAAAAAACATTTTCACACGGAAAGAATAAGAACAAAGATGAAAAACTCAGTGAAACGGAGTTTGCAAGAAAGTATCCAAAGACCTACGCGGTGTATAGAAAATTGATATAGTTTAAAGAAAGTTTATATGGTAAAATATAAATAAGGATTATCGCTTGGCGGTCGGTCACTCCCATGTGAAAGGGGGTGACGCTTATGATTATTTCCAATATTATTGCTATTGGAACACTTATTGTAAGTGTTATCGACCTTTGTGTTGATATTTACTATCATCGTAAAGATGATAAATAACACGACCGCCTGACTCAAGTACATATGTACATAATGAGTAAGGCGGTCTACAACAAATTTATTTTGGACTGACCGCCGTGTCAAAAGCGGTAATCCTTTTTCTATACTTAGATTATCATAAATAAAAAGTTTATTCAAGAAGCCGTTTGGCTTCTTTTTTGTTTATCTGAAAAAAGGAGTAAAAAAATGTCAAACGAAAAAGAAATAAAAGATATTACGGGATTAACTACTGCACCGGACGAAGAAATTAAGACTAAAGGAATAAGCAAAAAAGAAAGGGAGATTGACCTTACTGCTGCGCTGCTTGAAGCGGCTGAGTTTAAGACCAGCGAGGACTTGATTGTTGACGCTGAGATTAAGCGAAACGAAAAGCCGCTGTTTTCCGTGCGAGTACATCCTATAAGTGAGAAGGATATAAAAAACGCAAGAAAGCAAGCTACTTCATTTACGGCTAATCCGAACGGTCGCAAGCTGCCGCCGATTGAGAAAGAATTTGATTCAGCTAAATTTAACAGCTTAATAATCTATTTAGCTACAGTAGAAGAAGACCAGCATAAAATCTGGAATAATGCGGCTTTGAAAGAAAAGTACGGATTAATACAGCCGTGGGAATCGGTTGACGCGTTGTTGATGTTTGGCGAAAAACAGTGGCTGCTTGACACGGTGCTTGATATAAGCGGAATGGGTGAGGATTACGGCAGTGACGAGGAGGAAAAAACGCCTGAGGATTATGCAAAAAACTAATTGAGGTAAGCGAATATGCTTACCATGTACATCTTGCCTATCAGTATCACCACATAATGCCCGGAGTATTTACAGGCGTGCGGACACAAAACGAACCAATCCCCGAAGGCGAAAGGGTATTTATGATGGCTTCGGACAGGTTAGCTATGGAAACGGGCGATATTCCAATACGGCTCAGACATTTTCCGAATAATGAAAAGAAGGGAGGTTAATCGTGGCGGGACAAAAAGTAGTAATTGATATAGTTGCTCAGTTTAAAGATAACGCAACCGGCAGAGCGAAACGAGCGAACGCGGCTCTTAGAAGTTTGACAAACCGAAGGCATGTAGTTCGCCTTGATGCAAACGAGAGTAAATTTTTAAGAGCGCTTAGGAAAAGTGAAGCCCTTGCAAGAAGGTTCGGAGCGACAAAAACAAGTAAAGTCCTTGACGTAATAGATAAAGCCTCCCAACCTATACTACGGGTAGAAGCGAGAGCCAAAGCGTTTGGCAGGGGTGTTTATCAGGCATGGCTTACAGTTAAAGACAGTAATGCCATGAAAGCTATCACATCGGTCGGAAGCAAGTTAAAAAGTCTTGTAGGAAAGACATGGAAGATAACTCTGGCAGCGGGAATAGGAGCAGGTCTTTTAACAAGTTTTGGGATCGTAGATTCGGTAAATACGTTTAAGGATTTTCAAGCCGGCATGTCACAAGTACAGGCTGTTTCCGGTGCTACCGCGGCGGAATTGGATATCCTCACCGCCAAAGCTAAAGAGATGGGAGCTACCACAAAATTCACAGCTACGGAATCGGCTCAGGCTTTTAATTATATGGCGATGGCGGGCTGGAAGTCTAAAGATATGCTCGGAGGTATAGAGGGAGTATTGAGTCTTGCGGCTGCATCGGGCACAGACTTGGGAACGACTTCCGATATTGTTACCGACGCTATGACTGCATTCGGAATGCAGGCGGATCAGGCAGGGCATTTTTCAGACGTTTTAGCCGCTGCGTCAAGTAACGCGAATACAAACGTTTCAATGATGGGCGAAACATTTAAGTATGTCGGAACGATGGCAGGTTCCCTCGGATATTCCATAGAAGATGTATCGCTTGCTGTCGGTCTGATGGCGAATACAGGCTTAAAGGGAAGTATGGCGGGTACTTCATTAAATACCATAATGACGAGGCTTGCGACCAATACTAAAGGCGCTGCGGACGCTGTAAAGGACCTTGGCGTTGAGTTTTACAATCAGGACGGTTCTGCGAGAAAACTGGCGGATGTTATGGGAGAGCTTAGGACTGCGACGGCGGGAATGTCTGCGGAAGAAAAATCAAGTCTTGCAAAGACCGTAGCCGGAGTTGAAGCGCAAAAAGGTTTGCTTGCGATATTAAACGCTTCTGCTGCGGATTACAATAAATTATCGGTAGCTATAAACAGCGCTGACGGAGCGGCGGGAGCTATGGCGGATACCATGCTCGATAACCTGCAAGGCTCTCTGACTTTACTTTCAAGCGCGGTTGACGGCGTTAAGATATCTTTTGGTGAAAGATTAGCGCCTTATGTAAGACAGATAGCCGAATGGTTTACGAGCATGACGCCTGCCATAGAAAAAGCGTTATCCGGACTTATGGATTCAGTCGATGAAAAGATAGATTCGATGAAGACTAAATTTAAGTATATGATTAAAGAATCTGACAAATGGAAAGACGCAGATTTATTCGGCAAGGCTAAGATACTATGGGACGCTTATGTCGCAGAACCGTTTTCCGAATGGTGGGACAACAAAGGGCGTTCTGCATTAGTTGGTAAGGCTGCCGATCTTGGAAAAGCTATCGGAGAGGGCGCATTAAAAGGCATTGGCATGTTTGTTAAGGCGCACCCGATAATAAGCCTTCTTATAGGCGGTAAGATGGCTGGCAGTTTTGCAGGAAGTTTTAAGGGATTATTTGGAGGACGTTCAACAACAGGTTCAGGAATTACTGGTTCATCAAGCACAGATAGATATGGAGTTGCAAATATAAATATAACGAGCGCGAATATAAATGTGCTTGGAGCTACAAGCGGAATAGGTAGTGTAGGAGGAGCAAGAAGACGAAGTACAAGAAGAAGTTCAGAAGCTCCAACTACGCCTGTACCAGCAACTCCATTATTTCAAAATACTCTTGCAGGAAAGTTAGGAACGGGTATTATAAGTCGTTTGCCTGGAACTGCTTTAAATGGAGGTGCGGTACAGATAACAAGAGGTCTTGCAAAAGGAAAGACTTTAAGCGCCGGACTGGCTTCGGGCCTTGGTCTTGGCGCTGCTGCTGGAGGAATAGCAGCGGGCGCAACTGTAATAAGCGCGGTAAAGGATATTAATAATTCGATAAAAGCTACTAATGCGTATGACAAAAAATATAATGCGGTCTCTGCAACGTCAAAATTGGCAGGAGTAGGCGCTGGAGCCGCAATAGGTTCCGTTATCCTGCCGGGCGCAGGAACTCTTATCGGCGCAGGCATCGGAGGACTTGCAGGTTGGCTTGCAAGCGATAAAGCGGCTAAGGCGTTTTCCAAGAATGCCGACAAATACAGTATGTATTCTAAAAAAGCTGCGGAAGCTGTGGCAGAGCTTAAACAGGAACAGGAAGAACTTGCAGCGGTAAGTCTTGCGGATCATTTCGGCACTATGTCCTTATCCGCGAATGAAGTCACTAAGTCCGTTGAAAAGCTGATAGGAACGGCTAAGATAGAGAAATTTAACGAGATGTCTACTGTTCTTGAAGATGTCACAGCGGCATTTGAAACGGTGGATACAGCAGCTAATTCGCTTAAAAAGAATATGTGGTACGCTACCCTAAATCGCGATACTAAGCTTGCAAAATCCGATATGGAAAATCTGGCAGAATCAGCGAAGCTATATTCAGACAGCGTAAAATCTGCAATGACAGAATCTCAGCGAGCATCTGAAAAATCTATAAGTCATCTGCTTGGCGACAGCGAGGCAGCGGCGGAGGTCCTTGCAAATAACAGGTCTTTTTATGATAGAATGAGCGGCGGTGTAGATAAATTAAGTAAAGAACTTGCATCTGCGCTTAATAACGCTATGTCTGACGGTGTTATTTCAATAGACGAGCAAAAGAGTATCGATTCTATAAGAGCTAAGATAGAATCAATATCGTCATATATTAAGAACAACGGACAGGAAGGAGATAAAAACCTTCTCAAAGCAAAACTTGCCGGAGATGTGGATTTTGATTCCTTTAAATCCATTATGGAAGAAGCGCATAATAAAGCAAACGAGCTTGACGCTCAGCTTGAAGAAGAATTTGCCAAGGCTTCGATAGGCATAGCGCAAGGCAGTAAAGAATGGTTCGACCTTTCCGGAGGATTGTATAAAAATCAGGCTGAGGGGCATCTTCCTGCTTTTGAACTCGGACTTGACGAGGTAAAAGAAAAATATTCAAAAGACCTCGGAGATTTCGGAGGCAGTCTGGATACTGTTCTTGCAAAGTATAAGGAAAATTCATATAAATTCGGCGAAGAAGCAGGAAAATTGCCAGAAGAAACAAGAGCTGCGGTCGGTGAAATGGTTGATTCTTTGGCGCCGGACGCTAAAGTGCTTGAAGGTCTTAAAAGCAAATATGATGAGGTGTTTAAGGGCTTTGAAAAGCTGGGTTTGGAAGTTCCTGCGGAGCTTAAGAGCAGTTATGATAATATCGTAAATCAGCTCGATAAGTTTGATTACCTGAAAGCCTTATCAAAAGGACCGACAGAACTTAAAGAATGGATGGAAGGATATAATAAACGACTTGCAGCAGAAAAATTTGAGTTTGAAGTAAAGTCCACGATCATTCCTATATTTGAAGGAAAGAGCAATATTAAGCCTCAAGATTTTGGAATACCGCAATATATGGCGGGCGATCCGATTAAATTAGCATTATCAGCAGCGGCGCAGTTCGCTAAGATAGGAGAGGTAACGGCTGATGATTTTGGAACTCCGGACAGTGTTTCTAAAAATGTGGCGGTTGAGATATTCGGAAAAGCTAATATAATGAACAGAGTAAATATTACTCCTGCGTCATTTGGAATTCCAACTACTTTGAGCGCAAATGTGGGCGTTGCGCTTAATGCCGCATCTTATCTCGCATCTTCTACTAAAAAGACAGCTTACCGCGGAGGTTTATTTAAACCTGAACGTTATGCTGCCGGAGGTAAAGTTGCCGGCGGCGCAAGGCTCGTTACCGTAGCTGAGGAAGGAACGCCTGAAATGATAATTCCCCTTGGCGCACACCGCAGGCAGCGTGGACTTGAACTGTGGCAGCAGGCAGGGGAGTACCTTGGAGTTAAAGGCTATGCCAAAGGCGGTATAGTCGGCGGAACAGAGATAAACGGCGCGAAGTCGTCTGATAATACTGTTGTTGTAGATTCCGGCTCAGGAAAAGGCGTAAACGTCAATATAGGCAATATCACCATAGAAGTAAAGATGCAGGACGGTCAGACTGCAAGCGAGGCTATGGGTGAGAATATGGAAGAAATAGCAAATGATATATTTGAGATAGTTGTAGCCAAACTTAATGCAAAGCTCGCAAATACGCCGTTAAAGGCAGGAGCGTAAGGTTTATTAAAGAAATTTGTTGAATTATATCAGGAGCAGTAATATGAATGAGATTTTAAATATAGATGGTATCGAGTGCTACGAGGAAAACGGAACAGCGTATTTAAAGCTGGAAACGGTGGCAAGAGGATTAGGATTTACTCAAACACAAAATAAGAATGGCACAGAGTATACGTCGGTACGTTGGGAAAGAGTAGAACAGTATTTAGAAGAAATAGGATTCCCCCACAAGTGGGGGAAAGATGATTTTATCCCAGAAAATATATTCTACCGCCTTGCAATGAAAGCAAAGAATGAAATCGCAGAAGCATTTCAGGCTAAGGTAGCTGATGAGATTATACCGTCAATCAGAAAACACGGCGGATACATAGCTAATCAGGAAAATTTAACGCCTGAGCAGATCGTCGCTAATGCTTTAATAGTAGCTCAGAATATCATCGACGAAAAAAATAAGCAGATAGAGAAAATGCAGCCTAAGGCAGAATATTTTGACGCATTAGTGGATCGTAACCTGCTCACGAATTTCAGGGATACGGCTAAGGAGCTTGGAATAAAAGAACGGGAGTTTATACGGTTTCTTATAGATAAGAAATATGTTTACCGCGATAAGAAAGATAAGTTGAAACCATACGCTGATAAAAACGATGGACTGTTTGAAGTTAAAGAGTTTGTAAACGAGAAGACGCAGTTTGCAAGCACTCAAACGCTTATCACTCCGAAAGGACGTGAAACATTCAGATTGCTGTATTTAAAAACTACGGCTTAAAACGTTGGCTTTAACGCAGTGAAAATTCCCTGCATTGGTTTAGCTGAAGCCAAAATTGGCTTGAGTGATTTAACGAAGTCAAAATTGGTTCGGTTGAATTTCGTAAAACATCTTGACTTTTTGAGTTCCTGAAAATATAATGGAACTCAAGAAAGAGAGGTGAGAGCATGTCTCCAATGGGGAGACCTAAATCTAATAATCCAAAAAGTAATGATGTAAAAGTAAGACTTGATGATAATATGCATTATGCACTATTAAAATATTGTGATGAATATAAAATTACAAAGGCAGAAGCAATTCGTCAAGGTATATGTTTGCTTTTGGAAAACGACAAGAGAAAATAAAAAGAGAATATCGGCTGTAAACTTGGCGGTTTACCGACATTCTCTTGAAGATGAAAGATTTCTCTTTCGTAAATACTATACCATACGAGAGAGACTTCTTTCAACATACAAAATTTGAAAGGAGCTTTTTATGAGCCAGATTGAGAAAATTTATGATAATTGGATAAATGAACAGCCTTATTCATATGAATTAGACGAAGCGTACAGTAAGGTATTTGATAATATAAAATCGGTAGCTGGTCCCTTGAAAGTTGATGTTTTTAACGAAATTTATTGCATGGTTTTAGACTGTATAAGTATTGGACAACGAGAAGCATTTCTTGCAGGATTTAAAACAGCCGTTGCATTATGGAAGGAGTGTTAATAAGATGAATGATTTATCTAAAGCAACAGTTTCATCATTAGAAATTGCTGATATGGTTGAAAAAGATCATGCAATGTTGTTAAGAGATTTGAGGAGATATATTAACCAATTCGCCGCCTGCAATTTTGCATCGGGCGATTTTTTCAAGGAATCAACATATCTTGATGCCAATAATCAGAGGCGACCTTGTTTTCTGGTTACGAAAAAAGGTTGTGAATTTATAGCCCATAAGCTAACAGGGACCAAAGGTACAATTTTCACTGCCAAATACATAAATCGTTTTCATGAGATGGAAGAAGGAAATGTTTTGTGTACGCTCAGTCCTAACATTGCTTTCGGTGTAGCTAATCTCGGAAAAGTGACGAGAACCATAATGAAAGAACAAGGCTCAGCTCCGCATAAGATAGCAGAAACTTTTAAAATGCAGTGTGAGCAATTCGGTATTAAACTGCCGGAGGATTTTGTAAAAGTGCCGGAATACGAACAGATGGAATTAATGCTAATGCCGAAGATATGATTTAAAGTAATCTATAAAAACCTTTTGATTTTCTAAATTCAAAAGTTATAATTAAACCATGAAGTTAAGGTTTAAATAACTTAACGGAAAGGAGCCGTAAAAATGGAGGCGTTAGATATGAACGAACTGGAATTAAAAGAACAGGCGATAAAAGAATTTGTAAATCTGCAAAGATTAAAAGCAGCAGAAAACAGAGATAAGGAAATTGAGTATCAGGAAAGGATATTAAGAGCAAGGTTGCAGGCTTTAGGAATCCCTACTGAAGATCTGGAGTTAAGATAATATCAGAAAGAATGGAGGAATTAAAGATCCATGGAGGCATTAGGTATGACTGAAAAAGAACAGGCTACGATATTAATGGATAAGTTCATCGACTTGCAGAGAATCAAGGCAGCGGAGAATAAAGAAAAAGAGATAGAATACCAGATTAAGACAACTAAGGCAAAACTTGAAGCGTTGGGTATCGTAACAACAGATTTGAATATAGACTAATATTTGACATAAAAGCGCTGGATCATTCCGGTGCTTTTATTATACCTATTTTCAGTTAAAGTGGGTAAATTTATATGGACATTTATATAAAAGAAAAATCAGGGGTTAGGGAAATTCAGATTCCCTGGCTTCCCGATAAGATAAGTTTTTCGAGTGGAGGTACTCAGTTTGCCACGCATAATATATTAGACCTTGGCGACCTAAAAGTACCAAATGGTTCCGGACTTCGTGAATTTTCATGGACGAGTATATTTCCCGGTGAAAACCATGCGGACCTGCCGTTTTTAAAGGGTGATTGGATAGACCCGAAAGAATATCAGATTATATTCAGCACATGGCAGAGATACGGTACTCCGCTGCGGCTTATAGTCACAGAAACTACGATAAATCATGACGTGTATCTGAGTGATTACAGTTTTGATTACTCCGGCGGTTATGGCGATTTTGAATATACTGTGAAATTTACGGATAACAGGCAGGTCAATATTTCAAGTTCAGGCGGCGAACAGTCTACGCCTGCTAAGACTACTGTTGAGAGATCAGTCGAAAAAACTCCATCAACGTATACGGTAAAAAGCGGCGATTGCCTGTGGAATATAGCGAAAAAACACTTAGGAAACGGAGCTGATTATATGAAGATATATAACCTGAATACTGATATCTTAAAGAATCCGAATACTATAAAACCTGGTCAGGTTCTTAAACTGCCGTAAATTGTTGACCTCATATGACTTGCAGATTATAATTACAATGAAAAGAGGTTAAACATATGCCAGTTATATCAAGATTTTATGGACTTATTATTAAAATGTATTTTCAGCAGGCAGAACATAATCCGCCGCATTTTCATGTTGTTTATGGAGAATATATGGGAGCCTTTGACATTAAAACTCTTGAGATGATAGAAGGCGATCTTCCATCAAAAGCGCAGTCTCTTGTGAGAGAATGGGCGGAGAAATATAAAGAAGAATTGCTTAAAATATGGAATACACAGGAATTTACGCAGATACCACCGCTGGAATAATAACGGAAGCTCTTATTTGGGAAGAAGGAGGTTTGATATGTTTTATAAAGTACGATCTGTTGAACCGTTGGAGGAGTATAGATTATTGGTGTGCTTTGCAACAGGTGAAAGCAAGAATTACGATGTGAAGCCTCTTTTCGATAAGTGGGAGCCGTTTAAAGATCTTGTTTCGATTAAGGGTTTATTTGAGCAGGTGAAAGTAGACGCCGGAGGTTATGGCATTAGCTGGAATGATGATATTGATCTGTCTTGTAATGAGCTTTACGAAAATGGGCAGATAATTAAATAAGTGGTCAGGCGGAAAGGGCAAATAGCTTTTTCCGTTTTTTATTTAGGAGAAAATATTATGGAATATATTTTACCATCAAAATTAAATCCCATATATTCAATAGCGATAGTATCAAATAAAACAGGCAAACGGTATGCGGTACAAAGTATCAATTATCCCGATTCCAAGTTTGTAACTTCCTTAAAGCTGTCAGAAAAAGAAAAGCAGCTTGCGCAGTCAGCGCAAATTAAGTTGATGAACGCAAAAACAGATGAAGGATATTTTACAAGCATCTTTGACGTGATGGACAGAGTTGTCATATATGCAAACGACGGAGAGCGTTCCGAGGAAGTCTTTCGAGGCGTAATATGGGAGAAGTCGTATTCAAGTAAAATAGCAAAGGAGATAACGCTGACTTGTTATGACAACTTGATATTTTTTATGAACTCCGAAGTGAGCGAGTATTTTTCTGCGGGAAAGAGTTCCCAGACTATTTTAAATACTTTGTGTCAGAAATGGGGAGTGACCTTAGATTATAAATACGAATCAATAAAGCATCCGAAACTGCCTTTATCCGGCAGTTTGTCGGATGTTTTTTTATCGGATATTTTGGACGAGGTTAAAAAACAAACAGGCGTTAAATATTCGGTAAGAAGTATTAAAGATATCATAACGGTAAGTAAGGCTGCTTCTAATCAAGTTGTTTATGAGATAAAGCGTACGGACGGCGCAGCTATATCTACCGACAGCACAAAGTCCATGGACGATGTAGTAACGAAGATAATTATAACAGGATCAACAGACGATAACGGCAAAACGGCGGTTGAAGCGGTTGTGGAAGGTGAAATGGCTAAGTATGGGACATTGCAAAAGGTTCAGTCTAAAGAAAAAGATGTTTCTCTTTCTGAGGCTAAGAATGAAGCAAATAATACTCTTGCTGAAAACGGAAAGCCTAAGTGGACTTACAGTGTAAGCTCTATTGATATCCCGTGGGTGCATAAGGGCGATCTTGTGAGCGTGAAAGCCGGAGATATGACACAAGAATATTTAGTTTTATCGGTTACTCATGATGCAGGTGATAAGACAATGGATCTGGAGGTGGAGCTATATGCGTGAAAATAGAAGCGACAATATAGAAAAGTTCGGCGACGCGCTTACGCAGCGTATTTACGATACTTTTAACGCTATGCAGCCGTATCAGCCGGAGCTTGGAATCATCAATGCCGATCTGTCCCTTTCTCCCGATAACTCGCCGGGTCCTATCCCAAAGGGCGAATATATGGTATGCAGGCAGCTTACTCTTGGAGAAACGGACGATCCGCTGACTGTAACTGCGGTTGATGGTGGACACGTTGTTTTTAACCCCAAACCTGAGTGGGAGCCTATCGGTAAATCTGTAATTGGTTATTCGGACGAACATTCTCATATTCCCCTTATCCCTGAGAAAATGCGCTGGCTTCATGCAGGCGATCGCGTTCTCATATGTTGGGCAGGAGATACGCCCGTTATCGTTGATATCGTTTATGTGGATTGGTAGGCAGGAGGTGGTAAGATGGCAAATTTATTTCCCGTTGGATATGAAGACCTGATAACTGAGGCTGACGATTCGTTGTTTTTAAACCATGTAGGATATAAAAAGAGTGTGGATTTTTCAGACGGCGACCTTACAAGAAACGGTCTTAACAGTTTGAACACAGCAACAGGCGTTTTAGCCTGGGAGCACTGGTGCCAGAACTGCCTTGCTACGGAGCGTTACGCCTGTCCCGTTTATTCAACAGATTTTGGAATAGAAATCGAGGAAGCATTTCATACGAACGATAAAAAGAAAAGCGAGAGTATTTTAACACGCGAGATACGAGAAGCGCTTATGGCTGATCCATATAAGCGTACTAAATCGGTAGAAAGCATTACGTTTAAATGGTCGCCTGATTCCGTTGACGTAGACGTTCATGTTATAGGAATTGACGAGGCTACGATTGATGTTAATGCTACGATAAGGAGGCGGTGAGTATGACAGAAATGGTGACACCTGTATTTTTGCAGAACCGTTCGTTCAAAAATATATTAACCGAAATGATAGAAAAGCTGCCGGACGATATAGATACTTCGGAGGGTTCCCATCCGTATAATCTGCTTGCTCCAACTGCATATGAAACATCTCGTATGGCTGAATTTGTTCTTATGGAAGCAATTAAACTAATATTTCCAAAATTCTGCACTAATTATGATGAATATGTTGATTATCATGCCGAAACCTGCGGGCTTTCAAGAAAAAAAGCAACTAAGGCTACGGGAAGCGTTACTATCACAGGAAAGGCGGGAACTGAAATTCCGGCAGGTTCAAGATTTTCAACGGTAAGCGTAAACGGTAATATCGCCATCGAATTTGTTTCGGCAGAAGAAACCGTTATCGGTGAAGATGGAATCGTTGAAATATTTATTGAAGCCGTTGAATCCGGAAAATCGGGAAACGTAGCTGCCGGTACTATTATATTAATGGCAACACCCATTAATGGAGTGAACTCAGTCGTAAACGATTCCGCGACCTCCGGCGGGCTTGATGAAGAAACGTCGGAGGCTTTAGTTGACAGGATAGCCGAATATGAAGCGGCGCAGGGTATGTCTTTTGTAGGAAATATAGCGGATTATAAACGATGGGCTTTAGAGGTTGACGGTGTTGGCTCGGTGCAGGTTATAGACGCGCAGGACGGATCGGGATTAGTGACGCTTATTATATCGGACCGTAACGGAGAACCGGCAAAGACGGGCGATATTTTATGTGAGTCTGTTTATAAACATATTATGTCGCCTGACGATGAGGATTTGCGCCTTGCTCCATGCGGCGCAAGGCTTTCTGTCGTAGGACCTGAAACGATAGATATTAATATATCTGCGACGGTGTGGATAGATAAGACCATCACTGCATTTGAAGATGTTATAGATACTTTCTTTGAGGATATGGCAGCATACCTGATAGAGGCAGCCAACACGGGTTCGATAGTCTGGACTAAGGTGGGAAGTCTGCTATCAGAGATAAACGGCGTTAAGGATTATGAAAACCTGAAAGTAAATAATGATGTAGTCAACATACCTGTTTTAGCCGGTCATATGCCGAGGATACGTGCTGAAAACATAACGTTGACGGAGGCGACATAATGTACTGGACAGAATTAATGAGAAACATCTTAAAGTCTGAAATGGGCAGGAAGATTATTCGTGAAGTAGCTCCGGTGTATGAAGACGCTTATGTCGCTTTATGGTTGTTTGAGGTTATCGGCGAAGCCCTTTCTGATGTGGAATTTTGGACTGATGAATTTAAAAAGCAGGTAGTACCGCAAACTGCTACATGGTCGCTTCCAATGTGGGAATCAAGATATGGGATAAATATAGATAAGAGCCTTTCAGACGAACAAAGACAGCGGCAGATAGTTCTGAAGCGTTCTTCGGGACATTCTCCGATGAACGTAAAAAGGCTTGAAAAGATAGCGTCCATGGCAGCAGGCGGCGAATGCAGGATAGAGGAATACACCGGACCGAACAGGTTTACGCTTCATTTTATGAACATACCGGGAACGGTAAATGTGCAGCGTGTAAGGCGCGCTGTAAATGAAGCAAAACAGGCGCATTTGATATATAAAGTTGATGACCGTACAGAAATGGAATTTGATAATACTGATCTGGAGCAGATTATCTTAAACAGAATAAGATTTCATACCGGTATTTTGTTCTGGAGATATTACTGCTTTGACGGCTCGTGGAATCTCGACGGTTCTCTTTTGCTTGGGCAAACGAGAATTTACAGCTTGTCCGCCAGTGTGAAATTTATATCTCAGATTAAGTCGAAAGATATTGAAGAAATCGGCAATGTTACAGTAACTAACAATTCAAAGGATTATTGGTTTTTTGATGGTTCTGTAAATCTGGACGGTTCAAGACTATTAAATTCATATTATAGACAGGAGGCGATCGAATGAGTGAAGTGTCAAAAAATAGAAATGTTATCATTACGAAAAAGTCGAGAGAAAAGCTCGTTAAGGCAAGAGCGGGAGCAATAACGCTTCCAAGGATCGTAGGCATGGCGTTTGGTGATGGCGGAATAGATTCTGATGGCAATGTTATATCTCCAGCTGAGGAACAAATCGAGCTTGCTAATGAACTGTATCGTAAAGCTATTAACGGTTATACGTTTCCGGCGGATACAACTTGCAGGTATGAGTGTACTTTGACTGAAAGCGAGCTTGCAGGCGAGGTTATAAGCGAAGTCGGGCTTTATGATGAAGATGGAGATATAGTGTGCATTAAGACTTTTACAGGAAAAGGCAAAGACGACGATATGGAGCAGACTTATGCGCTTGACGATATATTTTAGAGGCATAGGCAGCAGAGAGGAGGGGTTATGAAGGATTACACGAATGATACGCCTGAATTTTCCGAGATCATAAAAATCTTGGAAACAACTGATCCCGGACATGCGGATATTTTAAACGAGCCTTTGAAAAAGCTGTTTCAAAATACGTTGGTAATACGAGACGCCATACAGGAGCTTATTCAAGATTTATCAGCTTTACAAACAGAATTTGGCGATCATACCCATTCAGCAGATGATATTACATCTGGTACTTTGGCAGTGGAAAGAGGCGGCAACGGCGGTTATATATTAGGCATAGAAAATGGAGTGCCGTATGTCGAAAAAATTGAACAGGGGGAGAATAATGGCTGATGATAAAACATTTTTAGCGTTAAAAAAGGATTTTGATAATTTAAGTACGGCGGTAAATTCAGCAAAAACAACAGCGGATTCAGCATTAAGCAAAGCTAATACAGCACAATCAACTGCGGATTCAGCTAATAGTACTGCAACGTTGGCTAATAATGCTGCAAATGCTGCTGAAACAAATTCACAGTGGCGATATAATGATGCAATAAATAAGATAAATGCTAAAGTTGATAATACAAATGCAGTGATTTCAAATTCAATATGTGTAGGAGAAAATGCAACTGTGGATTTTTCTTCACATTCGAGAGTTGCATTAGGAGCAAGAAATAATGTTAGTGGACAATTTTCCGCCGCTATAGGATCAAGTAACACTGTTGCAGGTAGTTTTGCTTGTGCAGCTGGGTTTAAGTTATCAATACCATATTATGGATTTTATCAAACTGTTGTAGGAAATAATAATAAAGAAATTGAGGATTCATATAGCACAACATTTATTGTAGGCAGAGGTGCGGCAAATAGAGCTAATTCATTACGTGCAGATATGAATAATGTTTATGGTTTGCCTTACCATTCATCAGGTGCTGATTATGCTGAATATTTTGAATGGCATGATGGCAATAAGTTAAAACAAGATAGAATTGGGTTATTTGTAACTCTTGATGGAGAAAAAATAAAAATAGCTAATTCAAAAGATAATTTTATATTAGGTGCTATTTCTGGTTGCCCATCTATAGTTGGCAATTCATATGAAGATCAATGGAATAAAATGTTTTTGACTGATATATATGGACGTCCAATACAAGAAGTAATGGAAATTCCAGAAGAAGTTGATAACGAAGGTAATGTTATTGCAGAATCCTACAAAAAACTTACAAACAAAGTTTCATTAGATTACAATGAAAATCAAAAATATCTCGGTCGTTCAAAACGTCCAGAATGGGATGCTATTGGCATGTTAGGCAAGTTAGTAATGCGAGATGATGGTACGTCTCAGGTTAATAAATATGTGTGGTCTAATGACGAAGGTAAAGCTACTTATTCGGAAAAAGAAACTAAATTTAGATGTATAGCGAGATTAGATGAATCACATATTAAGGTGTTAATTTTATAAATTTCAGCTTTGTATAAATATAAAAAGTTAATAGAAGCAAACAAAATTGGCTGTTTGATAAATAAAATTTAAAAACTATAAAATAAAAGATAGAAAGTTATGCATATATATAATTTTCTATCTTTTATTTTTGCATTGATAATATCATAATTAAAATATTTAAAAAGTGTACATTGAAATCGTAGGGGGGTGAAACGATGGAGAAAAGGAATTTATTTTAAATCAGAATACGTTAAAAATCACTGTTTAGATCAAGTTATAGACAAAAAGGAAAGGTAAGAAAAATGGGTGAGAGAGTATACATACCAACAAAAGAACAGGCGGATAAAATTCTTGAATTAATTGGTGAAACCAACGATTCGGGGGGGGTATTAATCAGGGCAGTTTAAATGCGAAGTTAAATGCCATAACATCAACTTTAGGTACAGTTAATTCAAATACAAATGCAATAAATACAAGTGTTGGAACTAATAGTGATTCTGCAAGTCAAACAGGATTTAGTTTACAATCAAAATTGAAGTATGCAGCAAATACCATATCAAGTATAAATACTAATGTTGTTAATGCAACTAATTATGCTAAATCTGCAAGCGAGAATGCTTATAATGCAGCAGTTAATATAAGTAATGGGGTATCAGTTAATTCTTTATTGGGTTCAATAAAATATATTGATCGTATGTCAGCAGATGTGGATGTTACTCTTAGAGCATTAACTACTATTGGAGGACCTTATTATAGATTGTATGGTAATGTATCAGTATCAAATACTAAAGTATCAACTAATACAATAGTGATTTCATCATATGCATTAATATCTCCAGGTGAATTACAATCTGGCAGTAAAATGTCATTTGCTGGTTGTTACACTATACCCAGACATAATAGTTTTGATGTTGTACTTTATCCTACAGATTTATCGGTACAAAATTCAAGTTATAACAAAGTTCATCGTGCTATAATTTTGATTGAATTTGTTACATTAAAATAATATTTAAGATAAAAAATAGTATTTATTATATTTGTGGCATATAAGAAGAGAGGTATAATAATATGTCACTTTTGGTTATTAAATAAAATTGGAAGAAATAAACAAATACATACATATAGCAGATTTATAATAGCAAATAAATGATTTACATGGTAAAATAGGGACAAGGATTATCGCTTGGCGGTCGGTCACTCCCATATGAGAGGGGGTGGCGCTTATGAGTATTTCCAATATTATTGCTATTGGAACGCTTATTGTAAGCGTTATCGACCTTTGTGTTGATATTTACTATCATCGTAAAGATGATAAATAATACATAAAAACGACCGCCTAACTCAAGTACATATGTACATGCTGAGTAGGCGGTCAAGAACGTTTTTTTCGGACTGACCGCCCTTCCAAAAGCGGTAATCCTTTTTCTACATTCAGATTATCACAGATTCAAAACTTAATCAAGAAATTTCAGCGTCCTTTTCAGGGCGTTTTTTAGTGCAATAAATCAGGAGGTGGGAAAGATGGATACAGCAATCACACGCGCGGAGCATGAGGAATTTAAACTGCGTCTTGAAGAAAAGAACAAGCGTCAAGATAAACGCATAGATCTTCTTGAAGAAAGTACGCGCAGAATAGAACTGCTTACGACGTCGGTTGAGAAATTAGCTGTAAACATGGAAAACATGTTAAAAGAGCAGGAACAGCAGGGGCAGCGTCTTGAAGCGCTGGAAAGCAGGGACGGGGAAAAGTGGAGGCAGGTAAGCGGTTATTGCCTTACTTTGATAG
>JAAVYD010000109.1 GCA_022790955.1 Bacillota bacterium
AAGCAGTCATTTCCTTAGCCATGTTCACGTCTCTGATCTGAGATTCAGCAGATGTGATATTTTCAGTAGTAGCATCTAAGTTATTCAGAGTATGATCCAGTCTGTTCTGGAGAGCACCGAGTCTGCCTCTCTGAGCAGAAACTGTATTAACAGCGTTCTTGATAGTCTTAATAGCATCGCCTGCTTTATCCTGATCGCTGAGATCAAGACCTGTAAGACCAAGACCTGTAGAACTCATATCTTCAATAGCAACAGATACTTTCTGGAATGAATCATTAGTATCTCCTACCTGAAGAGTAAGACCACCGTTACCGCCGCCTAATTTAAGATCGCCATTAGTAAATGCTACCATATTTGCAGGAACTTTGCCTGTTGCTGCTGCAAAGAAATCTACTTCACGACCAGTAACCTTAGCGATCTGTGCTGCAATTTCAGCGCCGTCATCAGCAGCAACCGGATTTGCACCAGCAGCCTTTATCTCGATCATATTTACGTCAGGACCAAGAGCCTTTGCAATTGCATCAATAGTAGCTTTATCTATATCATTCTGAATGATTGCAAATTTATGTCCGTCTACTTCGAACATCTTACTTTCGATGGTTTCTTTATTATCGCCATCCTGAATGGTCATCAGCTTAGTAGGATCGAAATACTGCATTGCATTCTTGCCAGCTGTAGTTTCAGTAACTAATGCTGATGCGCCTGCACTGGTAGTAAGAGATGTAACAGCTGCTGCTGTCATACCGTCAACACTCTTAACGTCTATACCTACAACCTTAGCGCCATTTTCACCAGCAGTTTTTGCTGTAAACTGAGCTTTATGGTCAGCGGCAGGAATATCTACTGAGAAACTTGCGCTGAATTCACTGTCAGCTGCTAATGCATCCTTAATAGCTGCTTCAAAGTCTGCCTGTGAAATCTTACCGTCAGCTCCTAATGATAATTTTTTACCATTACCATATTCAAAATAATTATTATTTTTAGTATTAGTATCTAAAGTTGCCGGATCTTTTCCGTCGCCTTTGAAAGTAAATTTAACAGTAGTAGCTTTTGATTCGCCTGCTTCATTAACCCAGTTTACAGTGTAGTTTAATGACTTACCGATATCAGCTGCTGTTAATTTAGTAGTCATATCGTCAGCGCCTGCTGCAGTTGCACTTCCTGCTGTAAATACTCCTGCTACAGCGTCAGCACTGCTGATAGAAAGATTCTTAACTGATGAAGCTGAACCTAAAGAACCGTCTAACAGGTTGATTCCATTGTAGTTAGTAGCCTTGGAAATTCTGTCGATTTCATCTAAGATAGCGTCAGTTTCTTCCTGAATAGCTTCTCTGTCTACATCATCCTGATAAGTTCCGTTTGCAGATTGAGTAGCTAATTCAGTAAGACGAGTAAGCATGCTGTTTACTTCTGTAAGAGCGCCTTCTGCTGTCTGAACGAGGGAGATACCGTCGTTAGCGTTGTTATAAGCCTGTTCCAGACCTTTGATCTGTGAACGCATCTTTTCGGAAATAGCCAGACCTGCTGCATCGTCTGCTGCAGAGTTGATTCTGTAACCGGAAGATAATTTTTCTAAGTTACCAGCAAGAGCGTTATTGTTTCTTGTGTAGTTTGTCAGCGAATTCATTGCCGGAATATTATGCTGTATTCTCATTTTGTTCCTCCTTGGTAAATGAGTGTGATAATTTTAGAATGAAACCTGAAAATGATTCGTGAAATGAAGCAGATTCGAGTTTCGCGGGACGTCCGTGTCCCTGAATTTGCCTGGGAGAACTACTATGGATAATTAGTTATTATCATTAGGAGGTAAGGGGAGGAAAAATGGAAGAATAAGGTGATAAATGGAAATAGTTAATTGTGATTGGGCGATTGATAAGATGGTGGACGGTAGAAAATAGGCGGGTTATGGTAACCTGAAAGTAAAAATAAAAAAATAGAATAAAATAAATATATGTAGTATAAGTTAATTAATGAAATGATTATAAAAATCACTATTATTACAAAATAATAAAAATAGATTTATAAATAACTGTAAGAATACTTTATAAATGTATAATTAATGGTTTTAAATTGACAGATTTCTTATTTATAAAATTAGAGATGTAATTATATATAGAAATAATAAAATAAGATACGATCGGATAGTCAATCGTATCTTATAAATATTCATATAATTAAAATATGATATTTTATAAACTTTCGTGATCTTTATTCTGAATCGTATCGTTATCTGCTGTATTCTGCAACGATTCGGAATTTGTTATTGCAGGAGTTTTAGATGTTAATTTTGTCGGTGGCGAAGAGATATCCGAAAGATCAGGCAGGTCGATAATTTCTGAGAGGTCTGTAATGTTTGTTATATCGGAGATTTCGTTGGATTTTTCGGCAAACAGTTTATTATAAAATGTAACGAGCCCTATGGTTGGACGGGCTGCTATTACAGAGATTGCGAATGTGAATATTATGCAGCTTATAATGTATATTGCTAATATGCTATATATTAAATACATGTAAGATGTTACAGGATCCAATATGGTTTGTATGTAAGTATAGATGGAAGCGCCTATTATTAATATAATTAAGATAGCGATTCCAAGTGTAAGAAGGTACCAGTGTGCGTAGGAAAGTATTAGTATAAACAATGTTAAACAATTATTCTTCATTGCTTTAAAACTAAGTTTAACGGCATTAATAGGATTTATATTGAAATTATCTATTATTAAAGGGAATGTTAGGGATAGTCTTAACCATATATGTATAGATCCGATTATTCCTGTTATCCAGAGGATAGTGCAGAGTATTTTGGTAGCTATATAAGCAAATCCTGCGTTTATTACATTAAAAAATAAGTTATTAGAGAATGAACTTAATATGACGGCAGGAAGCAGCGGAACTAAGACAGCAGCTAAGACAATTAAAAATGTTAGTATTGATTTTATAAAGTATTTATCGTTAAATGCGAAAAATAGTGTGTTTGTGAATGAGTTTTGATTGAATCGTCCCGTTCGTATTTCGTTTAATACGCCTGAGAGGTATCCCATATGCAGAGGTCCCCAAAATATGAGAGGTACTATTAATGCAATGATTTGTATTGCTCTGCCGGCGCTTGGGCTGTATGACGTTCGGTAAAATCCCAGGCTGTACAGTAGCAGGGCTGGGATCGTTAAAATACCTATGTATAGGAGTGATTTTGGAAATAATTTTTTTAACCTGTCACTTTGGTTTGAATTAGCTTCTTTTTTTATTTCCAGAAAGCGTGTATAGCTGAAAGAAAGGTTTGTCGGCGATTTAATATTTGAAAAATATTTATCAGAAATATGGGCTTGTTCATCGTTTTCTTTTTTCAAGCTGTTTTCTTCAAAAGAGTCTGGAAGTTTTTTTTCATAAAAATTATGAAATTGTTTTAATTTGTTAAACAGCAGGATGTCGGAATTTTTTATGCCGCTGATTTTATTTTTTAAGTAATTATCCATATAAGTTCTCCTGAATTATTTTGTTAGAGATTATAAAATTATTAATAATAAATTATATGCAGATGACATACTTATATAACGATTAACAGTTTGTAATAAATAGTTTGATATGGTTCAGTTTGGATTGATAGATAATTACTTTAATGATTACAATATTATATATAATAGATGTTTTATTTAGTATGATTTTAATTTTCTGTTATTGGGAAATAATTGAATTATATTAGAAAGGTATGTATTTGCATTTTATTATATTACCGCAATATTTAACTTATGTTAAAGCTGATGTACACATATAGAAACGAATTTTTAAATATTACGCGTAAAGTTTTGCTTGATATAAATATAATATCAGCATAACGGCTTGAAGTATAGAGAAAGTTGGCGCTTTTAATTATTTATGGCGTTCTGTTTTGCACAAATTGTATTATGTGGTCGGATTATAGCGGGATATGTTTGGGAATTTGATTTATAAAATATTGTCAGCATGCTTTTTCAGCACACTGACAATAAGACTTTTAAGATCGTTTTACTTGGTTTTTATATTAATGTTTTATTCATTTTTGTTTGACGCTGCTTCTTTATTATTATCTGAGTCTGTACGCGAAACAGGGTTTGCGGCGCGGAAGTTGCCGCTGATTCCTGAGAAGAATATTGCGTCTGCGGTGTTTACGTATACGAGAAGTAAACTGAGAGCTACGATTCCCGCTGCCGCCGCTATGAATGCTGGCAGGTAAAGAATTGTTGTTCCGCTTGTGTACGCTTTAAAAAGCAATAAAGAGGCTGCTGCGATTGGCAGTGCGGTTAAAAGCGCCCAGCCTATGAACGAAAGCTGAAGACCTACAAAAGGAACTGCATTGTTTTTCATGAGTCTTACGCTTTCCGCTATGGCTAACGGGGCCTGTACCTGACCGTAATCGGAAACTATAAAATAGGTCATCTGGTAGCGCATTAAAAATATTATAGCTGCAAATAGCAGAATCGCGAATATCGCCGACGAAAATAATATTGCGACAGACGATCTCGACATCATTCCCAGTCCCATTATTACTCCTGCTGGAATCATAAAAAGCATCATCCAAATAGTACTGAAGATAAATATGAGTCCATATGCAACGACGGACTGACCGTATTTTTTGAATCCGAATAGTATGATTCCTGTGTCGAAATCTTCGTTTCTGATTATGCGGAGTGAGAGCGCGGCGATGGATACTGAGAAAGCTCCTGTCAGGAGCAGATTATATATGAACATGATCATTGCAAGTATTAGTGATGCTGTATCTCCTACGATATGAAATTCATCATAAGTTATGATGTTAATGATTGAATCCGGGACAAGGCATAATATTACATATACAATAGTAGGAATTATCGCTTTTTTCCATTTTCCGCTCAGGCGCATCCTGGCGATTTTTTTAATCTGCTGCATTGTAAATAATTGGATTGGTTGTGAACCGGGTCTGACATAATTTTGCTGCATAATTTATCTCCATTCCCTTTGTTAGATTTGTTAAAAATATTGTTCATCTGCGTCGCCGGTTTATTAAAGCGGCGCGCATATCAGATATTTTGTGATTGTTGGTTTTATTAGTATTATTAATGATACATTATCTTATGCGGTTTGTAAAATCGGTGTTTATATTAAAATAACTCGTCTAAATTTTCGTAGCCTTCGTAGCGCTCGTATTCTTCGTAGTTTTCTCCATCAATTACGGGATTGTATCTGTCGACAAAGCCGTCGCTGTAAGGATCTATCGCGGACATAAAGTCTGTGTTTTCCGGATTGTAGGAGGAAGGGTCAAATTCGTGATCGAGTTCGTCAGGAAGATCGTCGAAATCATTATAACCGTCATAATCGGAGGTACTGTATCTGCCGCGCCGCGCGCGCCTGTTGCCTGCACCGTTAAATGCGGAGTTTTCAGCGTCAAAACTGTTATCAGAGTAGTCGTCAGTATTATCGTAATATAAATCGGGATCTTCTGAAAATTCATTAAGGATATTTAATGTGTATTCATCGGGAGCCGGCGGCATGCCTGAAGAAAAATCATAGTTGTATTTTTTTCCTGAGAGTTTTTCCTCGCGAAAAAGCATGAGGGCGTCGCAGGGCGTGTGAAATTCCCGTTTGCCGTCGGTTTCGGCAGTGCATTCTATGAGTTCTGGTGTTGTATACCATGAACGAAAACGGTAAAGTTCGTCCACAAAGAAGGCTCGACTTCTTGCATGAGAGTGGGCGGCGAGGGAAAGAAGCACATCTTTGATGGTCTGGAGGGCGGCGTAAAGTTCGGTGTTGTCGTCCGGCACGCCTTGTATCAGATCTTCAAAAAAGCTGAAGGTCATTTCCGTCAGTGTTTCGCTGTCCGGTATCAAAATAAGTTCGGAGAATATATCGAAGTCGACATCGACATGGTTTTCCATAAGGGCGGAAAACTGTTCAAAATATCTGAAATCTTCTTCTGATTGTATATCTAATTCTTTCATAATGTTTTGAAGTATCATAATTTTACCTGCACACTTGTATAAACGGTTGATTGAACTATCGAATCGTTTATAATATTATAGTAACTGATTGCGTCGGAGCTTTCCGGCGGGCATATGCGCGCCGCGAAACTGCGCGGCGGCGCTGCCAATTTATTGAATAACGGTTTATAGTATAGTCTGCACGCTCAAAAATCGGTAAAGTTCGGCGGGTAAAATGTGGTAGGATGCGTTGTTGTTCTTGTCACACCGCATTTTCCTCGCTTTCTTTTTAACGATTTTCAAGTGCACAGACTATAAAACCGTCTGTGTATTATAGTTTGCTATAAACTGAGTATTATAATATATAATAATTAAAATTCACGATATTGTAAATAGAAATCAGGAGGGTCGTATGGAAAACGGAAAGAAGCTCAGGCAGAGAGCTGAGATTGATGATAAGTTTAAATGGAATATTGAGGATATGTATTCCGATGAAGAAAAATGGGAGCAGGATTTTAATGATTCCCTGAAACTGGCGGACGAGTTTGCAGGATTTGAAGGGCGTCTTTCTGAAAGCGCCGATACGCTTCTTGCGGCTCTTAAAGATAGAGATGCGCTGTGGCAGAAGGCGGAGCGCGTGTTTGTTTACGCTCATATGAAGGGTGATGAAGATAACCGGGTTTCCAGGTATCAGGAGCTGAGTCAGAGAGCTCAGTCCATGGTGGCGCAGATATCGGCAAAGAGCGCGTTTTTTACGCCTGAACTTATGGAGTTCGACGAAGATAAGGCTAAGAGTTTTATCTCGGAAAACGACGGGCTTAAAGTTTACGAGTATCTGATTTCGGACATGATGCGCAGAAAGCAGCATGTATTGTCTAAAGAGGAAGAAGAACTTATGGCTCAATTCGGTGAAGTTTCCGGCGCGCCTAAACAGATATTCAGTATGATAAACGATGCAGATATGAAATTCGGCGAGGTCAGAGATGATGAAGGCGATGATATAGAAGTTACTCACGGCAATTATATAAGCCTGATGGAATCCCATGACCGCGATGTGAGAAAATCTGCTTATGAGGCTGTTTATAATGCTTATACAAGGCAGAAAAATACTCTTGCTTCAACTTATTATTATAATGTTAAGAAAAATACGGTATTTTCTAAAATAAGGAAATATAACAGCGCTCTTGCGGCGGCACTTGATGGAGATAATATCCCGCAGGAAGTTTACAGAAATCTTATAGATACCGTGAACAGCAGACTCGGCGCGCTTCACAGATATGTTGATCTTAGGAAAAGGATGCTCGGCGTAGACGAGATTCATATGTACGATATGTATGCTCCTCTGGTGAACACCCCTAAGCGAAGCGTACCTTATGAAGAAGCGCTAAAAACAGCCCGCGAAGGTTTACAACCTCTCGGCGAAAAGTATATTAACGATATGAACGCTGGAATAAAAGCCGGCTGGATCGACGTTTACGAAAACGAAGGCAAAACCAGCGGAGCTTATTCTTTCGGCAGTTACGACAGTATGCCGTATGTGCTTTTAAATTACAATAATAAATTTAAAGATGCTTTTACCATAGTTCACGAACTGGGTCATTCTATGAATTCTTATTATACAAGAAACGAGCAGCCGTTCATTTACGGCGGTCATTCTATTTTTACCGCAGAGGTAGCGTCTACTGTAAACGAGTGTCTGCTCATGCACGATCTTCTGAAAAAGTGCAGCGACAAGACGGAAAAAATGTATCTGCTGAATATTTATATAGAAGAATTCCGCGCTACTGTTTTCCGACAGACCATGTTCGCAGAATTTGAACTGATGGCTCATGAGGCTGTAGAGAAGGGAGAAGTGCTGACGGCGGAAGGATTGAGCAGGATCTACGGCGATCTTAATAAAAAATATTTCGGAAACAAGGTCGTTTATGACGATCTTATCGCTATAGAGTGGGCGCGCATACCTCATTTTTATAACGCTTTTTATGTGTATCAGTATGCTACGGGATATTCTGCGGCTGTGGCTATTTCAAAGAAGCTGATAGAAGAAGGCGAATCTGCAAAGGATGCTTATCTCGAATTTCTTGCCGCAGGGGACAGCGATTATCCTATCGAGCTTCTTAAAGGAGCCGGCGTGGATATGAGCATGCCTGACGTTATAGAGAGCGCTCTCGATACATTTGAATCCCTTATAGACGAATTAGAGGAGCTTATAAATGAGTAAAAAGTTTCATATATTCTCAAATACGGACGATACGTCAAACAGGATAGTACGCGAAGTCATTGCGAAAATGACGGCGATAGGTTACGAGGCTTCCGATACCGAAAAGGACGTTAATCTGATATTCTGCATAGGAGGCGACGGCGCGCTGCTGCGCCTTCTGCGCAGGTATAAGTTTCCCGAAGCGCCGATAGTCGGTATTAATACTGGACATCTCGGATTTTTCCAGGAGATAACAATGGACGGTATAGACGAGTTTATCGAGCTTCTCGGTAAAGGTGATTACCATATACAGGAATATATTGGGCTTAACGCAGACGTTTATACAGATGAAGGCGTTAAAAGTTATCTTGCCATAAATGAAATCGTAATAAGGGGCGAGGGCGAGCGTCTTATGCATCTCGATATTAAAATTCAGGACGACGATATCGCCCGCTTCAGCGGCGACGGCGTGCTTATATGTACGCCTGCCGGAAGCACAGCCTACAATTACGCTCTCGGCGGGGTAATAGTCGATCCGGTGGTGGATATGCTTCAGATAACGCCGATGGCTCCCGTGAATAATGTTGCTTACAGATCGTTTACTTCCGGCATAATAGTGCCGACTCAGACTTCCATAGAGATAATGCCCGTAGACAATGAATACAAAACGGTCGTCGTGATACAGGATGGCAGGATTGTGGAGAGCGGCAGCGTTAAGCGGGTCGTGGTCCGTGTGGGTGAGAAAAAGGCAAAGATAGTCCGTTTCAGCAATTATGACTTCTGGAAAAAGGTTAAGGATAAGATTATAGGTTAGGCTTATGAGTAATGAAGATGTGATAAGCAGCATATTAACGCAGAGCGTTCGGGCAGAAATGAAAAAAGAAGGAACGCCTGCGGCGGAAACAGGACGTTTTTCTTATACGGTTACGGCTGCCGACGGGCAGATGACAGTCAGGCTCATATTAAAAAAGCGTTTGGGGTTTTCCAGTCGACTGGTGGCTAAGATTAAGCGGGAAGGCACAGTTACGCGAAACGGCGTGGAAGTCAGGCTCTTTGCCGACGTTATAGAAGGCGACGTCATAGACGTTAAAATACCGGAGGAACGCTGTTATTTTGAGCCCCAGGACATTCCTATAGAAGCGGTTTATGAAGACGAGGATATTCTCGTTATAAACAAGCAGCCCGGCGTGGTTGTTCATCCTACAAGAGGGCATCCCGCGGGAACGATCTCAAACGGTCTGATGAAGCGCATGGAAGAACGCGGCGAGTTTTTTAAGATCAGGTTTGTGAACCGGCTGGACAGGGATACGAGCGGGCTTTTGATAGTGGCAAAAAATTCCCATTCTCAGGATATGCTTATAAAAGAGATGAAAAGCGACAGAGTGGATAAGCGTTATGCCGCCATAGTTCACGGTATTATAAAAGAGGATCGTGGAACAATAGATCTTCCCATAGGGAGGAAAAACGAGGGAGATATCAGACGGTGCGTAATGGAAGAAGGTTACCCTTCCGTGACTCATTATAAAGTTATCGAACGTTTTCCTGCGGCGGGGATCTCCTTTGCAGAACTCAGGCTCGAAACAGGCAGGACGCACCAGATCAGGGTACATATGTCTTATATCGGGCATCCTCTTTTAGGAGATACGCTTTACGGACTTGGCGCGGAAGACACCGAAGAAAGAAGTTCGGATATTGATATTAATGCGGATGACCTGGACATCGGCGGTCAGGGCGAAGCCCAAAGGATAGATGCCGATCTGATCGGCAGGCAGGCGCTTCATGCTAAGTCGTTGAGATTCCGAATGCCTGTGAGCGGAGAAGCGTTTATTGCAGAGGCTGAGCTGCCGCAGGATATGCAATCGCTGCTGAATCGGCTAAGAGAAGGCGGAACATCTTAAAAATCAAACCTGAAATTTTATTAAATTTCTTTATGATATTCTTTATGCATGGTAAAATATAGTCAACACGTTTGAGAGTCGTTAAAAAGGAAGTGAGTAAAGATGCGGTGTGACAAGAACGTTCTTATCGAACTTACTGCCTCTTTCGCAGAGCTTTTGATTCATATATTGCACTGCTGCGCTGTCCCATTTTGTATGTTTACCTCTTTAACATCCTAAAAACACAGTTTGTATTATTCGTTTTACTTTGTTTTAACAAAATGGGCGCGGAAGGACGCAGACGGACGTATTGTCCGGCAAAGACGACAACGTACCCGCCGTATTTTACCTGCTGAACTTTACCGATTTTTGAGTGCGCTGACTATAGTAGTTAATACATATGAAATTGCTGATATACAGCGGTTTTGACTGCAATTACAGATAATTAATATAAAAAGCGAGGATTGTAAAATGTTTTTTAAGCTGATGTTAATAGCGGCTATTGCGATTCCTTTGGTATATTTAGGTGTGATTATGCTTGGTGATCTGCTGGACGGAGCCCTGAAAAGCAAGAGAGATCAGGAAAGATGAAGGGCGTTTTTATAACTTTTGAAGGACCGGACGCATCGGGAAAGACTACGCAGATAGAACGGCTCAGGTCGCATTTGGTTTCAAAAAATTTGGACGTCCTGGTTACAAGAGAGCCGGGAGGAACTCCGATAAGCGAAAAGATAAGAAATATAATTTTAGATAAAGAAAACAGCGAAATGAATCCTGTGACCGAGGCTTTGCTGTACGCTGCGTCAAGGGCTCAGCATGTTGCTCAGGTGATAGAGCCTGCTCTAAGGACGGGTAAAATTGTAATCAGCGACCGTTTCCTGGATTCGAGTATTGCGTATCAGGGATACGGCAGAGGACTCGGCGATATGGTGCGAATAATAAACGAGCCCGCCGCTGCTGAAGTTAAGCCGGACCTGACATTTTTGCTGAGCGGAGATCCTGCGACTTTGAGGAGCAGACGAAGCCTGCAGGAGGAGGATCGTATGGATTCCCAGCAAAATGATTTTCATCGGACTGTAATGAAAGGATATATTAATATAGCCGAAAGCGAGCCAGGCAGGGTGCGCATTATAGATGCCTGCGGTCAGGCGGAAGTGATAGCGCGGGAGATAGCGGAAATAGCAGATTCTGTCATAGACGGAAGATCAGGCGGTCTGTAAAATACAGGAGTGTTTTTATGTCCTTATCTGAAATACAATTAAATACAGGTTTAGCGGAGCGATTAAAGCGCATGATATGTTCCGGGAGGATATTTCACGGCTATATTTTTGAAGGCGCGGGCAAAGATACCGAAACACTTGTCGAAGATTTTGCAGCGGCGGCGCTGTGCGAGAAAGGCTCGGGCGAAGCGTGCGGAGAGTGTGTTTCCTGCCGGAAAATCAGGTCGGGCAACAGTGAGGATATTATAAGGAGCGGCGAAGGAAACAGCATTAAGGATAAAGATATTGAAAATTTGATATCCCGCGTTATGAAAAAATCATATACGGGAAGGCGTATGTTCATGATAATAAGACAGGCGGAAACTATGACCCTTCGTGCTCAGAACAGATTGCTGAAAACTCTGGAAGAACCGCCGACCGGAGTTACTATAATGCTGCTGACGGAAAATTCCGAAGGTCTGGCGGAAACCATAAGATCAAGGTGCCAGCATTTCAGGCTGTCAGTCGGAGCAGTAGAGCGAGAATTATTGGAAGACGATGGATTTGAGCAGAAAGCTGTTTCTGCCGCTGTCAATATAATTTACGGAAAGCCTTTTTATGAGTTATGGAAAGATATAGAATTTTTTTCATCAGACAAAAAAAATGCGGAGGCTTTTGTAGGGATAGCGGAGAATTTTTATCGTGATATTATGATTTCCGAATGGGATGTTTATGAAAAGCTGATAATTAATAAGAAAAGAATGGACATTATAAAAGAGTGCAGCCGGAGGTTTTCAGCGGATCAGATGGCGGAAGCCATAGAGTGCGCCGAAACCGCGGCAAAGGACATTGAGAGAAATGTGGGCGCAGGGCGCGCGTTAAAATATATGATATTTAATATACAGAAAAAATTGTCAGGGGACGTTTTCTGAAAGGAATAATTATTAATGATGGTTACAGTTGTAGGTGTAAGATTTAAACCCGCAGGAAAAGTTTATTATTTTGATCCCGGAGATTTTGAATTGACGGAGGGCACTCATGTAATAGTTGAAACTGCCAGAGGGCTGGAGTTTGGCGAGGTTACCCTTGCTCCCTGCGAGGTGAGTCCGAGTACGGTTATTCAATCTTTAAAAAGGGTTATTCGTGTAGCTGACGAGGAAGATGAAGAAATCCATGCGGAGAATGTCCGCAAAAAGCGGGAAGCCCTCGAAATATGTCAGGAGAAGATAGAGTTCAGAGAACTGGACATGAAGCTGATAGACGTAGAGTATACTTTCGATAATACAAAAGTAATATTTTACTTTACAGCCGACGGCAGAGTTGATTTCAGGGAACTCGTAAAGGATTTGGCGAGCGTATTTAAGATGCGTATAGAACTCAGGCAGATAGGCGTGAGGGACGAGGCGAAAATGCTGGGCGGAATAGGTACATGCGGCAAGGGTTTATGCTGCAATACCTGGCTGCCGGATTTTGATCCCGTATCTATAAAGATGGCAAAGCTGCAGGGATTGTCCCTTAACCCCGCCAAGATATCGGGCATCTGCGGCAGGCTGATGTGTTGTCTAAAATATGAAAACGACGTGTATTCGGAGTTAAAACGGGGGCTGCCCGATGTGGGAGATAAGATAAAAACTCCGGACGGACCGGCTGTGGTAGTCGAATCTAATGTTTTAAAAGAGCAGGTAAAGGCGGCTCTTGTCGCAGATAACGATAAGGGCGAAGAAAGATCCAGAGGAGATATTAATACTTATACCAAGAGCGAAATCAAGCGCATAGAAAAGAAAAGATACAAAAAAGAGGACGATGATTTGGAATCTCTGCCGGAAGAAGTAAAGAGCCTGCTTGAGGATTAGCGTATGGCTGAGAGAACGGACGATATGGGATTCGGCGGGCTCAGGCTGATTCAGGATACGGAAGAGTTCTGCTACGGCATCGACGCTGTGCTGGCGGCAGGATTTGCTGCAAGAAACAGGCACGAAAAGATTATAGATCTGGGCACAAATAACGGCGTGATACCGCTTATTCTAAGCAGGATATCCTCAGCGGAATTCATAGCCGGAGCAGAAAAACAGCGCCGAGGTTTTGAGCTTGCCGTGAGAAACGCGCAGCTTAACGGTCTTCAGGATCGTTTGGAATTTAAGCTCTGCGATATTCTGGATATTGCGGAGCATTACAAAAAAGGCAGCTTCGATGCGGTGGTGTGCAATCCGCCTTATTTTGAAAAAAGCACAGGTATAATAAACGATTCTAAAGGACTTGCCGCCGCAAGGCACGAAACTACGGCGGGACTGGAAGATTTTATAAAATGTGCCGCGTATCTGCTGACGAATAAAGGCGCTTTTTACATGATTCACAGACCGTCGAGGATTGTGGATATAGCGTGGCACTGCAGAAACAACGGTCTGGAGCCAAAGTATATGAGGTTTATCAGCCCGAAAGAAGGCGTTAAGCCGAATCTTCTGCTCGTGGAATGCAGGAAGAACGGCGGCAGAGAGCTTAAATTTATGGATCCGTTAATCGTATACGATTCAGAAGGGAATTACACTAAGGAAATCCTTGAGATTTACAGAAAAGAGTAAGACTGAAAAGACAGCGATTAAAGCATTAATATAACTTACACTAAAAAAGCGCTGCAATAATCGGTTCAGATAAAAATAATAGTTTGTTTATTATGCAGAAAATATCGCTTGATATATAAAGAAAGGTTTAATGTTGAAAGACGAGGCGCAAGTTCGCTTTATCTGGTTAATAAATGGCAATGAATATAATAGTTGACGGTTATGCCGTCTGGTTGCGGAGGTATATATGGATAATATGAAATTGGCGGAGCTTTTGTTTCCGGATATAACGAAAGCTCCGGAGGAATACGACAGCATTTTTCCTGTGAGGAATCTTGCTAAGGACGCTCGTGTGACCCGTCTGGCGCCGAGCCCGACAGGATTTATTCACATTGGAAATCTGTTCAGCGCGTTTGCCGACGAGCGGATGGCTCACAAGAGCGGCGGGGTGTTTTATCTGAGGATAGAGGACACGGACGACAAGCGTTATGTTGAGGGAGCAGTAGACACTATCGTGAACGCTCTCGATTATTTTGAGATTCAGTTTGACGAGGGCGCGGGGATCACGGGAGAGAGCGGCGAATACGGACCGTATTATCAGAGTCACAGAGCCGAGATATATCAGACTTTCGTTAAAATGATGATTCAGAAGGGACAGGCTTATCCGTGTTTTCTGACGGAAGAAGAAATAAACGAAATCAGGGCGAAACAGGATTCAATTAAGGCAAATCCGGGTATATACGGCGAGTGGGCTGTAAGCAGGAATCTTACTTATGAAGAAATAGAAGAAAATATAAAATCGGGCAAACCTTATGTTGTAAGGTTAAAGTCAAAAGGCGCGGCGCAGGCTGATCCTGATAATATAAAAACCATTACGGTAGCGGACGCTATTCGCGGAGATATTACTATGCCTGAGAATAATATGGATGTGGTTATCCTGAAAGCTACTGGGATTCCGACTTATCACTTCGCCCACGTTATAGACGACCATTTTATGAGAACTACTCACGTTGTGAGAGGTGAAGAATGGCTTTCGTCGCTGCCGATTCATGTGGAGCTGTTTGAAACGCTTGGCTGGGATCATCCGATTTATTGCCATACGGCTCATCTTATGAAGATAGACGAAGAAGGCAATAAAAGAAAGCTGTCCAAGAGGAAAGATCCTGAGCTTTCTCTTGATTATTACAGAAAGGACGGATATCATCCTAAGGCTGTAAGAGAGTATCTTTTGACTATTCTTAATTCAAACTTTGAAGAATGGCGCATAGCTAATCCCGATGCAGATATAGACGAGTTTGAATTCTCTCCGGAAAAAATGAGCAATTCGGGCGCATTGTTCGATCTTAATAAACTAAAGGATGTGTGCAAAGACGTTCTCGTTAAGATCCCTGCAGGCGAGCTTTACGAATTTTTGGCGGGCTGGGCGAAGGAGTTTAAACCTGATGTATACAGCCTGATATCAAAGGACCGCGGATATGTGGAACGTATTTTGGATGTGGGCAGGAGCGGAAACAAACCGCGTAAGGATCTTATATACGGAGAGCAGATATTTGAATTTATCAAGTATTTTTTCGACAAGCATTTTGTAATAGAGGACGAGCTTCCTGCGAACGTATCGGCAGAGGATGCGAAAGCTATACTTCAGGCGTATCTCGATTCTTATGATCATTCGGACGATCAGAGCGCATGGTTCGATAAGATCAGAAATCTGGGAACCGAACTTGGTTTTGCGGCAAAGCCTAAGGATTACAAAAAAAATCCCGATCAGTACAAAGGTCATGTGGGAGATGTGAGCACTGTAATAAGACTTGCGGTAACAGGTCGTTCCCAGTCGCCGGATGTATGGGAGATCCAGCAGATACTCGGAGCGGACCGCACGGTTCAGCGCGTAAACGCTTATAAAGATAAACTGTAAAATATTGATGTTATTTTCAGTCTGGTAAATCCTGACTGTTATAAATATATTAACTCTAATTCTAAAGTGTATAGTCACCGCCCTTGAGAATCGTTGAAAAGGAAGCGAGGGAAAATGCGGTGTAACAAGATTGTTCTTATCAAACTTGCTGCACTCCTTCGCAGAACTTTTAATCCATATTGTTCTGCTGCGCTGTCCCATTTTGTACGCTTGTTTCTTTACATGCTAAAAACACAATTTGTATTATTCTTTTGCTGTGTTTTAACAAAATGAGCGCGGAGGACGCAGGCGGGCTTAACTGCCCGGAAAGGACGACAACACATTTTAGCCGCTTAACTTTAACGATTTTTGAGTGTGGTGACTATAAAATAAAGGAGAAAAAATGGAAGAATTAATTTTAAAGAGTATTGATGAAATCAAACCGTTTCTTCAGAGAGATGGCGGCGATATTGAATTCGTAGAGCTTACGCCGGAAAATATTGTAAAGGTTCGTCTTAAAGGCGCATGCAACGGCTGCCCGGGCGCTCAGCTCACTTTACAGAGCGTAGTTGAAAGAATTGTGAAAGAAGCGGTTCCTGAAGTTGCGGGAATCGAAGCTGTATAGCGGTGTCTTTTATAATTCAAGCGTTGGCTGAGTTATATTAAAATCTGCGGTAACGCATATCCGAAACGCTGATTTAGAGTCGGCGTTTCGGGTTTGTAAAAAATTCTCAGCAAAGCAGCTAATTGAAGTATTTTGGAATTTAGTGAAGTAAAGATTTTGGATAAAACAGGGGAGCAGGATAGATAATGAAGTTATCCTGTTAAATGAAATATTGGCGGCAACAAATATAGAGATTAAATAGAATAGGGATTATTATTTATGAAAAGAGAAACAAATATATATTATTCAAAAAAAACGTTATTTATAGCGATGCTGCTTATAGCAGCGATGCTTTTTTCCGCGTGCGGTTCTAAAGACGGAGATTCCTCCAAAAAATCGGGCGGTTTGTTTAAAAAAGAAGAAAGTCCGATAAATTTGAAAATACTGTGCGTGGGCGATATTATAGCTCACGGCACTAATATACAGTCTGCTCATGATGAGGCTTCAGGTACATATGATTTTACGGATAATTACGATTACGTGAAAAGTTATATAGAGGAAGCGGATCTGGCTTTATGCAATATGGAAACTACGTTCGGAGGCGGAAAGCCTGCGGGTTATCCGGCTTTTAACGCTCCCGATGAGTTGGCGGCGAACATCGCTTCCGTGGGTTTCGATGTGGCTATTACGAGCAATAATCATATGATGGATACGGGTTTTAACGGAATGCAGCGCACTATCAGCGTGCTGAGGGATGCAGGACTTACTACAGTAGGCAGCAGGCTTGCAGGCGAGGAACGCTATATCGTTAAAGAAGTGAACGGTGTGAAGATCGGCGTCGTGTCATATACATACGAAACTTCAAATGCTGCGGGGGCTCAGGTCTCAATAAACGGAAATCCTGTTTCCGCCGAGGGTCAGGAGCTTATTAATACTTTTAATTATCATGAACTGGAAACGAGCGATTACGATAAAATAAAACAGGATATAGACGGTGCAAAGGAAGACGGCGCGGAGATCATAGTCTGCTATTTCCACTGGGGCGAAGAATACATGAGAGAACCGACGAGCTACCAGCTTGATATGGCGCAAAAGGTTTCGGATATGGGCGCGGACATGATATTCGCATCACATCCGCATCTGCTTCAGGGCGCGGATGTGATAACTTCCGCGGATGGCAGGAGCGTTCCGGTATTTTATTCTATGGGTAATTTTATTTCCAATCAGCGAGAGGAAACTCTGCCGAGTATTTCAAACAGAAAGTATACGGAGCAGGGCATGATGGCTGTCGTAGATTTGGAATATATGAAAGGCACAGGTGAAATACTATCAGAGAAGATGACCGTTATCCCGACCTGGGTGGATAAATACGGCAGCAAAGTAAAATACTCTATAATCCCTCTTAATGACGATCTGAATAATAACGAAACTCTAAGGGCGTCGGGGCATACCCAGAGAGCCGCCAGCGCTTTTGAGGATGTAAAAAAGATTTTCGGAGAAGAATACCTTGAGGGAAAAACTATTCTGATGGGAGAAAATGTTGATGAAGGATCAAATAAAGCAGCCTGATTATTTAGATAAAATAGACGAATTAAGAGAAGATATGATAAACGATCTGCGCGGGCTCGTGCAGATAAACAGCGTTAAGTCCGAGGCTCTGCAGGAAGCGCCATTTGGGCAGGGCGTTAAGGACGCGTTTCATTATATGCTGAATCTTGGCGAGCGCGAAGGTTTTGACTGCGTTAATATCGACGAGCGTGGCGGTCATATAGATTACGGTATCGGAAGCCGGGCGGAAACCATGGGGATACTCTGTCATCTCGATGTGGTTCCTGAAGGCAGCGGTTGGGATCATGAACCTTTCAGCGCAGATATTATTGATAATGTGATGTACGGCAGGGGTACGGCAGATGATAAAGGTCCTACCATAGCGGCCTTTTACGCCATGAAGGCGCTGAAGGACTGCGGTTATAAGCCGCAGAAAAAGGTACGTATGATTCTTGGTCTTGACGAAGAAACGGGAAGCGAGGGTATGCATTATTACCTGAAAAAAGAAAAAGCTCCCGATTTCGGGATAGTGCCTGATTCCGATTTTCCGTTGGTTCACGGCGAGATGGGGATTATGGTTTTCGATTTGGTAAAGAAGCTCGGTAAGCCTGCAAAGGGCGGTTTTACGCTTAAAAAAGTAACGGGAGGAAATGCGCCTAATATGGTGCCGGACAGCGCGAAAGCATTAATATATTCAGAAAACGGGTACGACGCTATCAGAGAGCATATTGAAAAATTCAGGAAATCAACGGACTTCGATATTACAGGAAAGACCAAAGGCAGGAATTTTGAAGTTGCCTGCAAGGGAGTATCCGCTCACGGAGCTATGCCGTGGAAAGGCTTAAACGCTGTTTTTATTATGATGGCTTTTCTTGCGGGACTCGATGAGTTTAATTGTGAAGAAGTAAATGATTTTATAAACTTTTTCCACACGCATATAGGGTTTACCGTCAACGGCGAAGGGCTTAACTGCGATCTTGCAGATGATATTTCGGGCAGGCTTATATTTAATGTCGGTATGATAGATATCAACAGCGAGCATACTAAGCTGACTGTAAATGTAAGAGTTCCTATTTCATATAACGCTGAGGATGTTTATGAAAGAATCGCTCCTAATATTGAAAATTACGATATAGGCATAGTTAAGCAGATGTATCATGAGCCGATTTATTTTCCTGTGGACGAGCCGCTGGTGCAGACGCTTCTCGGCATTTACAGAAAACATACGGGAGATCATGATAGCGAGCCCCTTGTAATAGGGGGAGGCACTTATGCCAGAGAGATGAAAAATGTTATCGCTTTCGGCGCTCAGTATCCCGGCGATCCCGAACTTATGCACCAGAAGAACGAATGCATCAATATAGACAGATTGGTGCAGACAGCCAAGATATACGCGGACGCTGTATATGAACTTGCAGTAGCGCCGAAAATGTAAGCAGGAAAAAATACTGTGGGAAGCTGTTGAAAGTCTGCACGGTTTTAATAGAGCGTGCCGAAAATATTAATATAATTCAAATATAGATATTTAAAGAAAGGATTTTCGAGTTCAGAAAATGCTGATAAAGATTAATAACGAAGATGATACCAGGCGTTACGGTCATTTTCTTGCCGCCGAGCTTAATGCAGGCGACATAGTTTGCCTGGTTGGGGATCTTGGTACGGGAAAAACGACTCTTGCAAAGTCTATTGCGGAAGGGCTGGGCGTTCAGGAAATGATCGTCAGCCCTACATTTAATATTGTAAAGGAGTATCATTCGGGCAGGCTTCCTCTGTATCATTTTGATGTTTACAGGATATCAGATCCGGAAGAACTTTTTGAAATAGGCGCTGACGATTATTTTTTCGGCGGGGGCGTCTGCATTATAGAGTGGGCGGACATTATTGCTGATATTATTCCGGCTGGCAGTCGGCTGATTGAGATCAGCCGCGGTGATAGTCCAGAGGAACGTATTTATGATATAGGATTTACAGAATGAATATTTTAGCTATTGAAACTACAGGCGTAATGGCGTCTGCAGCCGTGCTGAGAAAGGACGGCATGATTTTTAAAGCTGTATCCAATGATATGATGAGTCATCTGCAGAGGTTATTGCCGATAGTTCAGGAAGCGCTGGCAGAGGCGGGGATTACAAAAGAAGAACTGTCGCTGATCGCGGTTTCCGCCGGACCTGGATCTTTTACCGGAATACGTATAGGAATGGCTACTGCCAAAACCCTTGCTCAGGCGCTGGAACTGCCGGTAGCGGCTGCGCCCACATTAAAATCTTTTGCGTTTGCAAATGATCAGTTTTTTTCGGAAGAAGGAGAAATTTTGAGCGAGCCTGTTTTAGTCTGTCCGATGATCGACGCCAGACGCGGACAGGTGTACGCTGCGGCGTTTAGCAGGACCTTGTCTGAAGCGGCAGTTGGTATTTCTCAGGAAGTCGGTCAGGATGCTTATGCTGTGGAGGAATTTTTAGATCTGGCTGTAAAAGCCGCGGAATCTGCAGGAATAAAAATTATAAGGTGTTTTGGCGATGGAACGGATAGTTATAATCAGGCTGTGAGCGAAGCTGCAAGGGCGGCACGAGCAAAGGACATGATTGTAACTGTTGCAGAGAAAGCAGGGCGGTATCAGGATGCGGAGTATATAGCAGGACTTGCGGCTGAGATGGCAAAAACCGGCGAGCTTTGCGGATATAACGAAGCTCAGCCCGTATATCTGCGAAAGGCTGAGGCTGAACGCAAGCTGTTAGCGGGCAAGCTGCGCAGAAAAAAAGAGCCGGAAAAACAGGAGCCTGTTTACGAGATTCCTCCGGCAGATGAAAACATTACTTATAAAATTATAGATGGTTCTTATATATCTGAGCTTGCAAAACTGGATGCTCTGTGTTTTTCAAATCCCTGGAGCGAGGAATCTTTCGCAGGCGATATTAACGGAGCGAGAAGTTTTATTTACTGCGGAGCTTTTAACAGCAGGAAAGAGCTGATAGGTTTTGCGGGTATGGTTTATATTTTTGATGAAGGTGAAGTAAACCGGGTCGCTGTTCATCCGCTGTACAGATTAAGAAATATAGCGGGCAGGCTTATGAGCATTATTATAGAAGAAGCGGAGAAACAAGGAGTTTGCGATATTACTCTTGAGGTTCGCGAAGCGAACAGAAACGCTATCTCTCTTTATAAAAATCATGGTTTTTCAGTGGAAGCGAAGAGAAACGGCTACTATATCCAGACGGGAGAGAACGCGCTTATAATGAAACGCAGTAATAAAAAGCCGCGGTTATTATAAATCTTTTATCGTATTTTTAACAATATGTATAAAATAATATTAATATTGGAATAATGTATTATAAACTCGTTTAATATACATTATGGAGGTATTAATATGACCATTTATAACGGATATGGGAGCTATAACGGAAATGATACTTATGGAACAGGATTTTTGGGCGGCGGGCGCGAATATTATAATTCAGACGAAGATTATGATATTTCCGTGCATTGCAGAAATTATTCTCCGGGCGGAAATGCGAGCGTTATGAACATGAGCGATTACAACACCTGTGATAACTGCCGTCATCAGAGGGCGGATAACAAATGCGGATTGGCTGAAAATAGTTTCTCGTAAAATCAACGCAAATTATATTAATAACTGCTGCGGAGAGTTCGTTTAATGATTATAAAATGAAGAAGTTATAATCGTGCTTTAAATATCGCAATATCATCAGATAAGGAAAATAATTATGAAAAACGGAGAATTTCTGACGCTTGGAATAGAAAGCAGCTGCGATGAAACGTCAGTTGCAATAGTCGCTCAGGGGCGCAGGGTGCTGTCAAATATAATATCTTCTCAGATAGAAATACACACCGCTTACGGCGGCGTGGTGCCTGAGATAGCGTCGCGGCATCATCTTAATAATATAAATACTGTAATAGATCAGGCTCTGGCGGAAGCGGAAGTCAAGCTGGACGATATAGATCTTATAGGAGTTACAAAGGGTCCGGGACTTATAGGCGCGCTTTTGGTGGGCATGGCGGCGGCTAAATCCCTGTCTTTTGCAAAGGATATTCCCATCGTGGGCGTTCATCATCTTAAAGGGCATATCGCGGCGAATTATATAGCAGCTCCAGAGCTTGAGCCTCCGTTTACCGCAGTGGTCGTTTCCGGCGGAAATACGGATATTATAGACGTTAAAGATTATAATGATATGGATTTGCTGGGCGTGACGAGGGATGACGCCGCAGGCGAGGCTATGGACAAGGTTGCTCGGGTACTCGATCTCGGTTATCCCGGCGGTCCTAAAATAGATGTGTTAGCCAAACAGGGCAATCCCCATGCTGTTGAATTTAAGCGTGTGTTTTTAGAAAAAGGTAGTTATGATTTTAGTTTCAGCGGACTTAAAACGGGCGTTTTAAATTATGTAAATGGTCTTAGGCAGCAGGGTAAGGAGATAAATTCTGCGGATATCGCAGCGAGCTTTCAGTTGGCTGTGGTTGAGGTTATAGTTGCGAAGGCGGTAGGTGCGGCAAGGGAGTACGGCAGGAGGAAACTGGCGTTAGCCGGCGGCGTGGCGGCAAATAGTTTGCTGAGAAAGATGATGGAGGAAGCGTGCATAGATGCGGGAATCGAGTTTTACAGACCTGAGCCCGTGCTCTGTACGGATAACGCCGCTATGATCGCGTGCGCGGCTTATTACAGGTATAAAGACGGATATGTGGACGATTTATCGTTAGACGCTTACCCGGTGTTGGATTTTTAGAAAGTTTATATTTATGGCTGCAGTTTTTTAAAAAATTAACATAAAAGGAAAAATCATGGATGCAAAAATAAAATCCAAGAACAGTTTTAATAAACAAGCAGCGGATTACGATGCGAGCGATTACAGCAAATATCCGCGGGAATGTTATCCGTATGTCTTAAAAGCTGTAAGCGATATTAAATTTAACAGAGTGTTGGATTTAGGATGTGGGACAGGCGTAATTCTTGAGGAGATCGGACGAAGAAATGGCGAAGCGGAATTATTCGGGCTGGATCTATCGGAAAATATGATTTTACAGGCGGAATGGCGCTTGAGCGCGGATGCCGAGCTTTCGGTGGGAGATGCTGAAGAACTGCCGTATGAAGACGATAGTTTCGATCTGGTGTGCTGCGTGGAAAGTTTTCATCATTACCCGAATCCAAAGAAAGCCCTTTCGGAAATACAGCGTGTGCTGAGAAAAGACGGTATATTCCTGCTTTGCGATACATGGGCAAGATCGCCGTTAAGACAGCTTATGAATATTTTTATTAGTTTCAGCAGCGACGGCGACGTACATATATATTCAGAGAATGAAATAAACGAATTATTCTCAGCGGCAGGTTTTGATGTTTTATCATGGGAACTTATTACAGCTCATGCGTATCTTTCAGTCGGTAAAAAGCGATAGGGATAAATATAAAAATTACAGTGTTAGAGCATATAGAAACAGGAAATCTATATGCTCTATTTTGTATTCAGGCAGTGTGATAAACCTTCTGTTTTCAAAAGATTTTGTATGATGTATAATAAAATAAAAGCTGAGAAAGAGGGTGATTTTTTGAATACGGCGGAGCAAACGCATCAACAGGATCTGGAACGTTTGAAATTGCTGAGATATATGGATGATGATTTTATGACTGTATGCCTTGCAGATAATTTTGAAGGAGTTGAGTTAATACTCAGGATAGTTTTAGGACGGAAAGATATAACGATTAAGTCGGTTAGGACACAGGAGAAGCTGAAGAATCTGCAGGGACGTTCCGCTGTTTTAGATGTTCATGCGGTTGACAGCGCTAATAAAGAATTTGATGTGGAGATCCAGAGGGCAGATGCAGGAGCAGGCGCAAAAAGGGCAAGATATAACAGCAGTCTGTTAGATGCGCATATATTAAAGCCCGGAGATGATACGGAGGATATTCCGGACAGTTATATTATTTTTATCACAGAGAACGATGTTATAAAGGGAAATGAGCCGATATATCCGGTGGAGAGATATATTACAATCGGAGGAAATAAAGTATTATTTGGAGACGGTTCGCATATTATATATGTTAATGGAAAATACAGAGGCGATGATGAAATCGGAAAGTTAATGCATGATTTTTCATGTACAGATCCTGAAGATATGAACTATGAAGAGCTCGCGAAAAGAGCAAGATATTTTAAGAAGGATGAGAAAGGAGTAGCGGCTATGTGTAAAATTATGGAAGACATGAGAAATGAAGCAGCGAGGGAAGCGGCAAAGGAAGCGGCAAAGGAAGCGGCAATAAATAATGCAAAAGAAACGGCGGTGAGAATGATAAAAAAGGGTAAAATGTCATTTGAAGATATAGCAGATTATACAGAATTATCCCTTGATACGATAAAAGAATTAGCAGGTCAGGCAATAAAACTTGCATGATAAACCGCATCAATTTTGATATTGTCAATATTAGTATACAGAAACAGGAAATCTATATGCTCTATTTTTTATCTGCATTTATTTTTCTGTAAAATTACGCTAAAAAGCATGCGAGAATATCTATAAATATTAAAATATTTAATATGTTGTTAATTAGGTTCCTTTTGTTACGATTGTTTACTATAAAAATCACGAGATAAAATACTGCTTTGCAGGGATTTTGAGGAATGTTGAAATAATAAAAAAGGGCTGCCGCAAACATGTCGCAGTTGTATATACTGCGGTAATGAGATTTTGTTTGGCGGAGCCTCTTTTTTATTTGGATAAGATGTATTTTCGCAAAAATAGATTTTGTCGCGCCGTAATATATTTTATTCGGCGTCTGTTTGAGCTTCGATGAATTTGATGATGTCGCCTATGTTTGCAAAATTTTCAGCTTCTTCATCGGGAACTTCTATATCGAATTCTTCTTCGATAGCCATGATGATCTCAACAGCGTCTAATGAATCGGCTTCCAGATCTTTTGTAAGGCTCGTATCCATTTTTATATCGTCGCCGTCAACGCCTAACTGTTCTACTATAATCTCTTTTACTTTATCAAATATCATTGTAATATCCTCCAATTCAAAGGTCGTTCAAGTTACAAGGTTCATTATACGGGGAAGCCTACGATACTGCAATACTTTTTTTGCAGTTTTGAAAAAAATTGTTTGATTGTCAAACCAAATCAGGTTTTGTCATTATCTAATTTAAATAACTTGCCCTGTTCTTTGTGATTTGAATTATATGTTTTACTATATCTGTAAATGGTGTATTACTTGATATATTATTATATTTATGTAAGCAGCATTTCATTTTATATGCTACATCAGCATAGATAAAAACTTTCAAAGGGTTCATATCATTTAATATATAATCTGAACAACGTCCAACGATAATACATGATGATTTTTTCTGCTAATTGACGGATAAACTTATATTGTGCCATATATATGGTGTTTTGCTGTTCCAATGTATGATCAGGAATATTAAAGGAATGTTTCGATAATATGGGGAAAGGGAAATACATTGGCATTTCCATTATTTTCTCAACATAATTTTCAGCAATTTATTTTAATATTTCTTTATCGTAATAAGGTATGTTGAGTGTCTTTGCAAGCCCTGTGCTATCTCTCGTCCCCCATTTCCAAACTCTCTGCTAATAGTGATAATTTTATTCATGGATATATTCTTTCTCTACTGGTAACCTTTTTGTGTATCGAACCATAGTAACAATAGCAAAAATCGCAACTATCACTTCTGTAAAAGGCATTGTAAGCCAAATATTGTTGTCATTTGTTAATGGCAGTATGAAAATCAAAACGCTACTTATCACTAATCCCCTGGATACTGAAATAATAAATGACGCTTTTGGCTTTAATAATGCCTGAAAATAATAAGTAGAAAAAATATTTATTGGTAACAAAAGGAATGAAAGCCCATAGCACCTTATAATTGCTGGAGCTATTTTCAAAATTTCTTTCGTTGGTGTCATAAAAATTTGTACAAACATATTCGGAACTAATAGTGATAATAACGTCCACAAAAGGCTAAAAAATATTACTGAATATATCGAATATTTCAATGTTTCTTTTATTCTGTTGCCAAATTTCGCACCATAGTTGACAGATATAATAGGTTGTGAAGCCTGCCCTACACTATAAGCACAACATTGAACGAAAGTGCTGATATTTACAATAATTCCATAAACAGAAAGTGCATTTGTCCCTATATATTTCATAATCTGTCTGTTGAATAAGATTGTTAAAATTCCCATAGCAACATCAATAAAGAATGTTGAAAAACCTGTGACGGATATTTCTTTTAATTTATGAAATACTTTGGTTGGCTTTACCAAAGCCAAGGAATTTCTTTTTGATACAAAATGAGTTAGCATAACAATACATGATATGACTGAACCGATAGCAGTTGCTAAGCCAGCTCCGAAAATTCCCATATCAAAAACAAAAACAAAAATATAGTCGCCAAATATATTAAATATTCCACCAGATAAAACACCAACAGTTGCAAGTGTCGGGTTTTTGTCATTTCTCAAAAAAGCGGCTAACATTTGAACGAATAAAAAACATGGAACCACAAATTTTATTGGAATAATATAAGTTTCAGCCAGAGATAATAACGTTTCTTCCGCACCGAAAAATATCAGTAATTCTCTATCAAAAAATACAATGGCTATCCATGTAATGATAGATAAGATAATTGCACCTATTACAGCAGCCGAAAAATATTCATTCTCATTTTCAGTTTTTTTATCTGCATTTCCCTTTAATGTACTAAAAATAACGGAACCACCAATCCCCATAAGCAGACCTAAACTATATAGGATATTCCAAATAGGTGCTACAACCGCAAGTGCTGCTGTTCCGTCTGGACCATGATATTGCCCTACTATAGCCATATCTACGATAGAATAAACAGAAGTAATTAACGCACTTCCAAATGCAGCAGCCAAATACTTAAAATAGAGTGGTCGGATTTCTCCATGTAAGAAATTCATATTGCTTCCCTCCTTTTCCAAAAAAAGAGCTGGACAAGAAACAGATATTTCAATCTGTTGCCTTGTCCAGCTCATCATTTCTTATATGAATGATTTGCCCTCCGAGCAAATCCTATTATAACAAGGTAGTATTGTATGTCAAGATTAAATATACCTTTTTAGAACATTGTTTTGCTCTCTTTATACAGCTATCCTTATTTTCTTTTTTATATCTTCTCACAAGAGGAAAAAGGCTATTTGATACTGTAAACTGATATTGACAGTATCAAGACGATTGTGTGAGGAAAAACCTTTTTGATTTCAAGTTGAATGAAGTCCTATAAAATGATACGACATCAGTCCGCATGGTAAGGAAATACAACAAACATCACAAGGACAGCCCATTGCTACATATTACACCGCATACGCGGCACCATAAATTCTGCACAAGATTGGCAAGCAAGAACATGAACCCAAAAGATTTACAGTATATTATGGGACATTCAAACATCAGTTTCACAATGAACCGGTACGCTCATGCGTCCATAGATACCGCAAAATCAGAGATTCAGCGTCTAATTGTATAGAAGTATTTACCACGAGTCTAACCACGATTGACAGTGAAAATATAAGAAGATAGACTTAGATATGTGATGTTTACCACAAAAGCAAAATGCCCGTAGAGCCTATAAAATAAGGCTTTGCGGACATTTGCGAAGATATAGAAGATAGTCAAAAAGACATATATAATTTATTTAAATTTCTGTGCTGATTTCCGACCATTCGTCGTATGCGGCGTCTAATTTTGATTGCTTGTCTGCGATAGTCTTAGAGATTTCATTTAATTTAGTGTGATCTGTCTGGTATTCTTCTTTATACATTTCCTGTTCTAAAGCAGAGATTTCTTCCTCGAATTTTGCAATCTCGTCCTCAAGAGCTGCAATTCTGCGTTCTTTTTTGCGCTGCGCCGCCTGGACTTCCTTACTTTTCCTGCGTTCCTCCATCCGCTGCTGTTTATCTGCGGCGGCTCCTGCAGTCTGCGTATTCGTTCCTGTCCCCTTGGTATCCGCATCTGCGCTCAGATTCGACATATAGGCGTTTGCAGACTTTATAGAATCCTTTTTTTCGTTGTAATAATCATAATTACCGGGAAAAATGGTTATGCCGTCTTTGTTAAGTTCGTAGATAGAAGTCGGGACTTTATTAAGCAGATATCTGTCGTGGGATACTATGATGCAGGTGCCTGGAAAATCTATAAGAGCGTCTTCAAAGACTTCTTTTGAGATTATATCAAGGTGGTTTGTAGGTTCGTCCAGTATCAGCATATTTGCGCCGGAAAGCATCAGCTTGAGAAGGGATAAACGGGCGCGTTCGCCGCCGGACAGCGAATCTACGGTTTTAAACACGTCGTCGTTTTTGAATAAAAATCTTCCCAAAAGACCGCGCAGTTCCGTATCACTATAAAGGGAATAGGAATCCCGCATCTCCTCAATAACGGTAGACGACTCGTTCAGCATGTGCTGTTCCTGATCGTAGTAGCCGAACATTATGTTATGACCTATTTTAATATGCCCGCTGCTCGGCTCGATGTCAGACATTATCATTTTCAGCAGCGTAGTTTTTCCGATCCCGTTCGGACCGATTATACATATGCGTTCGCCGCGCTTTATATCGAAAGAAACGTTTGAAAACAACGTCCTGCGTTCGCTGCCGAAGCCGAAGGATTTTGATATATCCACAGCCTGAAGCGTGTCGTGACCGCTTTTTGTGGTTTCCTTAAACTGGATCTTCATTCTTTCGTTTAATATCTGAGGCTTTTCCATTACTTCTATCTTAGAGAGCCGTTTCTCTCTTGATTTTGCCCGCTTGGCGAGTTTCTCCGTTCCCCTTTCCTTCATGCGGCGAACCATATCCTTCTGGCGTTTTATTTCGGACTGCTGATTCTCGTAAGCCTTAAGTTCGCTGATAAGGCGCAGCTTTTTTTCGTTTGCGTAAAATGAATAATTTCCTTCATATACGCTGAGTCTGCGGTTTTCTATCTCGAAGATACGGGTTACCGTATGATCGAGAAAATATCTGTCGTGTGATATTAGTATAATGGTTCCGTAGTATGATTTAATATACTGCTCAAGCCATTTAAGAGTGCCTATATCCAAATGGTTTGTAGGTTCGTCGAGGAACAGGATATCGGGCTTTTTGAGAAGCAGCGCTGCAAGAGCAAGACGGGTTTTTTCGCCGCCGGAAAGAGAGCTGGTTTTTTTATCAAAAAAAGACGGCGGAAACGCCATGCTGTTTAAAACGCCTGCAATCTCGCTTTTGTACCCATAGCCGTTGCGGCGTTTAAATTCTTCTGATAACCTGTCGTATTCGGCGAGAAGTTTTTCGATTTGTACGGAATTATCGCCGTTATCTTTCGCCGATAGTTCTGATATTTTATCTGACAGCTTATTTATTTCTTCTTCCATTTCTATTACTTCCGAGAAAATGGAGAGCATTTCTTCGTAAACGGTGTTTTCTGATGAGAACAGATCGTTCTGACGAAAATAACCTAATTTTAAGTCGCCTGAAATAAAATAACTGCCTTCATCGCAGGCAAGCTCGCCGGCGAGTATATTTAATAGCGTGCTTTTTCCCGCTCCGTTTGCGCCGACAAGACCTATACGGTCGTTTTTATTTACGTGAAACGAAATATTTGAAAAAATCTCGTCTGCTCCGTAGAGTTTTGATATCTTATTAGCTGAAATTACTATCATTATCTATGTTTATGCGAACTTTTAGATTCCGCAATTTTCCTCCGATTTATTATAATTATTAATGGTTAAAACCGATTTTCACCATTACGCATTATTTTAAATTAAACTGCGGATGATAACAAGGGATACCCAAAATAAAGATTGATATAAATTTGTCAGTAAAAAATGAAATTACTTGAAAACTGAAGATTACATTGGTATAATTAATAGGAAAATGTTAGAGTGCTTATAAAAATATGTCTGAAGG
>JAAVYD010000110.1 GCA_022790955.1 Bacillota bacterium
AGATTCGATATCGCTTTCGGAGAGATGAGTTATGAACAGCTTGCACAGGTATTTTCAGACGAAGTGAACAAAGAATCCGAACTTGGAGAACTGATTCCAAAAATTAACTTAGAAGATTATTATGTTGATCCTAAAATTAAAGCTATCGTCGATCTGCTCGTTTTAGAAAAGGATTCAGGATTTCCTGTCAACACCGGCATGCTGTACGGGCCTCCGGCATCGGGAAAATCTACAGCTGTAATGCTTATGGCTAAGATGCTTGAACTGCCTTACGTTCCGGTTACCTTTAATAGTAATATTTCCATGGACGACCTGCTTGGTTCCTGGCAGCCTACCGAAGACGGCAAAATACATTTTGTGGAAAGTATGTTTGTTCAGGCTTATCAGTCGCCTTCAGTGGTAGAATTTGTAGAATGTTATTACGTAAAACCAGGCGCCTGCGGCGACCTTAATACAGCTCTCGACGAAACGGCTCAGATCACTCTGCCGAACGGCAAGATAATATACAGACATCCTGCCTGCTTTATTGTCGCCACTATAAACGCCGGAGAAAACGAAAACGAATACCGCGCTGTCAGAGAACAGGACGTATCTTTCGACAGACGTTTTGAAGGCTTTAAAGAGTATCTTGATTTCTTTAAAGAAGAAGTTTTCGCTGATATGATCGGCAGGAAATCCGGTTATACAGATACTGATGAAATTCTGCTCATGATCAAAGTTATGAAAGATATGAATAAAAGCGCTGAAGAAACCGGCGACTGGCAGACCATATATCCGTCTGCAATAATGAGATGGGCTCAGCACAGAAAATACAAGGATATTATCACGGCTGCCCGTTCGACTATATTACCTGCTGCTTCCAAAAATCTGGAAGTTCAGAAAGAAATCATGGACAATATCATTAATAATTACTGGTAGGTCGGTATTGCATGCGCCTTTTTAAAGCGCTGTCCGGTTTTTCCGATTACTAATATAATAATCTCGATGTCAAAAACCTTTTGCAGAAATCCTGCACAGTTGTTTTATTACACCGCAGAATACCATGCAATCATTATAAATATATTTACACTTTTGACATTTTATATATGAGGAAATTTTATGAGTGGAAACAAACATCTTATTTACATTCCGTCCACTTTAAAATCTGTAAAGGAACATATGACGCCCGCAGAATTTATATCTACGGAATCCGTAAGAAAATACATACAGGCGCGTATGCTTCGAGTTACTTCAAACATTAAAATTGAAGTTGTTTACGATGACATGAATTATACGGACGGAAAAGAAATACATCTGAATCCGTATGAGGCAGCAGCATATACCAAAAGCAATTTTGACGCGCTGCTGATGCTTTTGGGAAACGCTTTCCACGAAACGCTGCATATAATTCATACGGATTTCGAGGTATGTCATAAATATCACATTGGATTTATCAATGGTAAAAAAGTTCTATATAATAGCGGTGAATATTACCTTTATAGAAAATTGGTATCAGACCTGGTAGAGGACTGCGCCATAGAATTCTGGGGAAAAAGGCAATATCCCGGTACTTTAAAAAAGAGTCTGGAATTTGCCGACGCCGTGCATTACGGTTATCGCGCAGATCCGGAACAAATGCTCAAAAACGGTTCGCGTCCTATAGATATACTGTTCAGCGCCCTTGTGACTTTTGGCATAATGGATATAGTACCCGAATTTCCTGCGGAGCTTTCCGTTATAAAAAATATGTTTAACGAATGTAAGCCGCTTATAACTGCTGCTAAGGTAGCGCAGAAAACAGCAGACCGCTGCAAGGTAGCGAACGATATATTCGAGATAGCACGCCCTCTTATGGACGACTGCATGGAAAAAGGCGAAAAATGCCCGGTGTTCGATCCGATCCAGCCTTCGACCCATAACAGATTTAAGCGTTACAATCAGAACTTTTCGAGTTTCCGTAAGGTAAGACCCGACGAGTACGACCTTCGAGTAGATATGGAGGCGCTCACGGAAGCGGCGGCAAAGGACGAATACGACCGCAAAATAGACAGGCGTTATTCGGATCAGCTCGTTTTAAGCATATCAAAACTGCAGGACGACGGTCTTGGTCCGTTTCACAATACGATAGATATTGAATATATTCAGACTGATCTTGCTAAATTCGCGACTTACAGAGAAGCATACAGCAAGCGCGTACTGCGGCTTACTCCTAAGATAAAGCTGCTTTTGAAAGGACTTCTCGCTGTAGTTCAGCGTGAACAGGACGATACCGTTCGGAATCTTTACGCAGGCAATCAGTACAGAGAACCTTTCCGCGCAGACAAAAAATGCTGCGCTTACCGCAAAGCGCTGTCAGATGAAGCCGACCTGTTCATATATGTTCTCGTAGACTCGTCTGGTTCTATGGGCGCAGTTACGGAATACGTAAAAGACGCTCTTACTATGTTTTATGAAGTCTGCCGTAAAATGGATGTTCCTATAACGATAGTTTCCCATACGGCGAACGATAATATCGTCACCATAAGAACCCTTGTTGACGCTAATATGAGAAGCGGCGAAAATACAGGAATCGAAGGATTTGAAGTACAGGGCGGAACGCGGGATGGCGTTGCTCTTTCCTGCGCAGCCGAATATCTGAAATTCCGCAGGGAAGCCCAGAAGATAGTTATAGCGATATCCGACGGAGAACCCTGGCATACGTGCGATCTTAATATTACGCCGGAACTCCTTCATATGGCAAAGATCGCCGGCATCAAACCTTCAAATACAGCAGAATTTTTCAGAGAATATTCAAATTATTCTTCCGCGGACGTAAAAAACGTAATACGCAACCGTGGAATACACCCTATAGGCATAGCCCTCGCTCCTACGATGGAACTTGCCAACCTTTTAAATTTAAAAATGAAAGCTCTTTATCCGGAATCATTTGCTACGGACATAGATCACCTTGCGAAGAAACTTGCCAAGGTATTGGAAAAATATTTATATGACTGAGAGGAGATAATAATATGTCTGATAATACAAAATTCATGTGGACGGACGATACCGCCGATGAAATATTATTGACAACTATAGACGATAATTTTACATCAAAATACGGCAGACAAAAAACCGATCTTAAAGAAGTGATAATCGGTGACAAAGTAAAGACAATCACTACAAATGCCTTTAAGCTGTGCAAAAACCTCGAAAATATCGAGATGTCTTCTCACGTTGAAAAAATAGGCGCTTTTGCCTTTGCATGGTGCGAAAAGCTCGAACATATTAATCTGCCCGACGGTCTGGAAAATATATCTATTTCAGCGTTTACTTTCTGTACTAACCTTAAAAAAATAGTTATTCCGGACAGCGTTACTCTTATAGACGACGAAGCGTTTTCATACTGCACAAGTCTTGAAGAAGTCACTCTGCCGAAAAATCTCAATTGTATTTATGTAAGCGCGTTCATAAACTGCAAAAGCCTTACAGAAATAAAAATCCCGGCAAGTACGGAAATCATCGAAAGCCTTGCTTTCGCAAACTGCGACAGTCTGAAAACCGTTGAATTTGAAGACGGCGCTCTGCTTAAAGAGATAAGTTCCGGCGCATTTTCAAATTGCTATCAGATGACATTAATAAACCAGGAAGCTCTTGCCAATCTGAAAAATTTAGGCGACCGCGCTTTTGAAGTGTGTTCTTCAATTACATCTTTTAAACTTCCTGAAGGGCTTAATCATATAGGTGCAAACGCATTTAAAGACTGCTACAGCCTGAGCGGAGAGATCAAATTCCCGTCAACGCTGAAAACTTTAGCAAATGAAATATTTACAAACTGCATAGGCATAGAAAGCGCCGCTTTCATACCTCGCGAAAAATATATAGTAAAAGCAGGACTTTTTGCAGGCTGTGAGAATCTGAAAAAAATTACAGGTCTTAATAACGCTGTTGAGATACAAACCTGCGCGTTTATGGGCTGCACGGCTCTGGAGGAAATAACCCTAGGCGCAGGACTTAAAACCATAGGCGACTGGGCATTTAAAGGCTGTCTGTCTCTTGATCTCAAAGTACCTGAAGCAGTAACATCAATAGGTACAGACGCTTTTGCATATATTAACAGCATAGAATATAAAGGTTCGGCGGAAGGTTTTCCATGGGGTTCGGCGGAAACGGATCCTCTGAATATCAAAACTCAGCAGTATTATAATACTACAGGCAGAACAGTCCCAGATGAATACCAATTACAACTTTTAGCATTCGATCTGGCATGGTATTTGCAATATCTGCATAAACATAAACTCATAAACGATAAAATATTTGAAAAATACGAAACTGGTATTTTAAAATATGTAAGAGGCGGAGATAATGAATACATACTTGCAAATATGTTGACAGGCTTCGACGACCTGTATGGAACCGAAAATTTTCCGTTAAATGCCGACGTTGAAAAATTCAGAGATAGAATGTATATATTTTCAAAAGAATTAGTATAAACTATTATTTGCATACACGAAAACATTTTTACAAAGCATATATTTCTAATACTTCCTATATTTCCTATCATGAAAAGAGCAGGATAACTCACAATATCCTGCTCTTTTAAATTTTTTCACTATGTTATATTAATATACAACGCAGACCGTTAAACTGCTATTATTATCCTCTAATTTATATCGTAAATTTTACTGCCTGCCGTTTCAAATTCATTTATTATTTCATTTGTTGCCGGAATAATGCAGAAACGCACGCGCTCCCCTACTGCAAAATACGGATATACGCCAATACCGTTTTTATGATACAATGCGCATGGAACAGCATCGCTGTTATAGCCTTTTTCCTGTGGAAAAATATTTTCATAAGCTAAATTATTAATATCTTTATATAATTTAATAATTTCACCATCTTCTAAATCAGGAAAAAATACTTTTAAAGCATAAAAACACATCTCCTCGTATTTAGCGTACATTTCTTCCGAATAACTGTGATCATCAAAATCTAAAACTATCTGTTTAATATTCTCACCATTTTTAAGTGTATGCACAGATATAGTTGGCAGTGTCCAGATCTTTTCATCTTCAGTGAAATGATAATAATTCATTTCGTAATTTAAACCGTCAGTCGATTCATTAGAAGCATAATTCCAATAGGAAGCGGGAGGAAAATAACGTTTTTGATATTTATTCCAATAATAGCCATTATAACTATCTATATAATCATTAATTGAAATGGAAAAAACTCGCCCGTATTCGCTTCTATCTTCGGCTTTAATATCCAGAATTTTCATATCCGCTTTCTGCCGCAGAAATTTTTCCTTTTCTCTGAGCTCGATCTCAGCTTTTTCTTCATCCGAAAGACCATTCCCTGCTCCATTTTCCCCACTTTCTATTATATTTCCATCTAAATCATAAAAAATCCACTGTACGGGAGCGCCCGAAGCAAAACCATTGCTTCCATAATACTCATAACCTAACTCTTTTCCATAGAAAAATGAATTTTTGTATTGATAATAATAAACTCTTTCGTCTGAAAAACTGTCGCCGCAGGCGACCATTTTAATTTCATTGCGCGTTAAAACATTTTCTGTTTTCTGTGTAAATTCTATAATAAACAAACCTGCTAAAATTACACAAAACATTATAAATATAGAAACTGCACCATACATAATAATATGTGAATATTTCGTAAATTTATTATCATATTCTTTTATTTCTTTTTTTAAAACTATATATTTTAAATTACTCCACAATAATAATATACCAAAACTGATTATTCCTAATAATATTAATATATTACGAGGCGCAACTCTCAATGTATTATTCGTTGTAAATTGAATTAATATAATTAATACAATAAACATCAAAACAATAGTTATGGGAATACAGCCCCAAAATGATTTTAATATTTTTTTCATTGCAATATCTCCACGAATCTTATCTTTACTATAATTTAAGGTCTTTTATGATTTTACATTTATCATAAAAGACCTTTGAATTTTAAAACATTATGTACTCGCTATTAAAGACTTCCAAATCATCTAATTATTTTCATATAGAAACCTTTATTTCAAGATTCATTTCATTTTGCTCCGCCACAGGTCCCAGAGTCTGTTTGACTACAAGCTGCGCCTGCTCCTCTGCCTGAACCATTAAACCTCCCTCAACAGCTTTATTTTCTACTTTTCCTTTTTCTTCTCTGTAAAAACTATTGTAGTTTTCTAAAGTAATCGGATTAAATATATTTTTAGTTTCATCGAATACCTTTAAACTGTCTTCATTGATTTCATGTGAAAGAATTTCAGCCTCTGGCAGCGTTACCGTTACAGTGTTTCCTAAAATTTTTATTTCTGACTTCTTTAAATCAACCCCTGCAAGTATTACTCCATCATAAGACACTATAAAATGTTTTCCGCTGAATGGAATCTTTATTCCGTGAAAATTGCTGCTCTGACTGAATTGCCCCATATTAGTATAATTATACTGAGTTGTGGCAAGTTGGCTTACCTGCTCAAGTTGATTCTGAACAACAATAGCTGATAACTCAGGTACGCTTCCGTTTTGGCGTTCTCCTGCCAAAAACCCCACACCAAAACACAGTCCCACAATAGCCGTCAAAACCAGCACCAGCGTCACAATCTTACGAACCTCTCGAATAAAATGCAAGCGCTCATTCATCTTCGGCAATGTCAATACCTCCTCTGTTTTAGCATATTTACTATTCATAATATGTATTTGTTCCGTTTTCCTTTCTGTCAGCTTTATTACTTTTTTGATGTATTTTGTCGTTTAATTATTTATTTTATCATGTCTAATCTATTGAGTCATTGGATTTTTTCTTACTATTTTATGAAAATATTATAAAAATCATCTGCTATCTACATCTTCCACCAATCTTTTAAAAAGCAAATTTTAAAAATAAATAAAATAAACCAGCTCAAAGATAGAAGATGTTATTTACAATACCTGAAACAAATAAGAAACACTTTTACCTAAAAAGCATTCATTAAATCGATGTGCCCATATTTTATCAGCTTAATATCTATATTATCTATTGATGCAAAATTATCAATTTTAGAAAATAAGTCAGATACTGAGATACTAAAACAATCATAAATAATAAAACGACAGATTTAAATAACATATATAACAATACTTAATAAAACAAAAATCCTGATAATATATTTATTAATATTACTGATATTTTATTTTATGAGATTCTTCAATGTCTACATATCATTAAATTTTTATAATATTAACCCGTTGTGCTATTTAATTTTGATGAAATAGCAAAAAAACTTCAACAAAATGTGC
>JAAVYD010000111.1 GCA_022790955.1 Bacillota bacterium
CTTCTCACATTCATACATTTTTTCATAAATTTATTCTCCTAAATTTATTATTTATTGCTTATTATTTTGTATTATCGTTTATATTTTTACTCACAATATTAATTAATAAAAATTTCCTCTATCTTTTCTACTTTTTTATCTTTAACGGATATCTTAAAAGGCGTTTTTTTAGACTCTGCACTCGATCCATATAAAAATTCATGAAATTCCTCTATATCAGACGTTATGTATTTTTTATCATCATCTTCTGACACAAATAGATTCCCTGTATCATAAAAAATAAATTCGGCATTATCGCTCAGTTCAAATTTCTCATAGCTTTCATTTGTATTATTAATATAATATCCGTTTGGCATATCAGCCGACAAAGACAGACTCAACTCGCTTATTCTGTTTTTATCCTCCTGCGTGATAAATTCAAACTCATCCGCTTCAATACTGTTTCCGTTTAAACGAATATATCCTGTAATAGTTTCGCTTTTACCAGAATCATCATTTTGTTTATTCGCCGACACTGAATCTATTATCTCATTGTTACATGCTGAGAACATAACCAATGTGCAAACCATTAAAACAAATATTATTAATCTTCTCATACTAACAACATATTTTATGCCAAGATTGATGAATTAGGCATATAAAAACTTGCATTTTCACTTCTATAAACAGTATCTTTTGATTGTGTAGCACCATGTTGAGTATATTTTATAGTAACAGTATCACCATAAGTTACAAGTGCTACATGGCTAGTATTATTCCAATACATTATACTTCCTGCATTAACTTTACTTTTATCAGATTGCTTATAAAAATAATTCTTATTTTTCATATAAATCACTACACCTGTAGAGCCATTATATCCTGTTCTGAACCAATGATCGCCAGGCCAACCACCCCAAGTTGATGCTTGATACCATTTTCCAGCCCTATCCTGAGGTATACCACCTGCATTTAATGCTTTGGATACAAAATTAGCGCAATCTGTACCACTTACCTGACTTGATGGGTATTCAGGAGTTGCAAAAGCATTATTCCTTGCCCAATCTCTAGCTGCTATCCTATCATAAGAAACCGCTCTTGCGCTGTTCGCAGATATCATATCCAATGAATTTATATCCTCGCGCATTTCTTCTATTGCATTATAACCTTCCTGATATTTCTCCTGCTTATTTTCTACTTCAGATAAATTTTTAGAATCAACTAAAAGTGTTTTTTCATCAGTATCAGTTCTATAATATAAGTCATACTTATTAGTATTACGACTTAATGCCATGGACTTAAAAGAATCAGTACAAGCTACTGCATACGTAAAAGTTGAACGATCGGGAACATTATAATATAAATTTTCAATTTCATTTACATATTCATTTATTGAACTCTCTAAATAAACCTTTTCATCCATGTCTACACTTTTGCTTAATGCATCTCTCATTCCCATAATAAACGGACTTTTATCTGGATGCCTAGTTAATGTCATATCAGTATAAACATTAATTGCTAAATATTTTTCGCCATCTATATCTCTGCACGTATAATCATAATCGAAATTATTTAATTCATATAATTCATCATAATCATTTATCAACTCCTGTTTTATTTTTTCAAACGATTTCTCAGCCACTATTTTCTCATATAAAATACTATTATCCATAGTAACACTATCGTTTTGAGAAGCATATACACTACTTGTAGCTCCGAAAAGCATTATTGTTGATAATACAACTGATATTAATCTTTTTTTCTTCATTTAATTTTCCTTTCATGATTAAAAATAAATAACCTAATATTATTTTTTATATTATATTATTTACATATGGCATTTTATCTGCTAAAATAGAATCATTTCAAATTCCATAGATTATGTACGGAATTTGATTTGTTTGCTGAAATACAATCGTTTTCATTTTGCTCGATTTCGATTGTATTTCTTTTTTATTGCCGTTATTTTCTTCCGCGGTAAATTTGCCGCTGAGATTTCTGTAAACAGCCTTTTGCTTTTAAGATGTATCGTTCATATTTCCCCCTTTCCGTCATTCTGCTCTGTTATTTAATTTACCTTATGCTGATAAAATAATACTATTTCTTGATAAAAAGCTTTTTATAGCGGCATACTATGCCGCCGCGCCTGTGGCGCGCCAAGAAAAGTATTGACAACATCCTTGGCGGCTTTGCTGCCGGGCTGTATTCTACAGCCCCATAAAACGATTTGATCGTTTTATGAAGGATTAGTATAACAAAACAGTTAAATACTGTATCTTTATTTATACTATACACCTTTTCCTATATTCCGTCAATATAATACTATAAATTTAGGCTACTATTTTTTTTTGATAACTAAATATAAAAATAGTCTTTACATAAGATTAATATTTTTATATAATTATCATAAATAAATTTTAAACTTAGAGAATGGAGGAGAATGATTTAAAAACTAAAATGTCTTTACTTTCCGCTGCCGGCGTAGATGTTTTAGCTTTATTCCTGCTTGGGCAAAAGCCTATGTACACTTACGATCTGGCTAATGAAATAAAAAAACTGAGCAGCAATATGCTGCCCGTCCCTAAACTTTACAATACTATAACAAGACTAAAAGCGGCAGGTTTGATTAAGGAACACGATAAAGAGATCATCGGTAACCGCATAAGAATATATTACATTATCACCGAAGAAGGAGAGTCTCAGCTTAAGGAAACGCGAACGCTGCTGAATTTCCTTAATAAAACTCTTAATGACGATAAACAGCATTATACGGAGAATAATAATGACGGCAAGTAAAAAATATTTAAAGCAGCTTAATGCGCATCTTACATGCTCTCCTGCACATCGGAAAAAATTTATAGCTGATATCATACCGCTGCTCGATGAATTTTCCGATAATTATCCGCAGGCAGAATTAAACGACTATATTCAGGTATTCGGAAATCCCAAAACCCTTGCAGACGATCTTTTACAAACGCTTGATCATGCAGAAGTAGATGAATTTAAAAAGAAAAAAGCAAGAAAAAAACTAAGTATTAAAATCTGTATTGCTGCAGTAATCTTGTTGATTTTCAGCGGTTTACTTTGGTATATACATTTTATACTTATTAATCATATTGATTTTGAAGGAGAATCTGAACTTATTATTTTAGACGAAACAACAGATGTAGATGAAACGTAGTGATAGAAATATGAAAAAATGTTTAATCGCAATTTTAATGGCTGCTATTTTAACGTCGATGTTTGCAGTTCCCGCTTTTGCGGCAGAAGAAGATATTATCGTACCCGATGAAAATACCGTAATTCAGCTTCCTAACGGCTTAACATTAGAAAGCGAGCTTATAATTCACGATTCTGCAAGCAGAGCTTCTACAAAAACAGCAGAAAAAATTTACAGATTAAAAGCAAACGGAACAACAGTTGCCACAGCTTCTTTAATAGCTACTTTCAGATATACAGGTTCTTCCGTAAGCGTTGAAGATACAAATTACAGTTATACTACTACAAGCGGTTATTCTTACAGTCATGGTGGAATAACCAAATCCGGCGGAACTGCTACCATGAAAGGTACATTTAAACAAACGGTTAGCGGTATTCTTGTCGGAATCACTCCGTTCACAATAAAAATGACATGTACCGCTAACGGTCAAATAAGTTAGTTCAAAATTTATACAGAAATTATTAATAAAAAATAAGTTCAGGTTCTTCATCATCAATAAAAATAATCTATTAAAGACCGCTGCAAATCAGATATTCTTCTGCTCTGCAGCGGATTCTTTTTGTCAGAGTATATCCGCAAAATATTACGGGCATACTAATATTAACATTAAACGCAATATTAATGCTGCCGCTCGCAAAAATTTTATGAATGCTGTTTTCCCTGCCGCGTATCCCTTCCCCGTTGATATAAATATCCCGCCAATAATATAATTGCGCTATTTCAGATAAAAATCGGAGGTAAATTATGGCTGATAACGATACTATAAGGCTGCTTCGCGAATGCGACGCAGGAATCAAAATGGGTGTTTCCGCTATTGATGAAGTTATAAACTTTTCCAGCGATACTCGTTTAAAGAATTATCTTAAAGATAATAAAGCCGGACATCAGCGCATAAAACGCGAGATAACTCATCTTCTCGACGAGTACCACGATACTGGCAAGGAACCGAATCCCATGGCTAAGGGCATGTCCTGGATTAAAACAAATATGAAGTTAGCTATCGACGATTCAGATTCCGTTATCGCGGATCTTATAACAGACGGCTGCAATATGGGTGTGAAATCCCTGGGACGTTACCTTAATCAATACAAAAACGCTGATAAGCAATCTAAAGATCTCACGAAAAAACTCATGAGTCTTGAAGAAGAATTAGTTATGGATATGCGGCAATTTTTATAATTTTAGTTTTAAAAAGATATTGATGATTCCGGCTTAAAAAATAACCCCGTTCCGTAATTCAGGAACGGGGTTATTTTCGTATATTTGGTCTTAATATCCTGCGCGAAAGCCGCAAGCAGCTTTATCCGGCAGCGCGCAGTTAAATTTGAAGCATTGTAAACTTACTGATATAGTTATTTTATTTAGGGGATAATTTAACACTAAAACTATCGAGTTTTAACGTGATGTTATTTATGCTGATTATCTTTATCTGTTTCAGCCGAATGATTTGCTTCGCTTTCAGAGCCGTCGCTGCTGGAATAATTCAGGTTTAACTTATTGCCGTCATTATTGTCGCCTGCGTCGATAATATTAACGTCTATGTCGCTGACGCCCTCTCCGCCTGCCGTGTCGTTCTTAGCTGTCACAACGACTTCGCCGTTTTCACATACAACAGACTGTTCAGTCGTATCACTGGACATGCTGAAAGTATCTCCGGCTTTCATTTTTACTGTATACGAGCCGTCGCTGTTCTTATACATGGAAGCATCTTTTTCAATTCCGTTAAAATACACTTTTACAGCTGTTACAGGATTTACTGTTTCACCTCCCGTAGCCGCGTATGTTATACCCGACATCAATCCTAAAAGCATAGCCGCTGAAATGCATACCGCCGCAAATCTGCTAAGGCGAACCCTCTTTTTTATCTTTGTCATCTCCATTACCTCCGTAACACATTTTTCCGAAGCATGAAGCCTGGAAAAAGTTTCCTTATATAATTCTCTATTATTCTTCGCTCCAGACATCTGTCAACCTCTCCCTCAATATTTTTCTTGCGCGCGCAAGCCGCGTTCTAACAGTCGCGTCTTTAACTCCCAACATTGCAGAAATTTCTTTCGTACTGTAATCTTCGTAATAAAACAGGTGGATAACTATACGATATTTTTTCGGCAGCTCCATCACCGCAAAGAAAAGTTCGCTTTCTTCTTTTGTTTCATAATTAAGCATTTCCGCATAATCTTCAAGCGGCATGCTTTTACGAAAATACGATGAAACCGAGATTTTTTTACATTGATTTACCGTTACGCGGAGAAGCCAGTTTCGCACATGCTCCTCGCTTTCAAATTCCCTGTCGCTTTTAAAAAGTTTTAACAAAACTTCCTGAGTTATATCGTCCGCATCAGCGCTGTTTTTGAAATAATTAAAAGCTACGGCAAAAATATTATCCCTGTATTTCTCAGCCAGGATTTCAAAATCAAATCCCTGCAATGACCTTCACCTCCTCGCAGAATTGAAATGCATTTCACTAATTATACCTTTCAGCAGGGCAAAATGTTTCACCGCGTAAAAAATTTTTATAAATTTGCCGGCGGTAATTATCATGCAAACAAAACCATTAATATAAAATCATATATTTTTATAATTATTAATATTAATGGTCCCGCTTTTGCCGATCCTCTGCATAAAACCATTTTTATAGTTATTCCTCAGATATCTTAACGATATTTCTATATATTGGTATAATGTTCTAATATTTTATATTTCACACACAATTATAAACAGGAGGTTAATATGTTGGGACAAGTTTACGGATACATAAGAGTATCGAGTACGGATCAAAATGAGGACAGGCAGCGTATAGCTTTGCAGAAAAAAGAAATTCCGGAAAAAAATATCTTTATAGATAAACAGTCTGGAAACGATTTTGAAAGACCTCAATATAAAGATATGATAGAGCATATGCGGTCGGGAGATCTGCTTTATATTTTGAGTATAGATCGTCTTGGCAGAAATTACGAAGAAATCCAGATGCAATGGCGTATTCTTACAAAAGAAATTGGAATAGATATCTGCGTTATCGATATGCCGCTGCTGGATACGAGAAACGGTAAGGATCTTATGGGAACATTTATTGCCGATCTGGTACTGCAAATTCTATCTTTTGTAGCGCAGAGCGAACGGGAAAATATACGAAAGCGTCAGGCTGAGGGAATTGAAGCAGCGAAAAGCCGCGGCGTCAGGTTTGGCAGACCGTCCATGAATTTTACCGAGGATTTTCCAAATATAGTCAAAGGCTGGGAAAATAAACAATTCCCACTTAGCGAAGCGCTCCGCATGAGCGGCATGAGCGAATCAACATTTTTCCGGCGGCTTAAAGCATACCGCAGCGAAGAATCGTTAGTGTAGATGATCCCTGCAGCGTTGCAGAAAAATTAAAACAGGAACACGTAAATTCCATATAAGTAAAATCTTCCCTATTCAAAAAAGAATAAGGAAGATTTTTTATAAATCATACGCTGACGCTATATTAATATATTTACCTTACAGATTTTTAGATTTTTCAGCAGACGCGATAACGGCTTCCATAACCATACTTCTGAAGCCGCCTTTTTCCAACGTTCTTACAGCTTCTATCGTAGTGCCTGCCGGAGAGCATACATCGTCTTTTAATTCGCCGGGATGCCTGCCCGTTTCTAAAACCATTTTTGCAGCGCCCGCCACAGTCTGAGCTGCAAACTCATAAGCCTGAGATCTTGGCATTCCGCTGAGCACAGCGCCGTCGGCTAATGCTTCTATAAACATATAAACATAAGCCGGACCACTTCCGGACAACCCCGTTACAGCATCCATCATCGGCTCCGCCACCTCGGACACTCTGCCTATTCCTGCAAATATTGCCTCTACCGACTTATATTCCTCATCGCTCACAGCTTCGCTTCTGCAAAGGGCAGACATGCCTTCTCCAATCATAGAAGGCGTATTCGGCATAACGCGTACTATCTTGCGTATCTTTCCGCTGCCTGCCGCCGCATTACAGACTTTATTAATATCATTTATACTTTTCCCCGCAACTATTGATACTATAATAGTATCTGACTTTAAAAACGGCGTGATATCGGTCAGCACTTTATCCGAATCCTTTGGTTTTACGGCGATCATAACCGCATCGGAATCAGCCGCAAGGTCGCCCGCACTATTGCTTATTTTAATTCTAAGCTCGTTTTTCATAGCTTCCATCTTTTTCGGGTGATGTCCCTTTACAGTTATATCCTGCGGATCCATTCCCGCAGCCACGCAGCCTCTTATTATTGCGCCGCCCATATTTCCCGCGCCTATAACGCCGAGTTTCATATTTATAACCTCCGTAATCATGCCAATATTAGGATATCAGACTTTCAGCAGCCGCGCCGACTTTTATTGCCTGCAGATTCTTGCATTACGGCAAAATACGACTGCCAAAATATTAATATTAAACTATTTTATAATCTTTGAATTTATACTTTAAGCTCCGCAGTCTGTCCTATGAACTCTTTATTTTCCTCAACAACAGGCTTTATATATTCCTCTACAAATTCCACTGTCTGCTGAGCTGAACGACCTATATAATCCGATGGATTTGTAAGCTGCGCCACGTCTTCCTCGGTAAGACCAAACACTTCTTTGTCTTCTGCGATCCTCGAAAGCAAGTCGTTAGGCTTTCCGAACTCTTTTACCTGCCTTCCCGCTTCCATAGAATGAACGCGGATTTCTTCGTGAAGCTCCTGGCGATCGCCGCCCTTTTTAACCGCTTCCATTATGATATTTTCCGTAGCCATAAACGGAATCTCGCTCATAACGTGCTGCCTGATAACTTCCTTATATACTACAAGTCCTGAACATACATTGCCCGCGATATCGAGCACCGCGTCTACAGCCATAAAGCTCTCCGGCAGAATCAGCCTTCTATTTGCCGAATCGTCAAGAGTGCGCTCAAACCACTGAGTTGAAGCGGTCATTGCTGCTGACATTGTATTGCTCATCACGTAGCGCGACAGAGAAGCTATGCGCTCGCTTCTCATAGGATTTCGCTTGTACGCCATTGCTGATGATCCTATCTGATTTTTTTCAAAAGGTTCTTCCACTTCTTTAAGATGCTGCAGCAGGCGGATATCGTTCGTCATTTTATGAGCGCTCTGAGCTATTCCGCTGAGGATAGAAAGGACTTTAAAGTCGATCTTACGGGTATATGTCTGACCGGAAACCGGAATAGATTTTTTAAATCCCATTTTTTCTACTACTCTTTGGTCGAGCTCTTTTACTTTTTCATGATCTCCATCGAACAAATCAAGGAAACTCGCCTGGGTACCTGTAGTGCCTTTAACGCCGAGAAGCATAAGCTCGTCTATCATGCTGCAGACATCTAAATAATCAAAATAAAAATCCTGCATCCACAGGGTCGCGCGCTTGCCTACCGTAGTAAGCTGGGCAGGCTGAAAATGCGTAAATCCAAGTGTAGGAACGTCCTTATTTTCAAGAGCGAACTCGCTGAGTTTTGCCAAAAGCCCTGCCAGCTTGTGCTTAACCATCGCCAGCGCTTCGCGTATCTGAATAACATCCGTATTATCTCCTACATAAGCGCTCGTAGCTCCGAGATGAATAATGCCCTTTGCTTTCGGACACTGAACTCCGTACGCGTAAACGTGAGACATAACATCGTGGCGGACTTCTTTCTCACGGGCTTCTGCAACATCGTAATTTATATCGTCCTGATGCGCCTTAAGCTCGTCTATCTGCTCCTGAGTTATATCAAGCCCAAGCTCCTTTTCCGCCTCTGCAAGCGCGATCCAGAGCCTGCGCCATGTGGTAAATTTTTTATCCGGAGAAAATATCTGCGACATCTCCCGGCTCGTATATCTTGTTATCAACGGATTCTGATAAGTTTCTTTCTTCATAAACTCCTCCAAGTATCCTCGTGCTTTATCCATAAAACGCTGCATTGCATTACTAAATTCAAACATTATATTAATAATGTCCTCTGTCGGAAATTACATATATAATATCTTTCTGTTTAAAATAAATAACTCCGTTAGCTTTATCAATATGCCTGCTAATATCCGCTCAAATTTCCTCTTAATGGTTCCGGCTTACCTACACCTTCAAAAGGATTACGTTTTATATCATATATCAACGCATTTATCTGCTTCAAAATTTTTTATCCTGTGTTTACCGATAAATATAATCTTCCCAAAGCAGGCGCATTACTCCTCTGCCTCAATCAGTTCATGCTCAGCAAAACGAGCCTTGCCTTCTGAAACATCACGGGCAACTTTTTCTAAATAACGCATATTTTGTTCGGAATAGAGCGGATCTACACTTACTTCAAAAGGGATTCGTTTCTCGCGGCTGACTTTTTTAGCAAAAATTGTAAATGCCGTTATCATCGACATTCCTAATTCGGAACATGCCTGTTCCATACTTTTCTTTAAATCTGCATCCATACGGAAATTTAAATTTACTGTTTGTGCCATATCTGCAACCTCCCTTTTAATAAAATTATATGAATCCGCAATGAAAAAATCAATATTTTCCATTACACTGTCATTATAAATTGCAGAACACATTTTATAGGAACAATAATTTAACCCGCTGTGATATTAAATTGGCTTATTTTAGCAGTATTATAATCAATACATAGTATTTAATGTTATCAATAACGCAATATACTTCTAAAATAATAAAAGTGATTTATAGTAAAATTGCAAAATGACTCATTAGACAATCATACTATTATCAATTAATTCTGTATATTGTATTAATTGATATTAATACAATATATTGATATTTAGTATCTGATCTTTATTAGTACAACGCGTTAATTTACACAAATAATACGTTATTTAATATTTTATATGCAATACCCTCTAAATTTCAAGATCCTTAAAATTGAATTTCTTCCCGCCATCTGCATAATCGGCAACGATATGCCCGTTTCCGAAAATCTTATATTTATATGTCACAAGCCCTTCGAGCCCTACCGGACCTCTCGCGTGGAGCTTGCTCGTACTTATGCCGACCTCGGCGCCGAAGCCGTACCGGAAACCGTCGGCAAACCGCGTCGAGCAGTTCCTGTAAACCCCGGCGGAATCCACAAGCTGCATAAATCTGTCCGCTGTGTCGTCGTCCTCTGTAATGATAGAATCCGTATGGTGAGAGCCGTATTTATTAATATGCTCGATAGCTTCCTCTGCGCTTTCCACGATCTTAGCAGATATGATATTATCCAGATATTCCGTCGCAAAATCCTTCTCATCAGCAGCTTCGCATTCCACTATCGCCCGGATATCCTGAGTTCCTTTCAGCGTTACTCCGTTATTTGCGAAGGCTTCCGCCAACTTCGGCATAAGCGCGTCAGCAGCTTCTCTGTGAACCAGCAGCGTTTCAGCAGCGTTGCACGCAGCTGCATATTGAGTCTTTGCGTCTACTATTACAGGCACCGCTTTTTCTATATCGGCGTATTTATCTACATATATATGACATATTCCGTCCGCATGTCCCATAACCGGAATCTTCGTATTATTCATAATATGCTGTACAAATTCATTAGAGCCTCTCGGAATCAGGAGATCAATAGCGCCGTAACATTCCAACAAATTATCTATATCGTCGTGGGTTTCTGCGAGCATCATGCAGCCCTCAGGCATTCCTGCGCCTATCACCGCATCATAAATAACAGAAAAAAGCTTGCGGTTCGTGAGCTTCGCTTCGCTTCCGCCCTTCAGCACAGCACAGTTTCCGCTCTTAATGCAAAGAGTTGACACCTGAACCATAGCGTCCGGTCTTGCCTCAAATATTACTCCTATAACGCCTATCGGACAGGTTTCCCTTATTAAAACAAGCCCTTCATCGAGCTCGCGCTTTAACTGAACTTTATTTAACGGATCCGGCAAACCTATAAGTTCATTTATTCCGCTTATCACATCCTGAATCTTTGCGTCGTTAAATTTAAGACGTTTAATAATCGGCTGCGGAATTTCTCGTTCCTTTGCCGCTGCGAGATCTTTTTCGTTTTCTTCTATAATTTCCGCTTTATTTGCGAGCAGCGCTTCCGCCACCGCTTTAAGAGCTTTGTTTCTCGTTTCTGTCGGAGATGCCGCCATAAACGGACTCACCGATTTCATCTTCATAGCTTTTTCTTTAATGTTCATTTATTAACTCCATGAATACTATATAGTCACCCACTCAAAAATCGTTAAAGTTCAGCAGATAAAATTTGACGGGATATGTTGCCGTCCTTGCCGGCCAATTAGCCCGCCTGTGTCTTTCGCGTTCACTTTGTTAAATCACAGTAAAAAACAATACAAACTGTGTTTTTAGAATATAAACAAGTAAACGTACAAAATGGGACAGCGCAGCAGAGAAGTATGGATTAAAAACTCTGCATAAGAGCGGAGTACAGTTGATAAAAGAATCTTGTTACACCGTATTTTCCTCGCCCTTTTTAACAATTATAAAGTGCGGCGACTATACACAATAAACCGCGCCGCGGTCATGCTGATTATATCAGTATAACATATTTTACGTGCAGATCCTCATAAACAAAAATAAACTGTGATAATATAATATGTATAAATATTATTTATGATATCAAATTCTTTTAGTTTTTTGCCTGTCCGCATCTGCTGAATCTACTGAAAAGCTCTCTGCATTACCGCTTTTATGATTCTGTTTGCCTCTCTGTGCCTGACCGCTTTTCCTTCCTTTATTATCAAATAACCGCTTTCATATCCGCCAAGCTCCCGAAGCTCCGACATATCCATATTCATAGACACCAAATCTACCACGGTAACGCCCTTTATATTCCTGCACTCAATTTCCATATCCACCGACCTGTCGGCAGCCGAAACCTTAATTTTATATCCGTTTCCGAATCCTGCATAATCTGCAGCATCTCCCGCGACTATTCCATTTACCTTAATTATATTATGGTAAATCTTAATGTCTTTCACATGAATATTCATCTCACTGAACGCCACAGGAAAACCTATGGAATACATTATCTCATGCAGATCGAGAATCTTTACTATTCGCATCATATCGGACAGCCTCACAATATCATCTCTATTGTGAAGCAGTATATCCTCCAAAATCTCCTCTTTGCGCCCGCCTTCACTCTTAATATATTCATAATAAAGCTCTACGCTCTTTGCTCCGTCAATCTCATCTGTTCTCTCAATCGAATCGCCTAAAAACAATTCGACTGTTTTTTGTTTCATATTCGGAAGCAGCTTAGGAAGATGCGAATATTTTTTAAGAATACGATACATATCGATGGAAAACAGACCGTCAAGCACATAGGTATCCATACCCAAACTTTCCATCCTTCGCCTTATAAATGGCAGATCAAATCTGTCGCCGTTATAAGTCACGACGACATCAGCTGCAGAAAGCGCTCCGATATAATTCTCAAGAAGTTCGGCTTCATCGCTTATTGTATCGCCGAAATACTGGACAGCCCTGCGGTTATCTCCGTCAGGCAGCACAACGCCGCCGAGAATTATTCCGCTGTTTGCAGGCGACAGCCCGGTGGTTTCAATATCCGCCACCGCAATAATCATACCGCCGAAATACTCGGAAAATATAACCGAGTCAAACATCTCTCCATCTACATTTTCTTCTATGATTCTCATTTGTCGTCCCCAAAGTCAAAGATTTCATAAGCTGCCGCAAATTATATTAATATATCTTCAACTAAGCGTTGTATTACTGCTTTATCGCATTATTATATTGATATATTAAAGCTCAGCTGCATTACTCGCCACATCGCCTCTTTTATCAGTATCCGCCTTCGATTTTGCCGATAAACGCGTTTAATCTCTGATTATCTGAATTAAACATATGCTCCGGCGAACAATCTTTAACTATAACGCCTTCGTCCATAAATATCATCCTGTCTGAAATATCGTGTGCAAATTTCATTTCATGGGTAACTATAACCATTGTCATATGCATTTCCGTGAGGGATTTTATTACTTTAAGAACCTCGCCCGTAAGTTCCGGATCCAGCGCGGACGTCGGCTCGTCGAAAAACACCATTTTAGGACGTAATGCTAAAGCCCTGGCGATAGCTACACGCTGAGCCTGCCCGCCGGAAAGCTGGTAAGGATAACTATCCGCTTTATCCGAAAGTCCCATCTGTTCGAGCAGTACCAGCGCTTCTTCCATTACCTCGGATTTATTGCGTTTCTGCACGTTAATAGGAGCATCCGTTATATTTTTCATCACTGTATAATGCGGAAATAAATTAAAAGACTGAAATACCAGACCGAAATTAGATTTTATCTCTTTTATCTTTTTCTTATCGGCGTAAACAACGGAACCGTCTTTTTCCCATGCAGCTTTTTCTCCAATATACGAAAAAGCTCCGCCGTCTATTTTTTCCAACATTACCGCGCATCTCAGCAAAGTTGATTTTCCTGAACCCGACGGTCCTATTATAGATACGACCTCGCCTTCTTCGACAGAAAAAGAAATATCGCGCAGGACCTCCAAATCGCCGAAACGCTTTTTTATATGATTCATTTCGAGTACTTTCATGACCGCTCCTTATCTGTAATAATTTAATTTCTTTTCTATCATTATCATTACTTCCTGAACGAAGTAATTAAACACAAAGTAAAATACGCCTGCTATAACCAGCGGCATAAAACTTGCCTGTGCCGCCGAAATCTGCTTTGCAAGTGAAAACATTTCCGAATACGCAAGCGCATAAGCCAAAGACGTATCCTTTACCAAAGTGATCGTTTCATTAGTTACCGGAGGAAGTACGCGTTTTATCACCTGCGGAAGTATTATTTTAATAAATGTCTGCGTACGTCCATAACCCAGCACATCAGCTGCCTCATACTGCCCTGCGGGCATAGACTGTATCCCCGACCTGAATATTTCTGCGAAGTACGCCGCGTAATTCAGCGTAAATCCTATTATCAGCGCCGCATATCTGTATCCTCCGATATTTGCATGCCACAGATAAAACGGTCCGAAATATATTATCAGCAATTGAAGCATAAGCGGCGTGCCGCGCATAATAGCTATGTAAAGTTTTATTATATTCCTAAGCAAAAAGTTTTTCGACATCCGTCCGAAAGACACGAGAAGCCCCAACGGTATTGATAAGATCAAAGTCCAAGCAAACAGACCTACGGACCTCATCATTCCCATGCCGAGCTGTTCCAACATAATTGATAAACTCATTTTAATTCCTCATAAATAATGGCGGCGACAGCTTAGCGCCGCCTGCCGCCGCATATTATATACATTTAATTAATTGCCCTGCATAATTATGTATAAAATTATTCTGCCTTCAGGCAAATCATATCCGCGATCTCATACTTTTCTGCTAACTGCATAAGAGTGCCGTCTGCAAGCAGCTTTTTCATATCTGCATTTACGATATCGCGAAGCTCTGTATTTCCGAGTTTAAAGCCTACGCCGTACTGTTCGGAATTAAGATGTTCATCTAATATCATAAAGCCTTCGCCTCTCTGCTTGAGCTGATAATTTGCAACGCCGATATCTATTGCGAGCGCGTCTATTCCGCCTGCAGTAAGATCAGTGAACGCTGCGTTGTAGTCCTTAAACTGCTGAAGCTCGCCGAAAGTATCTCCGAGAGCTTTCTGCTGATCTTCTTCTGTAAGCACTTTATATGCCGCAGAAGCCGCCTGTACGCCTACTTTCTTACCTGCCAGATCTGCAAAAGCCTTAATTCCCGAATCCTTGGCAACCACGATAACCTGACTGTTATCGCAATAAGCGTCAGACCAAGTATATTTATCTTCAAGACCATTTATAGTGAAACCGTTCCAGATACAATCAACGGAACCGGAATCCAATTCCATATCCTTAGAATCCCAGTTGATAGGATTCTTTTTAAGCGTCCAGCCTTCCATTTTGCAGACTGCCTCTGCAAGCTCGAGGTCGAAGCCTGTATAATCGCCGTTCTCATCCATATAACCAAATGGCGGATATTCCGCATCGAATCCTACTGTGAGCGTAGTCCTTTTCTCAGTTCCTCCAGCGCTGCCGCCGTTTCCCGAATCCTTAGCAGTATCTCCGCAGCCGGCAAACATTGTCAGCATAAGAATCGCACATAATGCAAGTGATAATAATTTTTTCATGTCTTTCCCTCCGGATAAAAATAGATCCTGGAGCCTCTACTCATAAACATTGGCTCCCTCAATTTAATTTTATTTTATCACAGCACATTTTACAGGTCAACGAAATAGTTTATTCAATTAGCAATGTAATTGAATATTAATTCACCGCAATAAAGCGAATCGTCATTATTCATGATGAACACTCTCAATATTAATTTTATTTTCTAAAATGACTTAATATATCTGAAAAATATTTTTAAATTAATTCTATACTTTATCTTGACATGTTTATCATATTTATGTATTATGAATAGGTCATATATTTGCACGTGTGGCGGAACTGGCAGACGCGCACGGTTCAGGTCCGTGTGGAATAAACCCCGTGGAAGTTCGAATCTTCTCACGTGCACCAAAATATAAGTGTCCTTTTTTATTATTTCAGTATAGTTTTATATTTTTAATCCAAATCTTTTCACATAAGATTTGGATTTTTTTATTTTAACCGTTTACCAGACAATAAATCTAATTAAATCTTATGATAATATGCTATATGATCCTTTCGTATATTTTATTAAACCTAACAAACAAAAGAAGAATCATATATATAAATAACATTTAAAGCAATTTTTCATAATATATATTTATGTTTTTCTTCCGGAATCTTACACATGCATAAGCGACAATCATATATAGATTATATACGTTGATTTTTAAGTTAGTTACTTTGCATTTACTGATAATTTATCACTATATTAACGCTATACTCTACACAAAATCCAATTTAAACAACTGTTACATTATTTTGACTTTAAGCTGTAAATGTGATATAATATTGTAAAAATTTAGTTTTCAGAAAATAGCTTAATAAAACGTCAAAATTATTGAAATTTTAACGATACATCACATTCAATTTTTGAAGGATAATCAACAAATATGGAAAATAAACTAAAAAATTTTAAAAAGATTTCTGTCGTCGTTATCATATTAATTTTTTGTATTTTAAGCTACGCAGTATTCTCAGTTTCGCAAAAAATATCCAGAGAAATGTCAGACTCAGCTATAAACAATCTGAGCGAAAGTCTGCAGCTCATAAAAGATACCGTCGAAGTTCTTTATAAAAAAGAAGCTGAATTTCAGAAAATACTCGCCGATGAACTTTCAGTTATGGAAAATCCTGATAATTTTATTCTTTCTTATAATAAAAATAGCAGTATGGTGAAACTGTCTATTATAGAGGCAGGCGCAACAGAAGGAATTTCAAACACAGGCGAAATATTTTCCGAAGAAAGTCTTGATTTTTCAGACGGGAACACAATCAGCGACCTTCCTATATCTTCTGCATATTTAAACAGTATGGGAACCTGGGCATATACTATGAAATGTCCTGTAATAAGAAACGGTCAAAAAATTGCTGATTTTTATGCTGAATATATATATGATTCTTTCGACGAAGCGCTGCCTGATAAATTTTATAATAATAACGCAACCCTCTACATTATGGATTCAAAAAGTCAGCGATTTGTATTAAAGCCTAAAGGTCTGAGCGAACGGATATCAGGCAATATAAATCTAAACGATTTCTATGAATCAAATAATATTCTTGAAAAGAATATCCAGGATGAGATTTCCAGATGTATAACAAGCGGCGATAATATAATGTTTTATCACGACGTCAGAAATCAAAAATCCCTGATTTATATGTGGGCAATTAACAGCGGTTCCTCCTACCTTATAGGTTACGTACCGATAGAAGCAATCCAGCAGGAAGGAAAAACTGTAAATCAAAACATGTTTATAGTCATGGCAGTTATGCTCATAGCTTTCATAATTTGCTGTATAGTTTATTTTTTAAACACTTATCAGCTTAATAAAAGCCGAAACAAACGAGAAAAAGAAAAGGAGCTCCATAATAAACAGCTTGCAGAAGCCCTTCAAATGGCGCAGGCTGCAAGCAATTCAAAAACCACATTCCTATCGAACATGTCTCATGATATCCGTACTCCTATGAATGCAATTCTTGGGTTTACCACTCTGCTTGAGAAAGAAGCCGGCAACGCCGCCAAAGTAAGAGAATATACAAAAAAAATCTCTGCTTCAGGTCAGCATCTGTTAAGTCTTATTAACGACGTCTTAGATGTTTCCAAAATAGAAAGCGGCAAAACAGTCCTTACAATCGGAGAATTTACTCTTAGTAACATGGTATCGTCGGTAGATACCATAATAAGACCGACCGCAAAAGCAAAAGGTCAGACATTTGACGTTTCTGTAACAGGCGTACATCATGAATATCTTATGGGGGATGAAACGAGAATTAATCAGATTTTAATAAATCTTCTCTCAAATGCAGTCAAATACACTCCTGAAGGCGGACACATATGGTTACGTATTATCGGACTAAAACAACATACCAATCAATATGAACATATACGCATAGAAGTCGAAGACGATGGATACGGCATGACGCCAGAATATCTTGAGATTATTTTCGATGCTTTTACCAGAGCGGAAAACAGCACTACAAATAAGGTTCAGGGAACCGGTCTTGGTATGGCGATCACAAAAAATATAGTAGAACTTATGGGCGGAACAATAGACGTTGTCAGCGAAATAGATAAAGGAAGTTTATTTACAGTAGACTTGGAATTGCGAATCTCTGAACACGAAAATCAGACCAATAAAAAGTTCTGGACGGATCACGGAATTTCACGTATTTTAGCGATTGATGATGAAGAATATATTTGTACAGACATAAAAACAATTATGGGCAATATTGGTATATATGTTGACACCGCGCTCAGCGGAGAAGCCGCAATTAAATTAGCATCAGATATGTCCGTTCACAACGACTTTCACGATGTAATTCTGCTCGACCTTAACATGCCTGACATGAACGGCATAGAAACAGCCGGACATCTCAGAGAAATCATTCCTGATGAAATTCCTATTATCATTCTCACAGCCTCAGATTGGGAGGGTCTGGAAGATAAAGCTTCTTACGCAGGAATCGACGGATTTATCGCAAAACCGTTTTTCATTTCCGCGTTTAAAGAAAAGCTCTCCGAAATCTATTCCGAACATAACGAACATCACTATATACATAAAGTTTCAGATGATTATCATCTTAACGGACTCCATTTTCTTATGGCTGAAGATAATGATATAAATGCTGAAATTCTCTGGGAACTATTAGATATAGAAGGCGCTACCTGTGAAATATCCGTAAACGGAGAAAAAACATTAGAACGATTCAAAAATTCAAAAGAAAATGAATTTGACGCTATATTAATGGATGTTCAAATGCCGGTTATGAACGGATATGAAGCTACAAAAGCTATACGTGCATTGGATCGTAAAGATGCGAAAACTATACCTATAATAGCAATGACGGCAAACGCCTTTGCAGAAGATGTAAAAGAAGCTATGAACGCTGGTATGAACGCTCATGTTGCAAAACCCGTAAATATGGAACTTTTGAAAAAAACGATACGCCAAATTTTAAAAGAGAGGAGTTAGTAATGAAAAAGTGTTTATACAAAATATCCGCTATTTTGATTGCAATAATAGTGCTTACATCGATGTCCGCCTGCGGTCGCGAAGATAATCCTAACGTGAATCTCACAAATAATGAGCATAGCAACGGCAGAATCGTCAATTTATTTGCACCTATCGGAAAAACAAATCCCGATCCCGATAAAGGCAATATAGCTATAACGGCGCAGGAAAAAACCGTTATAATGGCTGAAAAAAAACTGAATCTGACTGTAGAATACAGAACGTATATGGCAGAAGATTATCAAGATAAAACATATGATGACGTAACTTTAGACAGAATACGCAATAATATGGACGATATGTATCTGTTGAATCCGGATACAATCCAAACGTTAGGCATGGAAGAAAGATTGGCTGATCTGTCCGGGCTGGAATCTGCAAAAAATCTAAGGGAAGTCGTAAAAACAGCAAATACCGTAAACGGTAAGCTCGTTGCAATACCTCAGGAAATAGTTGCTTACGGTTTATTTATAAATAAAAAAATGTTTGACGAATATAAACTCAAACTGCCGGATACTCCGGAAGAATTTCTGGAATGCTGCAGAGTATTTAAAGAAAACGGCATAGAAACTCCGGTAGGCGCCAATCGTTGGTGGCTTGAGAATTTCGTTCTTGCCCAGGCATACGCCGACCTGTACAACGGCAATAATACAAAAGCTGAGATAGAAGCTCTGAACACAGGAAAAGCGAAATACAGCGATTATATGCGTCCTGGATTTGAATTTTTACAGGAGATGATAGATAAAAAATATATAGATACAAAAAAGGTTTACACATATGAAGCCATCGACGGTGAAGGTCCTGATTTCAAGGCTCAGAAAACTCCTATAGTTATGGCGTACTGGGGCGCCGCAAACGCAGATACAGCTTATGGCGATCTCGATTTTGATATGCAGGTTATCGGATTTCCAAGCAATCGAGGTCAAATGCCTGTAATAGCGTTATCAGGATATGGTATCTGTGCAGATGCTGAAAACCTTGAAGACGCTATGAATACTCTCGATATTATGCTCTCCGATGAAGCTCTGCAGATATATACAGATTCAAACAGCGTAATCTCGCCATCCAAAAATGTAGATGTAAACTGCAAAGACGAATTAAAGCCTCTTTACAATAAAATAAAGAATAATACTTACGTACTTGGCTCAAACGCCAGCATGAAAGTCGAACAATGGGGAAACATTTGCAATATCGTAAGGGATCTATTAAACGGCTCCACAGTAGATGAATGTATGGCTAAATTCGATAAATTACAAGAAGAATCATTACAATAAATCCACTAATTACTATTAAGAACAGAAAATATAAAACATTATTGTTACGTATTTCATAAATAAAAAGGGCTGTTGATATGATAAATAAAAAATCTACCGACTCAACAGCTCTTTCTTTTACACAAATGCAGACAAATCGAATAGAAATCCTGATATATGTTCTATACACGACGGTTTCAATAGGCGAAATACATAAACTGATGTGAAGCGTACAAATCATATAATTCGTTTCGCATCAGTTTTTTCTCTGAAATATATTCCTATCTCATCTATAATTCTTTTCTTTCACTCTTCTATTATGTGCCGCAAATAACTCTGTGCATCTGTCAGGTTTTAACTTATTGCTAAGTTTTACCCTCCTTTAAACCCGATAGGGTTTCTATTTGTCAGGCTAAAGATTAGCCTGACACCTTAAACACCTTTGCAATTATGTATATCCTTCCTACCCGCCAGGCGAATTAAAGATTTTCATTTGCTAAAACTTGTACTTGCCTGATTCGCCTAAAAAGCAGGTATCCATAATATCAAATTATTTAAGATACCTGCTTTTCATATCAGCAATTTATATTATTAATAAATTAAGAGTATTTATATGACGGCTAATAAAAACATCTATTAACCGTAAATATTTTTATTTGTTGTATAATTCATCAAGCTCAAGCTATAATTGGTATGCTTCAGGATTATTAATCTGCAAATTTCTTTCCCAATCATCAAACTCTTTTTTTGAATAACTTTTATCTAAAAAATGGTTGATTATCTCAAAAACCTTGATTTACGGATATACAAGCCGAATTTACTACTTTTAAGAGAAAGAGCCTTGATATGCCATCCGGAATCCTGCAAGCCCCAATATCAGCACAGCATTGAAGGAATAAATGAAAACTGAATATGACACAGACACAGCGTTTCTCTATCCCATAACAGAAAGAGCAGGAACGCCGCTTTTTTATACCCTCATGTTACGCAATAGAAGCCAAAAGACCCTTGCTACAAGCGGCTTTGCGGACGTGTTTTGCAGGAAATAAGTATTTATAGCTACCCTCGGCAAAATGACGTTCTATTGCGTAACATACCCACAGCAAAAGGAGTGCTGAAGCTATGGCTGATTTCAAAAATAACCTCACCCTATATTGCTCGTTTTTGGGAACCCGACACCTGATAACACGTTATTTGATTTTCCGATACCGGATTATC
>JAAVYD010000204.1 GCA_022790955.1 Bacillota bacterium
AGTTGAAGAAAGCCGAGCCTTCACTTCTACTGCCACAAGCTCATCGTTTTTATTTGGTTCTTTTCTTTCAGTGTAAAATCTATACGCGATAACGTCTGTACCATGCTCAGATTCATTCTTTCCAGACCGATTGTATTGCTTACAACGAGGAACTTCATAGTTCAAAATAAATTCAAATTAATCAGCAAACAGAACTTCACTAATATCATTCGAACGTGCAGTTGGACCAAATGGCTCTCCCTTTTGCGGAATGACGTATTGGCGCAAGTATTCCTCTACAGTTAATCTGTGCAAAGCAGAATCTTCCCTTAATTCATCATCTGGGACATAGTGTCTTCTAATATGAAGTGCCCAATCGTCAAGGATATCATCATCGATTTCGTAAGATAGTTTATAGCAATTTAATGGTTGCTGATCTTCAAAAACCACTCCATACTCTTTAACTATCCAATTTATGTATTGAGGTTTATCCATCTAATCACCTTCTTGTAATTTTCCCGGCATGCGGTGGCATTCGTCCAAGTACTTGTGTGCAAATGAAATCAGCGTAAGTATATCAAGCGCTTTCGTTTCATCGCTCTTCCAATTAACTTTTGGAGTGTGTGCAGCTGGGTTTCTAACCAAATGAAAAATTGCCTCAAGTAGTTCCTTCAATCCTGCAAATTCACTGCACTCACTATTCGTACTCATTGCGTTAAAAAAGATGTAAGGATCGTTCTTCGAAAATGCAACATGGAAAAGTGTTCCACCATCTGTTGTTAAGCCAGAAATCTGCCTGACACGTTCAGCCAATCCTTTTGCTGCTTCAAACACGGCATCATAGTAGTCTGCTCTTAAATAATCCTTGATACAGTATTTCTGCACTTCAGTATGTATAGCACGGTCGTACAGTGCTTTTTTTAGATGATTTACCCACTGGTCAACTTCAGCAAGCGTTTGAGCCTGAGAAACTTCAACCAATTTACCGCTTGAGTTAACTGACAAACCTGCAAAAAGGAGAACTTTATTTGTCTCTTTTATCGATACTTGTATATATGGCAGGATTCAAAGCAGCCTGTACGAATGAAAAAACCTTACTAAACGAATGACTCTCGTTTAGTTCAGTTGCAAGGCAGTTATAAAGCCACTCCCTTTTGTTGAGGCCAATTGTATATCCCCACTGGTTACGAGAGGAACCATCATCAACAGTATTAAACGCACATTGTCCTAATAGCGTTGTCAGCTCATCCTTAGTCAAGCCTTTAGAAGTATGGGCCATAACACCACATAGCGCTTTTAATTGTTGCTGGTTTAAAAACTTGTTTATTTGATTCATATAATCACCTCAATTGAGTAATCCTTAAGAACCACCAATTCTAGTCTAAGTACACCCACATATTGGTTAAATTGTTGGGATTATTTATGCAATAAAAGTGAATAAATATCCCGATTTTTCCGCTCTCAAACTTTTGCAAAAGTTTGGGTCAAAAACGCCCTTTTTACCCGATTTTGCCCCAAAAACGCTAAAAAACTGTTTTGAAAATTAAGCCCTAAAAACCCGCGAAACCCCAGTAATACTGCGCTTTTGCGGGCTTTTTTCTACTCAAAATTTTTACTCACACCACCAGCATTGCATCCCCAAAACTGAAAAACCTGTACCGTTCCCACACTGCCGCCTCATAGGCCCGCAGCACATGTTCCCTGCCCGCTAAAGCGGATACCAGCATAATGAGGGTGCTTTCCGGCAGGTGGAAGTTGGTGATAAGCCCGTCCAAGCCCTTGAACTGATAGCCCGGATAGATAAAAATATCTGTCCAGCCCTGGCTTTCTTTAAAGCGCCCCTCCCGCCGGGCCACAGACTCTATGGTGCGGCAGCTTGTAGTACCCACAGCTATCACCCTGCCCCCCCGCTCTTTGGTGGCATTTATCATGTCGGCTGTGGACTGGGGCATGTAATAATGCTCGGCGTGCATTTTGTGGTCGGTGATTCTCTCCGCGCTTACCGGGCGGAAGGTGCCCAGTCCCACATGGAGCGTCACAAACCCCAGTTCCACCCCCTTTTCTTTAATTTTCTCCAGCAGCTCCGGCGTGAAATGCAGGCCTGC
>JAAVYD010000150.1 GCA_022790955.1 Bacillota bacterium
AACCAGGGCGGCGTGCTGGGGGTGGAGATCGGGGAGGAACAGGGAGAGGCTGTTATGGGGCTTTTCCAGGCCTCCGGCCTTTCGCGGATTGTCCTCCACAAAGACTGGGCCGGGCTTCCCCGGGCAGTCACCGCTTTGGCCCTGTGAGGATTCTGTAGAAAAAAAGCCGGGCCGGGAAATGGATTTCAGTGAAAACGTGGAAATTCTTCTGGCGGGGGAAAAACCAGCGGCAGGGGGATTGCGCTTTTCCTGATATTTGTGTAGACTGTACCTGACAAAAAAAGGAGGCAGTGAGATGGGGAAGCGGATAAAATACACAGGCCGGTATGCCGGGCAGCGGCTGCCCAGGCGCATCACCGCCATGCTGGCGGCGGTTATCATCATGGGTATAGGAGTGTCCCTGTATGTACTGGGGGGCATGGGCGCGGATCCCTTTTCCACCCTGAACCTGGGAGTCTCCTCCAAGCTGGGGCTGACCTTTGGCATGTGGCAGATTATCTTTAACGGCATCCTGCTGGCAGCCATATTTTTTATTGACCGTTCCATGCTGGGGCTGGGCACCCTGGGCAACATGTTCCTCATCGGCATCACAGCAGACATCTGCAACTCCCTGCTGGCGGACATAGCCCCGCCCACAGAGGAACTGGGCATACCCCTGCGGGCGGCCCTCACCCTCCTGGGCGTGGTGTGCCAGATTTTAGGCTGTTCCTTTTACGTAACCGCCAACCTGGGCATGGCCCCTTATGACTGCGTGTCCTTTATCGTCCCCAACAGGACGAAAATCCCGTTCCGCTGGTGGCGCATTATCAGCGACTTTACCTGTGTGGCCATCGGTTTCCTCTGCGGGGCCACTGTGGGATTGGGCACCTTGGTTATGGCCTTTGGCACAGGCCCCCTGCTGCCCCTTTGCAACAAATATATTGCCGCTCCGGCTTTAAAAATTGCGGACATCCCCAAAGGATAAGGCGGGAACCCAAAAGCCCCCCAGGCTCTCAAGGGAGCCTGGGGGGCTAGGCAAAATACCTAAGAAAGCTTTTTACAGTTTTCTTAGGTATTTTTATTTGAGAACCTGTATTCCACAACCTGTAACCACCATCTGAGCGGCCTTTTTTGAAGCCATTCTGTGTTAAATTTTTTGCCACGCGCCAGCATGCCCGCGAAAATCCGCCTTGACTGGCTCCAAAATTCTCGCTCAACTGGCAATTTCGATTATGAATACAGGTTCTGAGTTTGTTTTTTTCTTTTGCTTGATGGCTCAACAAAACATATATTTCCAAATGGCTCCCTTTTTCTATATCACTCCGGCCCGCAGGCGGGCAGCTCGAACCAGAAGGCGCTGCCCTGGCCCAGGGTGCTTTCCACCCCATAGGCTCCGCCGTGCAGTTCCAGCACATTTTTCACAATGGCAAGCCCCAGCCCGGTGCCTATCTGTGCCCGGCGGTGCTC
>JAAVYD010000122.1 GCA_022790955.1 Bacillota bacterium
GCAAAATATTAATATATTACTCAATAATTTCAGTTACTACTCCTGAACCTACTGTTCTTCCGCCTTCTCTTATAGCGAATCTTAAACCTTCTTCTATAGCTATCTTATGGATTAGTTCGATCTCCATCGTTACGTTATCTCCTGGCATGCACATCTCTGTTCCTGCAGGTAACTGTAATGATCCTGTTATATCTGTTGTTCTGAAATAGAACTGCGGTCTGTATCCATTGAAGAACGGCGTATGTCTTCCCCCTTCTTCCTTCTTTAATACGTATACTTCTCCCTTGAACTTTGTATGCGGGTGTACTGTTCCCGGCGCTGCAAGTACCTGTCCTCTTTCGATTTCATCTCTCTGTACGCCTCTTAACAGCGCTCCGATGTTATCTCCTGTCTGCGCCTGATCTAACAGCTTTCTGAACATTTCTACGCCTGTTACTACTACTTTGCGCGTTTCATCTGCTATTCCTACTATCTCTACTTCGTCTGATACCTTTAAGATTCCTCTTTCTACTCTTCCTGTTGCTACTGTACCTCTTCCTGTTATTGAGAATACGTCTTCTACTGGCATCAGGAATGGCTTTTCTGTATCTCTGATTGGTTCTGGAATGTATGAATCTACTGCATCCATGAGTTCGATTATCTTATCTCCCCATTCGCTGCTTGGATCTTCAAGCGCCTTTAATGCTGATCCTCTGATTATTGGCGTATCATCTCCTGGGAATTCGTATTCGTCGAGCAGTTCTCTTACTTCCATTTCTACTAAGTCAAGCAGTTCTTCGTCGTCTACCATATCGCACTTGTTTAAGAATACGATGATGTATGGTACGCCTACCTGACGGGAAAGCAGAATGTGTTCTCTTGTCTGCGGCATTGGACCGTCTGTTGCTGCTACTACGAGAATAGCTCCGTCCATCTGCGCTGCTCCTGTTATCATGTTCTTTACATAGTCGGCGTGTCCCGGACAGTCTACGTGCGCGTAGTGTCTGTTGTTTGTTTCATACTCTACGTGTGCGGTAGAGATTGTAATTCCTCTTTCTTTTTCTTCCGGAGCCTTATCGATTTCATCGAATGCAACCTTTTCACCAAGACCGAGTTTTGCGTTAAGAGTCATAGTGATTGCTGCTGTGAGAGTTGTTTTACCGTGGTCTACGTGACCTATTGTACCGATATTAATATGCGGTTTATTTCTCTCAAATTTTTCTTTAGCCATTATATTTTACCCTCCTAGGTATAATACAGACCCCTTTCATAAAGGGGCTGTGAAATATTCAAATTTTAACAGGCAAAGCCTTACTATTTTGTAATCTTTTCAAGCAGATTTGCCGGTAACTGTTCAAAGTGATCCATCTGCATTACGTATACGCCTCTGCCCTGAGTTTTTGATCTGAGGTCGGTAGCGTATCCGAACATCTCTGACAGAGGAACATATCCTCTTACGATTACTGTACCGTTAAGCATTTCTGAACCTTCAATACGTCCTCTTCTTGAAGAAATATCGCCGATTATATCGCCCATGTATTCTTCCGGAACTGTAACTTCAACCTTAAATATAGGTTCTAACAGTACAGGCTTAGCTTTCTTGGAAGCCTCTTTGAACGCCATGGACGCAGCGATCTTAAACGCCATTTCCGAAGAGTCGACTTCATGATAAGAACCGTCATAAAGTTCTACGCCGATATCAACAACCTGATATCCTGCGAGTACGCCTGTCTGCATTGCTTCCTGAATACCTTCATCGATCTTAGGAATGTATTCCTTAGGAATAGCGCCGCCGACGATGGAATTTTTAAATTCGTAGCCTTCGCCCGGTTCTCTTGGAGTAACCTTAATCTTAACGTGACCGTACTGACCGCGTCCGCCGGACTGCTTAGCATACTTGTAATCCACATCTGCAGGAGCTGTAAGAGTTTCTTTGTAAGAAACCTGTGGTTTACCAACGTTTGCTTCTACCTTAAATTCCCTGAGCAGACGGTCAACGATGATATCAAGGTGAAGCTCGCCCATACCTGCGATGATAGTCTGACCTGTATCTGAATTTGTATAAGTCTTGAACGTAGGGTCTTCTTCAGCCAACTTTGCAAGCGCAATACCCATCTTTTCCTGACCTGCCTTAGTCTTAGGCTCAATAGCGATTTCGATAACCGGATCAGGGAATTCCATAGATTCGAGAATGATCGGCTTTTTGTCGTCGCACAAAGTATCGCCTGTTGTAGTGTCTTTAAGACCTACTGCGGCAGCGATATCGCCGGCATAAACCTTTTCGATTTCTTCTCTCTTATTAGCGTGCATCTGGAGGATACGTCCGATTCTTTCTTTCTTGCCCTTAGTAGAGTTATAAACGTAAGAACCTGAATCGAGAGTACCTGAGTATACTCTGAAGAACGCTAATTTTCCTACGAACGGGTCTGCCATGATCTTAAACGCCAGAGCAGCGAACGAAGCGTTATCATCTGTAAGACTTTCGGCTTCTTCTTCTGTTCCTGGAACTATACCCTTAATAGCAGGGATATCCAGCGGAGAAGGCATATAATCTATAACGGCGTCCAGCATAAGCTGTACTCCCTTGTTTTTATAAGCTGAACCGCAGAGCATAGGAACCATTTCGCATGAAATAGTAGCTTTTCTGATAGCCTTTTTAATGTCTTCTTCTGCAATAGTATCTTCTTCGAGATACTGCATCATCAGTTCTTCGTCGGTTTCTGCTACTGATTCTAAGAGAGCGTGTCTCCATTCGTCAGCCAGATCTTTCATATCCTCAGGAATATCTGTTTCTTCGATTTCTTTGCCAAGATCGTCTTTATAAATCTCAGCCTTCATCTTAATAAGATCTATAATTCCTGTGAATGTGTCTTCTTTACCGATAGGAAGCTGAACAGGCACTGCGTTTGCCTTGAGTCTGTTCTTTACCATATCGATAACTCTGTAATAATCTGCTCCGAGTATATCCATCTTATTTACAAAGATCATTCTCGGAACTCCGTATTTTTCAGCCTGGCGCCATACAGTTTCAGACTGAGGCTCTACTCCGCCCTTTGCGCAGAGTACGGTAACGGCTCCGTCTAATACGCGCAGCGATCTTTCTACTTCAACAGTAAAGTCTACGTGTCCCGGCGTATCAATGATATTTATTCTGTTACCCTTCCAC
>JAAVYD010000205.1 GCA_022790955.1 Bacillota bacterium
ATCTGTCGAGTATCGGCAAAAACCGCCGCCAATATGATCAAACAGCCCGCCCCGGTACATTTGCACAAGGGTCTTTTCCGCCATCTCCAGGCATTCCCTGTCCCCCCGCCTGCGATAATAGGCCAGCAGGAAAAGCAGGTTATGGGGCGAGGGAAATTTGGGCGCGCCGCCAAAACCTCCATGCTCCCGGTCAAAACTGTGCTTATATTCCCGTACAGCCGTTTCCAGCAGCCCCGGCTCCGCCTTGCCGGCCGCCTGCTCCTGGCGCTTCAGCAGCGCCACAGCTTTCCTGGCATTGTCTAGCAGGGCCGGACGATCCCGCTCCCACTTCTCATGGATCAGCTCCAACAGCTCCTGGAATCCAACCATGCCGCCCCGGCTGCGCTTAGGGAAATACGTCCCCGCAAAAAAAGGCTCCTTTCCCGGCGTTAAAAAGAGGCTGGCAGGCCAGCCGCCGCTGCCGGTAAAGGCCTGGCAGGCCGCCATATAAACGCTGTCCAGGTCAGGCCGCTCCTCCCGGTCAACCTTAATGCTGATAAACCACCGGTTCAGCAGCCGGGCTGTTTCCGCGTCCTGAAAGCTTTCCCCGGCCATAACATGGCACCAGTGGCAGGTGCTGTATCCAATGCTGAGGAAAACAGGCTTGTCCTCCTCCTTGGCCCGGCGGAAAGCCTCCTCCCCCCAAGGATACCAGTCCACCGGATTCTCCGCGTGCTGAAGCAGGTAAGGGCTTGTCTCATTTTGCAGATGGTTTGCCATAAAAACCCTCCAATATGCGTGCTGTAAAATAGCAGCCTGACTATAGGATAATCCGCAGCAAGGGGGATTATGCAAAAAGAGCGGCGCTTCTCCGCACCGCTCTTTCCCATTTTTATTCTGTTTTTTCTGAAGGCTCCGGGGACTTGTGCTGCAACTGGGTGAGCATAGCCAGCAGCTCCTGGGGCTGGGACTGCTCCTCGGCAGCGTCCCGGTTTTCCTCCATGGCGTTGTACAGCTCGCTGCGCAGCACAGGGACTTCCTTGGGCGCGTCAATGGCTATCTGGGCCTCGCTGTCCTTGGTGGACAGCACTGTAATGGTAATATCCTCCCCAATGCGGAAAGACTCACCGCTTTTCCTGCGCAGGATCAGCATCCGC
>JAAVYD010000112.1 GCA_022790955.1 Bacillota bacterium
ATCGATTCGGTTGTAACCTCCGGTTGAATAACAGTTTGTTGTTGAGAAACTGCAGGTTCAGCAGGAATGGTCGGCTGATTAGCAGAAACAGTTTGAATATTATCACTTTCTGCATAAGCAGGCTGAGGGATAACAGATTCGGCTGCAGGCTGCTGAACAAGACTTTCCGTTTGATTTACAATAGCGTCAGTCTGTTCAGGAGCAGATACTTGCTGAATGTGATTATTAATAATCTCCGGTTCGGCGATTTCCGCTGTCTGAACAGGGGCGGAAATCTGTTGAGCTGAGTTATCAACCATATTGTTATTAACAGAAGCAGGAGGTTGAATAGCTTCTGAAACAATATTTTGTTCAGAGTTATTTACCTGTTCTGCAACAGGCTGCTGAACGGGATTTTCCGGTTGCTCTACAGCGGCTTGTTTAATATGATTTTCGGTGTCCGACGTTTTATTGGGTAAGATTTTTTTTATGGGTTTTGAGTTTGGCGAACGGCGATAACGTCTTACTGACACGGAATTTATAGGCAGGTTATTTTCATTGTTAGATTCTGAAACCTCTGTTTTATCATCAGATTCAGTATCAATAACGTCTGCGTTTTGTTCATTTACTTCAATAAAATCCGATCTTTCAGAATGTATCAATTCGGCCGCTTCTGTATTTTTGATTATCATCGGATCAGCGTTTTCATTTTCACAGATTATCGTTTTGTCTGTGTCTGCGTCAGCATCTTCACTTACAGAAATTTTCAGCAGATTATCGGCTTCAATGCGCTTTGCGGATTCAGAAACGGGGATTTCGTTGATTTGTTTGGTATTAATAACTTCTGAGATCTGTTCGTTTGAATCAGTCGATTCAGATTGTTCAGAGTCTGATAAATCTGAATTTGAGTTGATATTAGCATTGTTGATTTTGTCTGAGCAGTTTTCCGGCAAGTTGGTTGCTGTAATAGCTTCAGAAGATTCAATTTCAACCGTGTCTATAATTTGTTCTGCTTTTTCAGAATTTATAGTTTCAGTTGATTTTGAGTTATCGTTTCCGGAATTTACTGTTAAATCGTTTGTACCGACAGGCTCGGTGTATTTAAGATTTTCCGAGGTGTCTGCATTTTTATCTTCATTAATATTATTATGATTATGTAAATTTTCCTGGTCGGTCAGTACCTCTTCTGAAGGTGATGTTTCATTTAGATCATCATTATGCGAAGAGGGATTTTTGATAATTAAATCAAGAACATGTGATGTTTTACTGCTTCGCTTTGCCATTTTACAGAACTCCTTCTGATATTTTTTTTATTAATGACATATAATCATGTGTTGCGTTTGCATTCGGCGCGTAATGCATGAGGCTTTCCGCATGGGCGGGAGCTTCTGCTACTGCTACGCTTGTACGTATTTTATCGTCTAATACTACAGTGCCGAGTTGTTTTGCTATTTCGGCAGCCATTTCCGCGACTTCGCGGGACAGATTAAGTCGTTTATTATATTTTGTCAGCAGAACACCTAAAACTCTCAGGTGGCTGTTATAATATTTTCTTACAGTATCTATAGTTTCTTTAAGCTGACTTATGCCTAAAAGACTCAAAATTTCGGGGGTCATTGGTATGATAAGTGAGTCGGAACATACATAAGCGTTTACTGTTAGTATATTTAATGAAGGCGGCGTATCTATAATAATAAAATCATACATATTATTCACTTTATCGACAGCCGTTTTAAGAAGATATTCCCGGTCTGAGCAGTTGAGTTCGATTTCAGCGGAGCTCAACAGAATATTCGAAGGGATAACATCTCCATAATCTGTGTGACGTATAGCATCGAGGATATATTCTGGTGATTTTAGAATATCATAAGAGGTATGTCCGTTTTCGATATCAACGCCGAGGCTGAAACCCAAGTTGCCCTGTGGGTCAACGTCAATGGCAAGCACGCGGTGTCCCAGTTCTGTAAGACCTCCCGCTAAAGCTGCTGCGGTCGTCGTTTTCCCGACTCCTCCTTTTTGGTTTGTGATAGCAATGGTCTGAGCCAATTTAAAATACCTCCAATCGTATATTTTAGAGTCGTATTGTGTCGTAATAAAGGCACGTCGATGACTATAAATTTTATCTTAAGTAATTGTAACATATGTCGAAATATAAGTATAGAAAGTTTTGAACGGAAAATTCAGCAAAATTTATATAATAATGAAGAAAAGGAGAAAAACAATGAGCAGTGTATATGGATATTTTTCATCATCAATAAGTAAATCTTCCCGGGCTTCATTGGGAATCTCAGGTCTTGCCAGCGGCGTAGATGTAGACGCTACAGTAGAAGCCATGAGTTCAGGCACCAATTCAAAGATCAGCAAGGTAAAGCAGAATCTAATGAAGCTGGAATGGAAACAGTCTGCTTATCAGGAGATCGGTACTTTATTGACGGATTTTAAAGATAAATATATGTCAAAAACCGGAGCTTCAAGTATTTCAAATCTTCTGGCAAACTGTTATAATATTACGGCGGAGGGCGACAATGCGGATGCCGTTTCCGCTACAGGTTCTCCTAATATACTTAATAATTTCTCTATATTGGCAGTAAAAAGCCTTGCGAGTACGTCTGCGTTTACGTCAAAATCCGGAGTTACAAAGCCGACTTTATCTTCCGACGCTATAAATTTCAGTTCAGATCCTGTTAAAAAGAGTACGCTGGAAGGCAAGAAACTCAGCATAAGTATAGGATCGGATAAGATAACGCTTGAATTTGATGATACTGTAATTACTGATGACGCTTCACTTGAAACAGCTTTAAAGAATGCTATAAGCAAATCCGATGCTGATCAGAAAATTAAGGATAAGTTAGCTGTAAAAGTTGAAGACGGAAAGATAACTTTCTCAAATACTGACAGCACCAGTACAGAAAATATAACAATAAATTCCAAGAGCAGCAACGCTACGCTTCTTAAAGTTCTCGGTCTGAAGCCTAAAGCTCAGGTAGGCGAAGGCAATACAGGAACTGTTGACAGAAACGGTACTACTGTTACAAGTGACGCTGTTGATTTTGATTCTATGACAAAAGAAGTTTCTTTCTTTAAAAATCTGGAATCAGGAGATAAGAAATTCACTTTAGATTTAGATGGAACTAAGGCTACTGTGGAATTCAATAAAGATATGCTGGATGCTATTAAGAAAGCCGGCACGGACGCTGCTGCTAAAGGCGAAGATGCCAATGCAGCCATGGCAACTGAGCTGACAAATCAGATTAACAATCAGCTTAAAAGGGTTTATGGCGATAAAGTTAAAGCAGAACCGGTTGAATTAGGAACAGATAAAGACGGAAATAAGACTTATGGTTTTCAGCTAAATGTAACATCAAGCAATTCAATTCTTTCCGTCGCTTCCGGAGATTCAGATATTGTAGGTTCTTCCGGCGTTCTTGGCATTAATGTAGGCGACGCTAACAGACTGCTTCTCGGAAGCAAGCTGGATGAAGCCAATTTTGCTAATGGATTTGATTTCGGCGATGATGGAACTAAAACTTATGATTTGAATATAAACGGCGTTAGCTTTACAATAGGCAAAGATAGTATTACAATAGACGGTAACAAGACCGATTATAAGAACGGCGTTACTATGAATCACGTTATCGCGGCTGTAAATTCATCTAATGCTAACGTAACCATGTCTTATTTAAGCACAACAGACAAATTTACAGTGACATCTACCGTTTCAGGCGCTTCCGGCAAGGTAGAAATAAGCGGAAGTTTTGCGGATAATATATTCGGCGACGGTTCTGCCGGCACAGGTACAATAGATGAAACCCATCATGCGGGCGGCGTATATACTAACGGCACAGATGCAAAAATGCTCGTAAGTTTCGACGGCGGCAATACCATGGAAGAGATAACAAGATCTTCAAATTCATTTAAACTCGACGGTCTTAATCTCACTATTAAAGAAACTTTTAACGATTCTGTGAATATAGGCGATGATATTTCTAAGATAGATAATAAAGTAACCTTCTCTAAAAGTGTAAATAAAGAAGATCTTACCAACGCTATCAAAGAAATGGTAGATGATTATAATGAAATAATCGCCAAGGTAATGGATTACTATAAGACCAGACCGGACCGCGATTATCAGCCTCTTACCGAGGATATGATCAAGAACGAAGAACTTAGCGAAGATCAGGCGAATCTTTATAACGACGAAGCTAAGAAGGGTATTTTATTCGGAGATTCTATTTTAAGAAGTCTTTCTAACGATATGAGAACGATCTTTACAGGACTCAGCGGAATCGGAATAAGCACTTCTTCCGATTATAAGGAATACGGAAAGCTCAGTTTCGACGCTGAAAAGTTCGGAGCTGCTCTTGAAGCAGACGCAGCGGGCGTTGCGGAAAGATTTACAAACGCAGGAACGGGAGTACTTGCAAAGCTCGACACTTTAATGGATAAGTATGTAAATTCTTCTATCGCAAAGCCTGGTCTCATTACTCAGAAATCAGGTCTTGCAAACAGCAGTCTTACTCAGATGAACAGTCTTATGTTTAAGGAAAAAGACGCTCTTAATAAGCAGCTTAAGGAACTGAAAGTTAAATTAAAATCTCAGCAGGACAGATATTACTCCAGGTTTACAGCTATGGAGGTTGCTCTCAGCAAATTGAATTCGCAGAGCGGCTACCTGCAGTCAATGATGGGCAGTATGTAAAAACATAACATCCCAAATGCGCATAAAATATAATTGAGGTAACATTAATGGATTATTCTAAACAGCTTGATAATTACAAAAAACAGGCAGTTTACTCTATGACGCAGGGCGAAATGCTTATGCTTCTATATGATGAATTGATAAAAGACCTGAACAGAGCCAAAATCTGGCTGGAACAGAAAAAGATAGAGAATTTCGATAAGGATATACAAAAGGCGCTCGATATCGTCAGGTATTTAAGAAAAATCTTAGATATGAAATATCCTATAAGTCGGGAATTGAGCAGATTATATAATTTCTGTGAATCTCATCTTTCAAGAGTGTTGGCAAGCCGGAGAACAGATCTTATAGAAGAAATCATACCGATAATCCAGGATTTAAGATCCGCTTTTAAAGAGGCGGATCTTATTTCCAGAGAAAAGGAACATAAAACCGTTTCATAAATTAATGATGTAAAATCCTGAAAGGCTTGCCATATGGAAAATAAAGAAACAGCGGGTAAAATAATAAATAATCTTAAAACCAAGTACAGGGGATTGAATCAGGTATACGATCTGACGAGAGAAATCGAGAAAGCTTTAGAAAACGGGGATGAAGGTTCCCTTGATATAGTGCTTGATATGAGACAGAAGCAACTGGAACTCTGTATGGATATGGACAGACAAAATGAAGATCTCGTCGGCAGACTGACCGAAGCAGAAAAAATTCGTGTAAATACGTTGCTCAGGACACAGGGTAAAGATCCAAAACCTGATGGTGAGGACGAGGAAGAAATATATGCGATGACAAAACGTATAAAAAACTTATTGATTAAAACTGTGGATTATGATAAAAAAGTTAATAGCAGATTAAATAAGTGAGGTGTAAAATAAATTGAGCAATAAAAATAAGCAGGAAATTCTGCTGGAGTCAGGAACAAACGAAATTGAAATAATGGAATTTAAGATCGGAAACAATGTTTTTGGAATAAATGTTGCTAAGGTAAAAGAAATAATAATGCCTTGTCCGATCAAACCGATGCCTAACGCTCATCCTTCGATAGAAGGCGTTATAAAACCAAGAGATATGGTGATAACTCTGGTAGACCTTCCGGAGTATCTTAACCTGCCTCCGTCGGAATCAGATGAGAGAAATCTTTTTATAGTAACCAATTTCAATCAGATGCATATAGCATTTAGAGTACATAACGTAGTTGGTATAGACAGAATATCATGGACGGACATAGAAAAGCCTGATAAGACTATCTATGGAGGTCAGGATGGCGTTGCTACAGGTATTGCTCAGTGTGAAGGCAGGCTTATTACTATACTCGATTTTGAAAAGATAGTAGCCGACATCTCTCCGGAAACTTCTATCCAGATTTCAGATATAGATAAGTTAGGAGAAAGACCGCTTAACGAGCTGCCTATTCTCGTAGCTGAAGATTCAGTGTTGTTATCAAAGATGATACATGAATCCCTTCATAAAGCTGGGTATACAAACACGATTACCTGCAATAATGGTCAGGAAGCATGGGATTATATATCAAAGATTCCAAAGGATGGAGATCTTGCAAGTAAGGTAGCATGCATTATTACAGATTTGGAGATGCCGAGTATGGATGGCCACAGGCTAACCAAGTTAGTAAAAGCAGATTCTTATTACAAGAACATACCATTGGTAATTTTCTCTTCATTAATAAATGAAGCAATGCGCATTAAAGGCAGAGAACTCGGTGCTGATGAACAGCTTTCAAAGCCTGAAATCGGCAGATTAGTAGAGGTAATAGATCGGCTGATTGACCAAAGCGGTGCAAGGGAACAGAAATAAATTTAGATACTGGATAACATATATTAATTTCTTTAATATATGTTATTAAAAAATAAAAGCCTGATGGTTGCCACAGGCTTTTATTAGGTTATAATCCGTAAAAATTACAGAATTTTCTATCGATTTATATCATATAAATATTGCATTTTTACTATTAATACGGTAAAATTTATTATGGCGTATCTGAAAATTTATTTATTTCAGATGTGCTTCACACTTTGCGTAAAGAATGCGTAGAATACGGTTGTACAGCAGATTGTATTTGTTGAATATTAAGGTATGCAGCGCAATGTGGGGGGGTACAGAAAAATGATAAAAATTAGTTTTCAGATACGCTTTAGTATAGTGCATAACTTATGATAACGGCAATTTATAAACAGAGTAGTAATGGAGGAACATTATGGCATTTTTAAACAGCCTGAATATCAGCGCGTCTGCTCTTACCGCAGAAAAAACGCGATTAAATATAATTTCCGAAAATGTTTCTAATTTGGATACTACCCGAACTGAAGACGGTGGTCCATATACAAGAAAGCTGGTAGTATTTCAGTCTACGGAATCGAAGCCGTTCAGACGCCTTCTCAGTGAAAGACTGTCGGATTCTGCAGTAGGCGTGAAGCTGGGAGGTCTTAAAAATGAAGAGGCCGGAGTAATAGTAAAAGAAATTGTAGAGGATCGTTCTGATTATAAACGAGTCTACGATCCGGATCATCCAGATGCGGATGAAAACGGATATGTTTTATATCCAAATACAGAGCTTATAAAAGAAACGGTAGATGCAATGGCAGCTACAAGGGCTTATCAGGCAAATATCACCGCGCTGAATGCAATGAAAGCAATGGCGCAGAATGCTCTGGAAATAGGTCAGTAGAGCAAGACGATATCTGTGTACATAAAAATATACGGTATTTGGAGATTTAAAATGCATTAAAGCATATATTAAAACATAATTCTTATATTGCTGTATAAAGCGTTTGCGTATATTTTAGATAATATTAATAATGCCGGTGGTTGTCGGCTTTACATACATTAGCGCGACACATCGGTAATATGATAAGTGTATATATTTGATTTTAGTTTAAAAATAAAGTTTATAGTTTTATGAAACAAAAGAAAGAGTGGGGATAATGGCGGAATTTATACCAATTCAAAGATTGACTCCGATAGACCGCATAGACAGAGTATTCGGACAGTCGGGCGCACAGGAAACAGAAAAATCATCAGGAATTTTTAAGGATCTGTTCGATACGGCAATGAATAACGTATCAGAAACAGATAATGCGTCTGTGAACGACAGCGAAAAGCTCGCGGTGGGTGATGTAGACGATCTGCACACATTGAGCATAAATAATATGAAATCGTATTTAGCAGTTAGTACTCTCATTCAAATGAGAAACAGAGCTCTTGAGTCTTACAATCAGATAATGCAAATTACAGTTTAATATATGCTAAGTGTTTAGTTTAATTTCTATAGTTTGTTAAATAAGTTTCTCGTGCAGATATTTTTATAGAAATATAATTAAACAGTAAAACGTAATTGTGATTTATTGTCATTAATATAATTATTGATAAATTTTAAAGCAGAACAGGGTTGTAGGTACGATGCGTGAAAGATTAGATAAAATTCTTGAACAATTAAAAGAATTAAATGATAAAATAGGTAAAAAAAATCGTCGTATCATACTTATAGTTGTTGCAGTGGTAATAATTGCATTAATAGTTGCAATTAAATTTATGAGTGTAACAAATTATGAGGTGCTCTATACACAGCTTCCGGCAGATGAACAGGTTGCGATATTGGGTGCAATACAGAGTCTCGGCGTTGCTTCGCGAAGCGACGATAACGGAACAATAGAAGTTCCCGTGGGAGAAGCGGATTCTGTGCGCGCAAAACTCGCTATGGAAGGATATCCTAAGAGAGGAATGTCGTACGATATTTTTACCAATAATATAAGTATAACGTCCACCGATTTTGAAAAAGAAACATATAAACTGTATGAAGTTCAGGATCGTCTGAAATCCGCTATAAAAAGTTTTAACGATGTAAAGGATGCTACTGTAACTATTGCAGTTGGAGAAAAGAGCAAATATGTTCTTAGCGACGATGAATCGAATACGGAAACTACGGCTTCGGTTCTTGTGGTAATGAAAGACGGAGGCTCTCCAAGTAAAGATCAAGTAAAGGGTATACAAACTCTGGTATCATCCGCAGTTCCGGGAATGTCTGCAGAACAGGTAAAAGTTGTAGACGGCGAAGGAAATGATGTTTCAGGCACAGCGGATTCAGATGTTGCAGATTCTTCAACTTTATCAGATCTTAAAATAAAATTAGAAAACCAGGCGGAGAGTTCAATAAAAGCTAAAGTAATGAATCTCCTTGAACCGATATACGGAGAAGAAAACGTAAGAGTTTCCGTAAACTGTACGGCTAATATAGATAAAAAAGTCAGCGAATTGCTTCAATATTATCCTTCAGAGGAAGGTAATAATTCAGGAGTAAAGAGTAGCGAAGGTCTTAGCTGGGAAAATATAGGCGACGGCGGTTCTCCGGGAGGCGTTGTCGGTGCGGATTCAAATTCAGAAGTTCCGGTATATCCGTATACGGCAGATGACAATGCGGGGGATTATTATGCAGATCAAAGACAATATGAATATCTCGTGAGCCAGCTTACAGAGCAGGTTAAAAGCGATGCCGGTGAAATAGTGGATACCAGTATTTC
>JAAVYD010000113.1 GCA_022790955.1 Bacillota bacterium
AATCCGGAGGCCGTAGAGGTCACTGAGATCGAGGGCAAGCAGTCTACTACTATCAAGCTCAAGGTTGCTCCCGAGGATATGGGTAAGGTAATCGGCAAACAAGGCAGAATAGCAAGAGCGTTGAGAACCGTAGTCAGGGCCGCAGCGACTAAGGAAAATAAAAAAGTAATAGTCGAAATCGAACAATAAGACTAACAAGGGGCTGTTGTAAAATATCAATTTAACGTCGTTTATAGTGTTGATCTATTAATCGAAAATTTGATTTTGCAGCAGGCCCGTTTTGACATTTTTGCGGAGTGAGTTATGGATAGGATAAAAGTAGGAAAAATAGTAAGCGCAGTAGGAATAAAAGGAGAAGTAAAAGTATACCCGTATACAGATTATCCGGAACGGTTCGAGGAACTTGACGAGGTTTATGCAGGCGACGACGGAAAAGTTCTTTATATAGATAAAGTTCGTTACCACAAAAATATGGCAATAATCAAGTTTGAAGATATAGACGACAGGAATACAGCGGAATTTTGGAAGGATACTTTTTTATGCATAGACAAAAAGGATCTCAGGGCGCTCGATGAAGACGAATATTTTATTTTTGATCTTATCGGGCTAAAAGCTGTAGATGATTGCGATAATTATATAGGGAAAGTTACAGATGTGATTCAGAATACAGCTCAGGATATATATGAAATTACCGCCGATAACGGAAATACAATTTTAATACCGGCTGTATACGAATTTATTACTGATATAGATATAAATAGTGGTATAATGAGAATAAAACCGATAGAAGGTTTGCTGGGAGAGCAGGAGGAGGTCTGATGGAGATAGACATTCTCACTATATTTCCTGAAATGATAGAGCCGGTTCTCGGAGCGAGCATGCTCGGTAAAGCAGCAGAAAAAGGGATTCTCAGCATTAATACCGTAAATATAAGAGATTTTACTGAAAATAAGCATAAAAAAACAGACGATACGCCTTTTGGCGGAGGCGCGGGCATGGTAATGATGGCGCAGCCTGTTTTTGACGCGCTGCGTTCGGTAAACGCCCAGGAAAAGCGCATTATATACATGTCGCCAAGAGGACGGAAGCTGGACAAGGAATTAACTCTTGAGTTGTCAAAAGAAGAAAAGCTCGTATTTTTATGCGGACATTATGAAGGTATAGATGAAAGAATCATAGATAAATGGCAGATTGAGGAGATTTCCATAGGGGATTATATTCTTACGGGAGGCGAGCTTGCGGCTATGGTAGTAATAGACGCGGCAGCAAGACTGCTTCCGCAGGTGTTAGGCAATAATGAATCCGTTTTGGGGGAATCAGTGTATTCAGGTCTGTTAGAATATCCTCATTACACGAAACCAAGAGAATACGAGGGATTGGTCGTGCCGGAGGTGCTTTTATCAGGGAATCACAGGAAAATAGACTTATGGAGGTTTGAGCAGGCGTGTATTATTACGCGCGACAGACGGCAGGATCTGTGGCAGGAATTTATAAATAATACTGCAGAGTTTGACCGTGATGAAAAAAAGATAATCGAAAGGGTGAAACAATATGATAATGAGATAACGGAGGTCAGTTTTGGGGATAAAGACGGTTAAGAACAGTAAAGCAAAAAAGAAAAGAAATCTCATAAAACTGATCATACCGATCTATTTTATAATATTAATAGCTTTAATTATAATTGTATACGCGTATCCAAAGATGTCGGGAGTTTTATCAAAGACCATGATAGTGGAATATGGTAATCTTCAGATAGCAAACGAGTTGGAATGTTATATAGTAAAAGATGAAACAGTGTATTTTGCCGGTGAGAGCGGAAATGTAAAATATAATTATTCCGAAGGGGATATGGCGCGAAGCGGAGCGTCTGTTTTGCTTATAGAACCTTCTGCAGATAAGGATAATAATAATTACGATAAATATAATAAAAAGGTGAGAAGTTTTCTCGGAGGAAATTCGCTGCTTTCGCCGTCGGCAGGACTGGATGAAGCCATAACGGAGCTTCAGTCTTTATACGAAAATAGTTCGGAAGAAACAGAAAAATCCATTTTAAATTTTCAGATACAAAAGCTGTCGGGGTTAGGCGAATCTAAGGAGAACGGTCAGGGACAAGAAAAAGATGGTGAAGATAATACGTCGGTAGATCAAGTAGGCGTATCGGGTACATATTCTATTGATAAATCGTCCATAATCAGTTATTGTCTTGACGGATATGAATCGGAGTTTAGTCCGTATACCATGCAGTTTCTGGACAAGAATAAGGTTTCCGCAATAGATACAGACAACACAGATGTCAGCAGCGGTACGGCTACGAAAGGAGAACCCGTGTTTAAATCAGTAGACGCGCGGGTCTGGTACGCTGTAGCATGGATAAAGGATTCTGAGCTGGGTAAGTATGAGAAGGACAAGGCTATCAGCATGAAGCTGCCGGGAGGCAGCGTAAGCGGCAGCATACAGAATGTAATAGACAATGGTAAAGATATAATGATAATAATGGCGTTTAATTCTTATTATCAGGATTTAGCGTCTTTAAGAAAGATAACTACTGAAATCGTCACCTCAGATTACAGAGGTTTAATAATAGACAATTCTTTTATAGCGAGCAAAGACGGCGTACCGGGAGTTTATGTCGTAAACGTTACGGGAGAAGCGGAATTTACTCCGATTAAAGTGAAAACTACCGACGGTAAATTTTCTCTGGTAGAATCCGGATATTATACGGAAACGATAGACGGCGAACTTAAGCAGATAAAGACGGTTCAGGTATACGACGAGATCAGAAAAATAGATTGAGGTGTTTGTTAAATGGGAAGAATCGCTGATAATATCAATATGATACAGGCAGAAAAAGCTGAAGCGGCAAAGCGCGCCGGCAGGGATCCCAATGAAATACTTCTCTGCGCCGTTACAAAAACTCATACGGCGGAAGAGATAAATGAAGCCATAAAAGCGGGAGTTACGGACATCGGAGAGAACCGCGTGCAGGAAATTGTCGAAAAATACGAAAAAGTTGACAAAGTAAATTGGCATATGATTGGACATTTGCAGACAAATAAGGTAAAATATATTATTGATAAAGTATGCATGATACATTCGGTAGATTCATTAAAACTTGCAAAAGAAATAGACAGACGTTCCCGCGAAAACGGAATAAATATGGATATACTTATAGAAGTAAACGCAGCAGGCGATAAAGCTAAGTTCGGTGTAGATACGGAGAGCGCGAGGTCGCTCGCAGAAGATATACTCGCAAATTGTGAAAACACACGCATAAAAGGATTGATGACGATAGCGCCATATGTTGAAAATGCAGAAGATGTGCGGCCGTTTTTCAGGCGCATGCGAGAATTGTATGATGAGCTGTCGCAGATAGAGCATCCCAATCTGGATTTCAGATATTTGTCGATGGGCATGTCTAACGACAGAATCGTCGCTGTGGAGGAAGGATCTACGATTATCAGGGTAGGTACTGCTATATTTGGTGAAAGAAGTTAAATTAAGTTATAAGGGGAGGAAACCTGAAATGGCAGAAGGATTATTTAATAAGTTCAAGATGTTGATAGGCGTTGACGATATCGAAGAAGAGGAAGAACTTGCAATGGCTGCATCTGCCGCACCTGTGCCGGTGGCTGCTTCTATGGGAGAAACCAGAAGAATTGCTTCGTATAATAATATGGACAGGGCGAATACGTTTGTTCAGCCAAAGATCGAGCCTCGTAGCGACAGCAAGGTGGTAAGTATGCAGCAGAGTTCGGTAAGGAAGCAGCAGTTTAAGCTCGTGGTTACAGAGCCTTTGAGTTTTGACGAATGTCCAAAGTTAGTGGATAATTTAAAGAGCAAAAAGCCTATTATTATTAATCTGGAAAAGCTGGAAAACGAAAAAGCAAGAAAGATATTTGATTTTCTCAGCGGCGCTACTTATGCGCTTAACGGAAATGTACAGAAAGTAGCAAATAATATATTTATATTCGCACCTGAGAACGTAGATGTGTTGTCAAGCGCGGAAGCGAGCAGAGGATCTTCAATATCCATGACAGACAGTCCATGGCGCAAATAAGGAAAAATATATGATATATTTTTTAACATATGTAATCAGCGGTTTTTGTAATATTATAATACTTATGATAGTGATTCAGGCTATTATGAGCTGGTTTGTGCCTATGTTTCCCGATTCACTAAGACGTGTTTATAATGGTCTTGATATGGTTACAGATCCTTTTATAAGACCGTTTAGGAGATTGACGCAGAGGTTTACTTACAGTATAGGTATTGATTTTTCACCGCTTATAGCTATTATAGCTATACAGATGGTAAATAGATTAATTATAATTTTAATGTATGCATTTTTTAGATGATTAATTTTCTATGTAAATAAAGGCGGACTGTCTGCGGCAGTGCGCCTTTTTCACATAAAATATTATATGCAAAAAAGGGGGAACATATGATATATCTGGTCATAATCGCAGTCATAGTTGCAATTGATCAGGCGCTTAAATTTCTCGTGGTTAATAATCTGGGAATGGCGGCTGAAATTCCCGTGATTAATGATTTTTTCTATATAAATTGCATAGAAAATCACGGAATCGCAATGGGAATGCTTGCCAACAGGCAAAGTTTTGTGATTATATTTACTGGAATAATGATGCTCGCCATTCTTATTTATATTTTTATAAACAGAAAAAAAGAGAAAAAGTGGATGCTTGTTATTCTTTCCGTAATAGTCGGCGGAGGGATAGGAAATATAATAGACAGAATACGTTTAAATTATGTTATAGATTATATAGATTTCAGAATTTGGCCTTATATTTTTAATTTTGCTGATATCTGTGTGGTTTTAGGCTGTTTTGCACTGTTCATATTTGTATTTATGGATGCAAGGAAAGAAAATATAAAATGAATGAAGTTTTTTTTATAGAAATAGACGAAAATGACGCCGGCAAAAGGATAGATACATTTCTTGCCGACGAGATAGACGGGATAACCAGAAGTTATCTGCAGAAACTTATAGAATCCGATGATATAAAGGTAGAGAATCGGCAGAAAACATCTAAAAATTATAAGCTGAGGGATGGGGATATAATTTCCGTAAATTTGCCTGAGCCAAAGCAGCTTAAGGTGGAAGCGGAAAACATACCTATTAATATAATATATGAGGACAGACATCTTCTGGTTGTAGATAAGCCTCAGGGAATGGTGGTTCACCCTGCAGCCGGAAATTACAGCGGAACATTGGTCAATGCTATAATGTTTCACTGCGGAGATGAGCTGTCGTCTATAAACGGCGTTATAAGACCGGGAATTGTGCATCGGATAGATAAAGATACCAGCGGTCTGCTTGTGATAGCTAAGACTAACGAAGCGCATATAGGATTGTCCGAACAGTTTCAGGAACACAGTATAAAAAGGGCTTACAGAGCCGTGGTTTACAATAATATAAAAGAAGACGAAGGCAGGGTAGACGCGCCTATCGGCAGGAATCCCAAAGACCGGCTGAAAATGGCGGTTACATCTTTGTCTGAAGGAAGACGTGCGGTTACTAATTATAAAGTGGTACAAAGGGCAGGAAATTTTACGCATATAGAATGCAGATTGGAAACGGGCAGAACCCATCAGATCAGAGTTCATATGGCTTATATTAATCACCCGCTTTTAGGCGATCCCGTATACGGCCCTAAAAAAGGAGCTTTTGGTATAACTGCTCAGGTGCTTCATGCTGCGGAACTTGGATTTGTTCATCCGATTACGGAAGAATATATGGAATTTAGAAGCGAACTTCCGAAGAGTTTTGTTAAAGCATTGCGAAAAGCAGGTTTTTCGGAAGCGGAATCCAGATAGGAGAATATAGCGGCATTGAAATAGCAAAGAATTTTATAAAAATGGGTCTGACTGCCGATATGGACTTAGGGAACGGGGCTATCTATGGATCAGGTGAAAAATTACAGTAGAAATACGGTCAATAATAAATGCAGGAAAGGTGTTTAAAACATAGGGATGCTGCAAAATAAAATGGTTTAATAATATGAATTATTGATGTAAACTATATATCGGGTTGTAATTAATATTTCGCAGCATCCTTATGGAGTTCAGATTGTTATAAATTTTAATTTAAGTTTAATTTGTATTCTAAGCGGGTATGTTTGAATCGGTTTCTGTGCATACATATTCGACGCAGTCTTCGCATACGCAAAACCCTTTAAATATTTTTCCTGTTGAAATTTCCTTTTTTCCGCATAAAATACATGAGCGGTTAATATCATATATATGTCTGTGGACAGGAATATTATCAGTAAATGAAGAATTATTTGAATTAATTGAAGTTATGTTATACATAATGAGTTCTCCTTATTTGGTTATTATATTTTATATAAAAGCAAAAAATATTCGGTTGATTATTAGATTAATATTTAATGCTTTCAGCAAGACGAAAAATATATTATTAAAAATTAAATTAATATTTTTACAGCAATCTGAATCTTGTTTAATGATAAAATGATTAATGTTATAAATCAAATAAAAATTATTATTTATGTCTAAAACTGTTTAAAATTAGTCGAAAATGGTATAAATTTTATTCAATTATAAAAATATTGTTGATCTTCCATTAATAAGAAAGTCGCCTGCGGCGATTATACATTAAAATAAATGTAAACTTTCTTGTTATTCTGTCATATCGTTTTATAAATTTAAAACGATATTTCCTACATAATAAAA
>JAAVYD010000114.1 GCA_022790955.1 Bacillota bacterium
TCTGTTCTATGACCATAGGTACTAACGCCATATAAATTCCCCCTTTCTGATATACGTGTAATAGGACCCGCGCATTTACAGATCCTATTTTACGATATTTTCAGATCAATGCAGTGCATCTCATAACATTTAAATTTTTGTAAATTCTTACGCGAGATTTCCCTGAATCCGCTTTACATACGAGAGCTTCGTCTGAAACAGTTTTTAATTATCCTTCTAAATTATGCCGTCTGTGCAATCCGACAGATCTTCCAAAGAAAAACTGTGTTTTACGCTTCTTCAGCCGGCGATACAGAAAAATCGGTTTCTTCTACCTCTGCATTTTCTGCTAAGAATGTTAACGCTTTCTTTGCGCAGATGTCTTTCTTTATATATTTGATGTCTTCTCCGACAATTTCTCTCATACGCTCTGCGTTTACTCCGTACTGAACGCCCATGTTCTTGAGTTCTTCTTCTATATCTTCTTCTGATGCCGTAAAGCCTTCCTTGTCAGCAATAGCTTCTATAATAAGACGCGTCTTTACTTTCTTTTCAGCCTCATCTCTGATCTGTTCTCTAAACTCGCTCATTTCTGTCTGAGTTTCTTCTATATACTTCTGGAGCGTCATGCCGCTGTATCCGAGCTGCTGATCGAACTGTCTGAGGAGCATGTCTATCTCGTGCTCTATCATAACTTCAGGGATATCTACAATAGTATCTTCATAAATCTGCTGAACTACTTCGTTCTTTACGCGGTTTTCTGTCTGCTGCTTCTTGTTCTCAGCGAGCTTTCCTTTAAGATCTTCTTTCCATTCGTCTAATGTGTCAAATTCGCTGCATTCCTTTGCAAGATCGTCGTCTATAGGAGGAAGTTCTTCTTCCTTTACTTCGTGTATCTTGCACTCAAACTTAACGAGTTCGCTCGCTAACTTTTCCGCAGGATAGTCGTCCGGGAATCTTACTTCGATAGTTCTTTCTTCGCCAGGCTCAGCTCCTATAAGCTGATCCTCAAAAGACGGAATAAATTCGTTTGAACCGAGCTTCAGCTTATAATTTTCAGCCGTACCGCCTTCAAACTGTTCTCCTTCATAATCAAATCCCTTATAATCGAGAATTACCGTATCTCCCAGACGGGCTTCTCTTTCTACCGTTATGAGCCTTGCGTTTCTCTGTGCATAGCTTTGAAGCTGGCTTTCGATATCGGCTTCAGTAACTTCTGCTGCAGGCACGGTTACCTTTACGCCTTTGTAATCTTCAACTTTAACTTCTGGCGAAGTCAGGAATTTTATATTAAACAGTATGCCGCTTCCAGACTTTATATCCTGATCTCCAAGGTCGATGTCAGGATGATCCACAGGTTCATATCCCAGCTCGTCTAAAGCTGTCGGATAATTTTCATTGAAAACCTCGTTTATCGCTTCTTCAACGAAAACACCTGAACCGTAATTATTTTCTATAATTTTTCTTGGAGCTTTGCCCCTTCTGAAGCCGGGAACGTTAAAACGATGCTTGTTCTCTTTATAAACCTTATTAAGAGCGTTTTCAAACTCCTCTGGAGTTATTTCCATCGTCATGCTTACTGTATTTACTTCTCTGCTTATGAAATCAGCTTTCATTCTATCTTTCCTCCTGCGATGATTCCCACCATGTAAGAACAAAGTCGGCTTCGCCAATTCTCTTTCAGCGGTTGACTTTGTTTATATTCCTTTATATCGAAAACGATATTTCCTACATATTCAAAAAATTATACCCTTTTTATAATAACTTGTAAAGGGATTTTACTATTGCAAAACCGCGCTGTTCGTGCTATTTTGCGCTATTTTTCAACAAATCCATGCCTCTTCCGTATTTAGATTGCGCCGATTCTCCGAGCTTAAATCTTTTTGCAAGATCCGCCCCTATATCCTTAATATCTTCCACATCGCCTGAAAAAAGCTCTATCTCAAGCTCGCAGATATCCAGGTCGCCTGCTTCCGTAATGATTTTCCCCACATCTAAAGCAGCCTCGCATATTGACGAGCCTGTATCTATACGCATGGTTCTGCGCGTAAAATCGCTTTTCAGCTTTGCCTTAAGAGGACTGCCGTTTATGCGATCTATAAGTTCCCTGCCCTTTTCGCTTTCCTTGAAGATACTTAAAATATTATCGCATTCCATAGAATCCGGAATCGTTATGCTAAGTTCTTCACGTTCATGCAAACTTTCGCTCTGCGTGCCGTTCCATTTCAGGGTAGCGACCTTATGATCTCCTTCTTTCCTTACTCTGAAAACTACATTCATACTGCTCAGAAGACCGTCCTCAGTATCGTAATAAACAGCTTTCATGTCCATTTGGTCGTGAGAATCTACATCTCCATACTTCTGGAATACAGCCTCCTGCCAGATTTCATCTATAATATCCGTATTCGGTATAAGATACTTTAATTCAACTTCCATAGAACTCTCCATTCTATCTTTTGACTGCATAAAACAGATTCAACCTATGCGCAGCAATTCGTAAAAGAGCGTTTTCCGTGTAATTCTATCACATAGATATTGCAAATACAAGCAAAAGAACAAATATTCTATTTGTAAGAAAAATATTGCGCACAATTCCCGCAGCTTATTATTTACCCAATAAATTCTCTTTTAAACGGATACTTTTTACACCTCTTGGGCATATTATAACTAAATTAAGATATCCCTCGTCTTTATGATCGGCGAGTTTTACTTAATTTTTTCAGTGTGAGTATCTCCCGCTGAAAACGTTGAATAACGGCGCAATGCACCTTATTTAATAAGCAAATTATATAATTTGACTAAGGAGGATTTAATATGTCATCAAAATTAAGCGGCACTAAAACCGATCAAAATTTAAGAAACGCTTTTTCCGGCGAATCCGAAGCACGAAATAAGTACACATATTTTGCCGGCGTAGCCCGCAAAGAAGGCTACGAACAGATAGCGGCAATCTTTGATGAAACGGCAAACAATGAAAAGGAACATGCTGAAATCTGGTTTAAGGAATTACAGGGAATCGGAAACACCGAGCAAAACCTCAAATCAGCTGCTGCAGGCGAACATTATGAATGGTCTGATATGTACGCTCGTTTTGCTGCAGAAGCCAGAGAGGAAGGCTTCACAGATATCGCTCTTAAATTTGAACAGGTTGCTAATATCGAAAAAGACCATGAAGAACGCTATCTTACGCTTCTGAAAAATACTCAGGAAAACCACGTTTTCAGCAAAGACGGCGAAATAAGATGGATATGCAGAAACTGCGGTTTCTCATTTGTAGGCACCGACGCGCCGGAAGAATGTCCCGTATGCTCGCATAAACAATCTTACTTCCAGGAAAAAGCCGAAAATTATCATTAATATTATTCCATGTTCTTATAATGCTAACCGTCTGACCTTATAAAATATATATGTAAATTTTCAAAACACCGGCAGCGGGCAACGACCTGCCGCCGGTATCAATTTTTATGACTTTATATCCTTTCCAAAATTACCGCCTGACAATATGTATTCAAACTGTGGCGAATACATCTAATGATGATAACTTTTCAGGCATTAAATATCATGCAAATGCAATGTGATTTATTGTAAACTATTCGGTGTAATACTCTAATCCTTCCGAGTCTTCGTTCTTGATATCCGTAACGGCAGATCCCAGATTTATGCTGTCCTTTTCTAAATTTCTCAGAAGATCGCTTATGCGGCGAAGTTTTTCTTCCGTAAGCGTATCATCCGCTGCAAGTACGGTATTATACAAAATATTTTCCAGATCGTTATGTACGCCTATCAGGCGGCGGCGCATATCGAATATGGCTTCGTCTTTAAGCTCACTCTGCTGCTTAGGCGTTTTCTTTAACGTTAATGTATCCGACAGATCCACAGAACAGTTTTCCATAATCGCGACAGGTTTTATGCCCAATTCGGATTCCACAAGTTTTGCAAAATCCAGCTTAGACTGAGTTTCTCCATGAACGAGAAATACATTTTCAGGCTTAGGATTAAAAGCTCCCAGCCATTCGATAAGACCGTCTTTATCGGCATGACCGGAAAATCCTTTAAGATCGTATATCTCGGCTCCTACGGTGATAAGCTCTCCGAATATTCTTACGCTCTCAGTACCTTCCACAATAAGCCTTCCTAATGTTCCTTCCGCCTGATATCCGGCAAAAACAACGCTGTTAAGCGAATTCCAGAGATTATGTTTCAAATGATGCTTTATTCTGCCGTTATCGCACATACCGCTGGCGGATATTATAACCTTAGGCGATCTGTCCGCGTTAAGCGCCTGAGATTCCGCCGTCGATTTTACAAAATGCAGATTTGCAAAACTTATAGGATTTTCTCCTTTGGTTATCAGTTCTCTTGATTCATCGTCGAATACGTGAGCATTTTTCTTAAACACCTCGGTAGCTGCATCCGCCATTGGACTGTCGACAAAGAACCTAATGTCTTTCATCTGTTCAGCAAATTCTTTATCATTCATAAATAACTGATTTATATGATAAATTATCTCCTGAGTTCTGCCCACTGCGAAAGCCGGAATTATAACGGTTCCTCCCCTTCTTATCGTCTTTGTAATTATTCCCGCAAGCTGCTTTAAACTCTCGCTGCTCTTAGGATGAAGTCTGTTTCCGTACGTCGTTTCCATTATTACGGTATCAGCGTCTTTTATAAGCTGAGGATCTCTAAGGAGAGGTTTATTATGCACGCCTATATCTCCGCTGAACACCAACTTTCTGTCTTTTATCCACAATTCCACGGCGCACGATCCGAGAATATGACCTGCTTCCGTAAATTTTACGCGGACTCCCTCTGCAAGCTCTTTTTCTATTCCGTATAAAATCGGGCTTACAAGGCGCAGCGTTCTTTCAACATCTTCAATATCATAAATCGGCTCTATGGTAGGACGTCCCAGACGTTCCGCCTTCTTATTCTCATATTCTGTTTCCCTTTCCTGAATATATGCGCTGTCTCTCAGCATAACGTCTACCAGATCCGCCGTAGCAAAAGTACAGTAAATAGGACCTCTGAAACCTCGCTTTACCAGCAGCGGCAGCCTGCCGCAATGATCTATATGTGCATGACTGAGTACTACAAAATCAATATCTTCAGGCTCAAACGGAAACGGATCCCTGTTTTTCCTTTCGTTGGCTTTATTCCCCTGAAACATACCGCAATCCAGCAAAAATCTGCATGAATCCGTCGTAATCATATGACAGGAACCAGTTACTCCCTCAGAAGCTCCGCAAAATTTAATTTTCATACCCTTCACACTTTCTCTATTAGTGATTTAACTATATCGTATTGTAATATTAATATAATCCATCGCGCAGTTAAAATTGCGGTAAAGCACGCTTTAACTTTCCCGACGGATAACACACATAATTATCTACAAAACCTTACTTAAAAAGCTCTTTGTTCTTTCGTTCTGAGGATTATTAAAAATCTGATCCGGAGTGCCCTGTTCCATGACGTAACCCTGATCCATAAAAAATACACGATCCGCCGCTTCCCTGGCAAATCCCATTTCATGGGTCACGATTACCATAGTCATACCGTTTTCCGCAAGCTCCTTCATTACCTCTAAAACTTCGCCCACCATTTCCGGATCAAGCGCCGACGTAGGCTCATCGAATAACATAACACCAGGCTGCATAGCGAGGGCTCTCGCTATCGCTACACGCTGCTGCTGACCGCCGGACAGCTCCGACGGATAATAATCTGCCTTATCCGAAAGTCCTACCTTAACGAGCAGCTCTCTGGCAGTCTTTTCGGCTTCTTCTCTGCCTATATTTTTAACTTTCATAGGCGCAAGCATTATATTTTCCAATACTGATTTATGAGGAAACAGATTAAACTGCTGAAAAACCATTCCCATATGGGTTCTCGTTTCATTTATGGTTTTCTCCTCAATAAGTTTTCCATCTAAATAAATCTCGCCTTCGGTAGGTTCTTCAAGTCTGTTAAGACATCTTAAAAATGTACTCTTGCCAGACCCTGAAGGTCCGATAACGCACACTACTTCATTATCGTGGATCGTTTCCGTTATCCCTTTAAGCACCTCTACTTCTCCGAAACGCTTTTCAAGATTTTTTATCTCTATCATTATCAAATACCTGCCTTTCTCTTTTTATGTTTTGGAATCGCATTTGAATTCGACATACGTTTTTCGAGATATGCTACGACCCTCGACAACGGAATCGTCAGGCACAGATAAACGACAGCTACTCCTATGTACGCAGGGAAAAACTTAAATGCCCTGGATGCCCAAAGTATGCCTTCCCTTGTAATTTCTACTATTCCTATATATGAAAGGATCGATGTTTCCTTAATAAGCGTTACAAATTCGTTTGCCATAGCCGGAAGTATAACTTTAAACGCCTGAGGCAGTATGATATATCTCATATTCTGAATATGAGACATGCCGAGCGAACGAGCGGCTTCCGTCTGACCTTTATTTACAGCCTGTATTCCGCTTCTTATTATTTCCGCAAGATATGCTCCGCTGTTCAGTCCGCAGGCGATAACTCCCGCTATCACTATCGGCGACCAGTTAAAAGTTACCGCTCCATTGGTAATGTCTTTTATTAAATACGGAAGCCCGTACGCCAATATGAGGATCTGTACAAAAAGAGGCGTTCCTCTGACAATTTCAACGTATACCGACGCCGGCCATCTTAAAATCTTAAATTTGGACATTTTGCCAAGAGCGATCAAAAGCCCTATAACCAAACCGATAATCAAAGCCCCTGCCGTGACTGTCAGAGTTGTTCCAAGCCCGTAGGCGGCTACTCTGATACCTTCAATATAATCTGCCATATTTTATTTTTCTCCTGCAACTATAAATTTTTAATATATTCAGCATCTCGCAACATCTCTGCGACATGTTCATGATATAAACATATTTTTTCGGACTTTCTGACTCCGAATTAAGTTTCGCAGAAATTTAATATCAATGCTTATAAATATTATACATGTTAATGCTAATATTTACAATCGCGGGTTTTGCAATATAGTTCGTGAAACAGCAAAAAACCGGAGAATTTTTCCGGTTTTTTGTTTAACATATTTATTTTTTATTAAGACAGAAACAGAGCCGCCAAAATATACTCCTGTTTTTACCATGTAAAATTTATTTATATACCCTTATTTCCAGTTTGAATAAACTGTTTCCATTGCCTGCCATATCTGCTCCGTTGTAAGTCTGCCAGTAGTAAGGGTTACGTAATAATAACAGTTCGGTCTGTAATCGGAATCTCCTTCATGAACTTCCATACCTTCCGTAGATTTAAAGCTATCCTTCCAGTCGGCTTCCGTTCTGTCCTCAGCAAAACAATATCCGTCGTCTTTGCCTATGGAAAATCCGACTACAATTCCGCCATCACCCGTCACAGCCTTTGCAAGCCTTTCATATCCCGACGTAATCTTTCCGTTCTGCTTTGCACCGTAAAACATAAGCTCTCTCAGCTCGCCCAATTCTGCATACTTGTCAGCTTCCAGTTCATCAGCAGAACTGTCAATCCTGCGAACCGTCCAAATAGTCCGCTGATCTTTGCCATATTCATAAGTACATTCCACAGCATCCGGCTCGCCGTTTTTCAACGTGATATCGCATTTAATCGGTTTCCAGCCGAGTTCGTTAAACTTCGGCATGCATACTTTGAAATTTATGGGGATTTCATCATAAAACTCGCTGCTTTTCACGGTCCGCCAATTATAGTATTCCTCAACGCCTTCTGCTTTAAAACTGTCATATTCCATTTTATCTCCGTTTTCTGCAGCAAACGCGTTTTTAAAATCAATACCATTATTCCAAACCCAGTCGAGGACTTTTCCCAGATCGTCGTTTGAATCGTCGGCGGAGCTGAGTCTGTACCATATGCCGTCTTTATAAAAACTCAGCGAGCGGGGCAGCCCGTTTCCGCCTTCGCTTTTAATGGTAATGCCGTTCACGACAGTTTCTTTCGGCTTAATTATATTTCCGTTTTCGTCCCGCATCTCAGCAACGCAGCAATTAATATCTTCTATTTCATGATAAGCAGCCATAAGCTCTATATTAGACTGCTGCTCGCTCGTGCTTCCGCTCCACCAGTTCAGCGTTACGCTGTACATACTATCGTCCTCAAGGTAAGCCGCCGTACCAAAAAACTTCTGATAATCCTCAAGAATCGGGATTTTTTTCTCGGATTCCAGCTTCTTTCTCTTTTCATCAAACGAGCGACTGTACTCATAAGGACACTCGGCGATAGAATCCGACGTTTTATAATCGGAACCGTCGCTGTCTTCTCCAAACTGAGAAAACATTATCGCAGCTTGATCCGCACCGTCAGCAAACAGATAATCATACGAGCCGTTTTTCATAAAAGAATAACCATTTTCATTTATCTCGCCCGCTCCGTTTTCAAAAATAGAAAATATACCGATAGAAGCCGCGAATATAAGACAAACTAAACAAGCTGCGATATTAGCCAGCCTTGACGTACGTGCTTTTTTACCCATCACGGATTTTATCCCGTCCGCTTTTCCCAGGCTTTTTTCATCAATATTAATATTGATGTTTTCCGAACATACCGAATCTCCGCTCGCAATTTTTCCTGCATTCATGGACTCCGCAGCGTTTTTCTCCGCCTGACTTTCGGCTTCAGAGTTATTAACCTTCGCCTGCTCTATATTTTCTTCGGCAGCTTCCTCTATGTACCTATCGTCTATACCGCCGATACTCTCAAATAACTTTTCGCCTGTCATATGCTGATCCCCCTTTCATTAAAATGACCCCTTAACCGTTTTCTCATACGGAATAAAGCCGATGCAGCCTTGCTCTCGGACATTCCCAAACTCGCCGCTGCCGACGCCAAAGATTCCGCGTACCAGTACCGTTTTACAAACAGCTTTCTCTGCTCATAAGGCAGCCCCGCCAGAAATTCATTAATAGCCTCAACTATCTCAGCCTGCATGACGGCATTTTCTATCTGGTCTTCTCCGGAAATACATTCCTCCAATTCTTCAAAGATCAGCTCAATCTCTCCCGCTCCCCGTTTTCTGCTTTTCCGTTTCCTCATCACATCTATCGAAAGATTTCTCGTTATCTTTCCCAGAAATGCTTTTAATATCTCAGGAAATTGAGGAGGAATAGAATTCCATGCCCGCAGATACGTATCGTTTACGCACTCCTCAGAATCCTGCCTGTTTGATAATATATTAACAGCAATCTTCATGCAGTATGCTCCATACTTCTGCTGAGTGGCGGAAACAGCTTCCTGATTCCGTTCATTGTAAAGATTGATAATTTCATAATCTGTCACTTTTGCACCTCCCTCCTGATCCTCTCACTAATAATAACGCAAACCAACATAGGATATTGCGCTGCATTAATATTTTTATCAAGTTTAAATAAAAGAAGTAAGCCCCAAACAGGCTCAAAATCGAACTGCCGCAGGCATAGTCTTGTTAGCTGAAACAATACTTTATATGCTAAAAAGTATTGTCAGAAAGAATATATTAATGTATAATTTACGTTCAAGTAGAAAGTAGCACAAGTGATGATTACAGTAAGGAAGTGATTATTCTGGATGACACCAAGACGCGAATCATTTTCGCAACAATGAAAGCCGTACGCCAATATGGCATGGAAGGTGTGCGCATTCAGAATGTCAGCGAGCTGGCTGGAATTTCTCCGGGAGCTATTTACCGACACTTCGACGGTAAGGAACAGCTTCTGGTGGAATGCTTCACCTATGTAGACAAACAAGCAGCACAAATCTTCGAACATCTGAAATTCAATCCGTTATCCATGATCACCGATCCTATGGGTGCGGTCAAAGGACTTTGGCTGCCATATTTCCGATTTTGGACGTCGCATCCAGATGAAACCGTTTTCTATCATCGGTTCCGGGACAGCGCTTTCTTCCCTAAATACGATAAGAGCCGGGATGTAACCTATTTTAAAACATTTATCGGAATGGTTCACGCTTTTAAAAAAGTTTTTCCCAGCCTAAATCGAATCAATCAGGATCTGTTATGGCTTCATGTCCTGACATCCACAGTGATGTATGCAAAATATGTAGTTGAAGGCACTCTTCCCAATAATCAGGAAACCGAGGATACAATATTTCAGCTGCTTACCACCGGTTTAAGCGGATATATGAAGCCGGATAAATTTAAAAGGAAACGACGAAAATAACAAACGTACCGTTATAACAGGTGTGTTTTAAAAATAAGCAAGTAAATATTTATTTACATAATTTATTCTATATAATAACAACCTTCTTTAATATTCGACAGATTTACCGAGAAACATAGTTGCTCGATAAAACAAGCGAAGGAAACAATTGTGGAAAATAATATCTGCTTTATGAATAATAAAAGTTTAAAATAGGAGGTATATTGTGAGTTTATTAAATCTATTTGGAAAAAAATCTAAAGATCAACTGCCTCAAAATAAAGAGGCGACCGAAACAACGGACATCGAGATTTATTCCGGTATGCGTGTAGAAGTAATGACAGATAAAGAAAATCTGCTTTTTGTAGCAAAGTTGCTGGGACTGCGCGAAAACAAAGCAGAGCTTCATCAATATTCTGAAATGGAGCTTCCCCAGCAGGAAGAACCTCTCCACGTCCAGATTCGCGGATATAACGACCGCAGCCAAAAAGCTGTTTATATGGAGGGCGTCATTACGCCTGACTCCAAAAATATATGGAAAGTTGAAGAATTAACCGTTTCCCGTACTGGAAATGACCGCGCTTTTTTCCGCCTGAATACCGACCTTGATGCTACCGCCACGACATTCAGCGGACTGACGATGGGCGAAAAACCCTGTAAGATGCTGAACATCAGCGTAGGCGGAGCCCGCATCCGTTCAGAATATAAATATCACGAAGGCGACCAATTTTTACTAAAAGTCAAACTGATGGAAGACGCTCCTGAATCTGCTATGTATTGCCAGGTGCTGCGTATTATAGAAAAAAATAATCAAAAATTTGAATACGGATGTAAGTTTTTAGAGCTGACGGAAAAAGATCAGGAGAAGATATTACAAAATATATTTGCAGTCCAGCTCCAAAAGAGAGGACGCTCCTGAATTTGCTGAAACATAAATGAAACTGAAATTACAAGGCAAAGTATTTGACTGGTTAATCCGCCAATCCAAGACTTTGCCTTTACTCCTTTGGATTCATATTTCTAAGTTATCTTTTTAATTCTTTCTTTATTTTGCCATATCAGACATTAATTCAGTATAATTTTCAATTAATAACCTATATAAATTAGTTTTACATATTCCATCTTATAAAACTTCCTTATATCTGAATTTACCATTAATATACACAAAATCTTATCTTTATGATCTGTCATTAAATAATAAATTTAATATTAAAACAACTAATTTAAACAATATTTCACGATTAAATATATGTTATCATTATACTTATAAACTAATCAACAACCTTTAACTGCTCAGAAAATCTGACTTTACAGTAATAAATCGGATTACCTTTTGATGAAAATTTTTCTTCATATTCCGTCATAAATTCCGCCGATCTATAACCTGTATCGCTGCCATGCAGATCCTCGGTATATTCCAGTTTCTCAAGCCCGAAATCCTTAAACTCATCTATAGAAAACCTGAATAAATCCTCATTATCCGTTTTAAACTCAAGGCAACAATCATGTTTTAAAACGGTTTTATATCCTTCCAGATACCTTTTATGAGTAAGTCTGCGCTTCGCGCATCTTTTTTTCGGCCATGGATCGCTGAAATTCAAATAAATTCCCGACAGCTCGCCTGCTGAAAAACAATCCTCTACCGAACGCAGATACATATTTGCAAATATCAGATTCGGAGCAACCTTAAAAATACAATCTTCGGAAGATGTCGCCCAAAGCCCGGCATCATAATTATCCGCCGCCAATGCCGCTTTCTCTCCCACAGAAAATAACACTGTTGAACCTGCCGATTCCTTAACTGTATCACCGTCGTTTTTTAAAATTTCTTCGCTTTCTGGTTTTCCCGCTTTGCTGCAGTGCCCTGCGCTTTCCTTTGCAAACATTCTCTCCGCCTTCTGCAGAGCCCTCAGCATAACGCTGCGGTTTCCCTCTGCCGCTATAAAATTACGTTCGGGATATTCTTCAGCCATTTTTAAAATAAACTGTCCTTTGCCGCTTCCCAGCTCCATATAAACAGGCTGCCGTTTTTCAAAAAACTCCTGCCAGCTTCCTTTCACAGCCTTTGGGTTGATCTTAATCCCTCCGGAATAAGCCTCCAGCTTCCTGTCCAAATCCTTTAATCTTCTCTGCCGCATCTGTTTTCTCCGATCCTCTAAATATTTATATTAATGATCTATCTCGCCCATATCATAGGAATCGGCAGGATTCCTCTCGACTGAACAAATATAAATACAGCGAATGCTGTTAAAATAACGTATCCTACCGCATCCCGCATATGATACTTCATGGGATGCAGTCTTGTTCTGCCCTCGCCGCCGCGATAACATCTCGCTTCCATAGCCGAAGCCAAATCCTGAGCTATGCGAAAAGCGCTTATAAATAACGGAACCAGCAGCGGTATCATGCTTTTTGCGCGCCGCACCAAATTCCCGCTTTCAAAATCAGCGCCCCTCGCCTGCTGAGCTTTCATAATCTTATCCGCCTCAAGCAGCAGCGTTGGAATGAATCTCAGCGCTATCGACATCATGGTGGCGATCTCGTGGGAAGGCACGCCAAATCTCGACAGAGGTCGCAAGATAGCTTCAAAGCCATCGGTAAGCTCCATAGGTTTAGTCGTATACGTTAAAAGCGACGTTCCAAAAATTAGCAGTATCAGCCTGACTGCGATAAAAACTGCCTGATGTATGCCTTCGTCCGTTATAGTTAAAAATTTCCATTGCCACAGAATCGTTCCATCATATAAAAATATATTTATAATGAATGTAAATATCAATATAAATAAAATAGGCTTCATGCCTTTTATTATAAATTTAACCGGCACCCTGGATGCAGCTGTGACAGCCGCCAGGCAGACCGCGACCGCCGCATACCCGATAAAATCCTTTATAAAAAAAAGCATTATAAGATATACAAACGTCCCTATGATTTTCAATCTTGGATCGAGCCTGTGAACTACCGATTTACCCGTATAATATTGTCCCAGCGTAATATCTCTTATCATAAGTCACTTCTTAAATAATCTTCAATGGCCTTTGCCGCCTGTTCATTGGTAAGAGCGCCTTTGATATCAGCGCCTCTTTTTTTCATAATATATATAAGTTCTCCCGGATCGGGAAGCCCAAGTCCTGAATCTTTAAGCAAACTATCCCTCCGGAAAATTTCTGCCGGACTCCCGGAAAGCATCAGTTTTCCGCGATTCATAACGAGAACTTTATCGCAGAACTGTACTACATCATTCATATTATGTGAAACGAGTATTACTGTACAGCCTGTTTCATTGTGAAGATTCCTTATCATGCTCAAAATTTCTTTGTGCGACTGCGGGTCAAGACCCGCCGCCGGCTCGTCGAGAATAAGCACTTCGGGCTTCATTGCTATGACTCCCGCGATAGCGGCTTTGCGCTTCTGCCCGCCGGATAATTCAAAAGGCGAACGCTTCGCAATTTCGTCAAAATCAAGCCCTGCCTGCCGGATAGCTGTCCTCACGCGGCTGTCGATCTCCTCTTTGCTGAGTTCCAGATTCTTAGGCCCGAACGCCACATCAAGTTCTACGTTTTCTTCAAAAAGCTGATATTCCGGATACTGAAAGACTATCCCAACGCGCCTTCTCACTTCCTTCATAGAAACCTTCTCCGCTGTAACTTCCATATCGCCAGCGAATATTCGCCCCGAATCTGCTTTTATCAGTCCGTTTATGTGTTGTATTAATGTTGACTTGCCCGAACCCGTATGCCCTATCAGCCCGACGAACTCGCCGGCTTTTATATTAAAGCTCACATCGTCAAGCGCCACGGTTTCGTCCGACAAACCTTTATTATAAACGCATGATAAATGTTCTACAACTATACTCAGTCCGCCGCAATTTTCAGACTGCTTTTCGCTTGAGCCGTCGGATTCATTAACGCCGAGCCCTGACGAATTCGCTGCTGATATATCAATCGTTTCACTCAACCTGCCGTTTTCTTTTCTCTCATGCTTCATTCCGCATAAAAAATCCGCCAATCCTTCCATATCTATAATATTATCCGGAATATCAAAACCTCGCAGTCTTAATTTATTCCTGATCTTTACAGCAGCAGGCACATCAAGCCCCGCCATTTCTATTAACTCTGTATTTGAAAAAATTTCTGCCGGAGTTCCGTCAGAAATTATATTTCCATTATTCATTATAATAGTGCGGTCGGCTCCCGCCGCTTCTTCCATAAAATGGGTTATTAACAGAACCGTGATTCCCTCCTGATGAAGCCTTTTTATAATATCTCTTACTTCAGCCCTGCCTTTCGGATCGAGCATCGCAGTCGGTTCATCAAAGATAATACATTCCGGCTTCATGGCAAGCACGCCCGCTATGGCGACTCTCTGCTTCTGACCGCCGGACAGCAGACCCGGAGCCTTGTGCCTGACTTCATAAATTCCGGTACTTTTCATCGCATCGTCTATCCGCGATCTTATCTCCTCTGCGGGAATTCCTATATTTTCAGGACCGAACGCAACGTCGTCCTCGACTATTGCCGCCACTATCTGATTATCCGGATTCTGAAAAACCATTCCCGCCGTTTTACGTATTTCCCATATCAGTCCGTCGTCAGCAGTATCCATATCGTTTACATATATAACGCCCTTGGTAGGGAGCAGCAGACCGTTTATATTCTTTGCCAGAGTCGACTTCCCCGAACCGTTCTTACCAAGAACTGCAGTAAACGATCCCTTTTTTATTTCTAAATTAATATCATTTAACGCCGTTATAGTCAAAGAATCGTTATCGAATCCTTCATACTCGTAGTTTAAATTTTCTGTACGGATAATATTATCCATATAATCCTCCGGAGATGTTTAAATAATATGCACCGAGCAAATATTTTGTGATAGCACAATAGTAATTGAATGTTTTATGTGGTAAATTAAGCAGAAATTATCGCTTCGGCAGTAAAATTCACCAAATCAAAGATTTAGGAATTTCTTGCATTGATGCTCTGCCCGTATCTTTGATACGGCGCGCAGAACACATACTTGAATTGCGCGGCTTTAGCCGCAGTGCAATTCTTCTGTTGAGACCTGCCTGCAATTTGCTTCGCAAATTGGGTTAGGGCTTCAGCGGTCGGTCACTTCCTGAAAAGGAGGCGATACATATGATTACTATTTCGGATGTTCTTACATTTGGAATTTTGATCGTACAGATTATTGATCTGTGTGTAAGAATTAAAACACGCGAAAAATAATACGGTCGTCTGACTGAATTTTCAGTAAGGCGACCGTTACTAAAACACCTTTAGGACTGATCGCCGTGCAAAAGCGATAATCCTTTTTTATATGTTCATATTAGCACGAACTCAAGTTTTTTTCAATAAAAAGAATTATCATTTATTTCTATATTATTTTAATGCTTTATCTATGCTCTTTAAATTCTTATTTCTGCGCGCTTTCGCGTCCGTCTATTATCTTCTGCTGCATTTCTCTGCTCACCCGCATTATACATTTGAATAAATCCTCTGCATAACCGCCGAATTCATCGCCTGCCTGTCTGCTCACGCGGCTTAATATCTCGTTTTCCCGCTCCGGTCTTAAAACCGGCAGTCCGTTTTCTATCTTATACTCCGCCACGCCCTTTACGAGCTCCATGCGCCTGCAGAACAACTGTATCATCTCGCTGTCCACATCGTCTATCTGCCGCCTTATATCCTCCAGATTCATCTACTCGCCCTCCTGCTCAAGAAGCATGTCCATTATGACTATTGCGGTCATCGCTTCCACCACAGGAACAGCTCTGACAGCCACGCATGGATCATGGCGACCCTTTACGACCATCTCAGTATTGGTATTCTTTCTGTAATTTACACTATGCTGAGGTTTGCTTATGGATGGAGTCGGCTTAAATGCTATACGAGCAATAATCGGCATACCGGAAGAAATACCGCCGAGAATACCCCCGTGATTATTAGTCTTTGTCTTTATCGCGCCATCGTTATCTACGTAAAATTCATCGTTATTTTCGCTTCCCTTAAGAAGGGTCGCGCCGAAGCCTGCGCCAAATTCTACGCCCTTCACCGCTGGTATACCATAATAACCATAAGCCAACCTACCCTCGACAGTATCGAATATAGGCGAACCTATGCCTGCAGGCATTCCGGAAACGGCTACCTCGACAACACCGCCCACGGAATCTCCTTCTGACCGAGCCTTCTCGATTACTTCACGCATTTTTTCTTCGCTTTCCTCGTTAAGCACAGGAAAATTCTTTTCACCTATATCTCTGAGTATGCTTTCAGAAATATCAAGATCATTAAAAGCATCGTCATGGACGCTTCCCACCGATTTGAGGTGAGCGCCTATGTAAATATCCTTCTGAGCGAGATACTGCCTGCACAATCCTCCTGCAAAAGCCAAAGGAGCGGTAAGTCTTGCGGAAAAATGTCCGCCGCCTCTTATATCGTTAAATCCCTGATATCGAAGATATCCTGTATAATCCGCATGACCCGGACGTGCCACAGCCGCTATATTTCTGTAATCACCGGACTGCTGATCGCTATTTTTGATAACGGCAGCAATGGGCGTACCGCAGGTAATATTACCCTGTATTCCGGAAAGCACCGTAGGCAGATCGTTTTCTCTTCTCTGAGTAGACGTTTTATCGCGGCCCGGCGCGCGCCTTGCCATAAAATTCATTAATTCCTTTGTATTAACTACGACTCCCGCAGGAAAACCGTCTATTACGGCTCCTATACCGTTTCCATGGGACTCGCCGAAAACGGATATCCTTAGCTTTTTACCTATCTGTGATGACATCTGCTATACCTCCAAGCCGTCTGTATTCTTCAAAGAAATTCGGGTAACTTTTCGCCACTGCTTCAGCGCCTTTAATTATAACAGGCTCCCGGCAGATCAGCGCCGCTATCGCCATAGACATGACTATCCTGTGATCGTTGTATCCGCTTACCTCGCAGCCCCCTTTCAGCGTATTCGGGCTGCCTTTGCCGGTTTCTCCTCCGTAAACGATCAATTCATCCTTTCTTTCTTCCACCTTTGCTCCGAGCCTGCTAAGACAATCCGCCATAGCGGCAAGTCTGTCGCTCTCTTTTATACGCAGACGCCCGGCGTCGAGAAATCTGGTAACGCCCTGGGCGGCGCATGCTCCGACGGAAAGTATCGGAACGATATCGGGAATATCCCGGCAGTCGACATCTATGCCTTTCATGACCGAACCGGCTCCCGCTCTTTTTAATATATCCGCAGCCTTTCTGTCGCCCTGCGCGCTGTCCTCTCTGAGTCCTGTAACATCAAGCTCTGAACCGCACGCAGCAGCAACCAGCCAAAATGCTGCATTTGAATAATCCCCCTCAACTTCGCATTCGCGAGCCTTGTATTTCTGACTTCCCGGAATAAAAAAACCGCTGTCCGTCTTTTCTATCGTTATCCCGAAATCCTTAACCATCTGCAAGGTCAGATTCACATAGCCTGCAGATTCCAATCCTCCGATTATATTTATCCTGCTGTCACCCTCAAGCAGCGGCAGCGCAAATATCAGCCCTGAAATATATTGAGAACTTATATTCCCTAAAATATCATAAACGCCTGGCTGGAGCTTTCCTTCTATCGTAAACGGCAGCAGATCTCTGTCATCCGGCAGAAATGTCACGCCTTTTTTCTTCATTTCATCTGCAAGAGGCGTCATCGGACGCTCCGGCAGCTTGCCCGTTCCTGTAAAATCGGCGCTCACTCCGAGAGCCGCCGCAACAGGCAGGATAAATCTGAGAGTGGAACCACTTTCTATGCAGTCGAGAATACGCCTGCCGCTCGTTCCTGCCGTTTTGCCGACATTTATACCATCGCTGAAAATACCGCGTATACGTACATCGTTCTCATCCTCACATCTTACTATATCCGCGCCAATAGCTTTCATGCAGCCGATAGTCGCTTCCATATCCTTTGAATCTGAGATTCCGTGGATTATAGACTCGCCCTCTGCCAAAGCCGCGCAGATAAGCGCTCTGTGCGCCATGGATTTAGACGGCGGAGCTTTTACAGTTCCTTTTAGTTTAGCTGGATATACTTTTAAATCCATTTGCTTCTCCTAAGATCATAATGACATATTTTATCTTAATTTATAGCTGACTGCGAACAGACTTTTTTCAGATACAAAATCCTTGGCAAAGCATCAGCTTATCTGTACAATTAATATTTATATAAATTCTTATCATTTCAGCAACTAATAAAATTATAAAGGTCTTTTAACTTCACGCTGTAAATTCCGGCTTCTCCGATTTCTTTAAGATATACTAAATCTATATTGTCGCCTGAAGTTTTTTTATCTGACATTGCCAAACGACATAATTCATTTACAGGCGCTTTTGTTTCTGTTTGGAATCCTTTAGCGGAAATCAAATCGTTAAGCTCGTTGAAAACTCCATACGCAGTCAGACCATGAAATTCAAATGCTTTAGTGACTATAAGCATTCCTATAGCCACTGCCTTTCCATGACTAATTCCGAAATCAGAATACATTTCTATTGCGTGTCCCATAGTATGACCGAAATTTAAGATCTTTCGCAATCCTGCTTCTTTTTCATCGGCTTCAACAACTCTGCCTTTAATTTTAACACATTGTTCTATAATTTCGGCTAAATTTTCGGAAATTTCTGTTCTTTTTATATAATTAAACAATTTTTTATCAGAAATTGCTGCAGTTTTAATAATCTCGGCTGTTCCATCCAGAATCAGATCTTTTGAATTTGTTTTTAGCAGATCCGTATCGCACACGACCAAAGAAGGCTGCCAGAAAGCCCCCGTAAGATTTTTACCTGCCGACGTATCCACGCCCGTCTTACCGCCTACGGAAGAATCAACAGCGGACAGCAGGGTCGTAGGAACCTGGATGAACTTAATGCCCCGCAGGTATATCGCTGCCGCAAAGCCGCCCATATCACCGGCAACTCCTCCGCCTGCCGCCACCACGGCGTCTTTTCGCGTTATATGATTTTCAGACATAAAATCTATAAAATCAACAACCGTTTTGATATTTTTGGATGCCTCTCCTGCCGGAAATACAAATCTGCATGTCTGAAATCCCGCGCTTGCAAGATTCCCTTCGAGCCTGTCGCCGTACAGCCTGTCTACTTCGGAATCTATGAATACGGCAAGCCTGTCGGCATTTAAAACATCGTTTACCATATTTCCTATATCGTTAATTAAGCCGCTGCCGATTTTAACATTATAGCCATGCCCTGCATTTACTAAAACACTTCTGACCGTATTATTTTCTTCCTTAGGTTCCATATAATGATCCTTCCCGAATAAACTCCTGCAATTTCCGTTATCTGCCCGTGTATTAACCTTACGCTTAGATTTCCGTTTCCATAAAGCGTCTTAATTTTTTTATCTTTTTCATTGTATTATCAAACTGTTCCGGTGTCAATGACTGAGGACCGTCGCAAAGAGCTTTCTGCGGATTATTATGGACTTCGATTATAAGACCGTCCGCTCCCGCCGCGATAGCCGCCAAAGATAACGGTTCTACATACTGCACAATCCCCGTAGCATGACTTGGATCTACTATTACAGGAAGATGCGTCTTTTCCTTCAGCACGGTTACAGCAGACAGATCCAGCGTATTTCTTGTAGCAGTTTCAAATGATCTTATGCCGCGCTCGCAAAGTATAATATTCTTATTGCCTCCGGACATTATATATTCCGCGCTCATGAGCCATTCTTCGATAGTGTTCGCAAGACCTCTTTTCAGAAGAATAGGTTTATCCTGCTTTCCAAGCACTTTAAGCAGTTCAAAATTCTGCATATTTCTCGCGCCTACCTGTATCACATCTACATGATCAAACAGCGGCAGATGAGCTGCGCTCATAATTTCGGTAACGATAGGCATTCCCGTTTCCTTTTTAGCTTCCAGCAGCAGTTCAATGCCTTCTGCCCTGAGTCCCTGGAAAGCATACGGCGATGTTCTCGGCTTAAACGCTCCGCCTCTCATCAACGTTGCTCCGGACGCTTTCACAGCCTTTGCCACTTCTATTATCTGTTCCTCAGACTCCACTGAACACGGACCCGCTATAACCTGAAAATTCCCGCCGCCTATCTTCACGCCGTTTATATCCACCACGGTTGGCTCAGGATGCGATTTTTTATTTGCAGCCTTGTACGGTTCCTGTATCCTTCTTATGTCCTCAACAAAAGAAAAAGACTGAACAGACTCCTGGGATACGGAACTCGTATCGCCTACCAAACATAATATCGTAGTATGTTCTCCCTTTGTTACCGAAACGGACACGTTATAAGCGTCCAGATATTCTACTAATTCCATTATATTGCTGTCGCTCGTTCCATCTTTTAAAATCAATACCATACTAAAACCTCCTCATATTATCAATATAAATCATATTAATTTTCCCCGCAAATCCCGTTAGGACTTCCGCGGTCGATTCCTTTCCTCGCTCCGCTTCAGGATATCTTCGCATGAAACCTGCCGACGACTTGCTTCGCAAATCCCGTTAGGGCTTCAAAAATAAATATCGCCATCCGAATTATCCCGAATGGCGATTCTTATTGCATTTATATAGTTAAAATGATGATTCCAATGACCTCGTCTGCTCGGTTTGGCTTTTATTCGATTTTAGGTAAGCAAAAATAGCCTGCAAAGTATCTAAACAGGCTTCTAAAGTTACCAAAATAAAAGCTGTATCCTAATGTCTTAGTCATCTGGAAATACCTCCATTAATTTAACTTGTTTTTAATATACTACTCTGCCGCACGAAAGTCAAGTAATAATTTAACATTGCCAAATGACCGCATTACCGCTCTTTATTCACTTTCACTTCTCACATATTAAAAATTTTATTCCTTAATTTACTTTCCAAACTGTCCGCAAGTATTGAAAATACAACATAAAAGTGCTATTATTCAAACAGTATATTACGTTAATAAAATTTGAAAGGAGGAATTTAGTTGTGAATACTATTCAATTATCATGTTTTATTTCTGTAGCGGAATCTCTCAGCTTCGCAAGGACTGCGGAACAACTAAATGTCACTCAACCTACTGTTACTCATCAGATTCAATCTTTAGAATCTGAGCTTAACGTAAAACTGTTTCATCGTTCCACGAGATTTGTAGAGCTTACGCCTGAAGGCGTTTCTTTTATTAATGATGCTAAAGCTATCATGTCTATATATGAAACTGCAGTCAATCGCTTTGCAAATCCATCTCGCACGGAAATAACAACGCTGAATATCGGTATCTTTCGTTTCTCACAGGTAAAAGTCCTTCCCTATGCGCTGCGCGAACTTGCAAGTCTTTATCCTAACGTGCATCCTAATTTGCAGATAATTCCCTGGCGGCAGCTTTACCATTTTATAGAAGACGATACGGTAGACATAGTACTCAGCATTGAAGACGACAGAGCCAAAAACAGTTCTATAATATATAAAGAACTAATAAAATCGCCCCTCGTATGCGTATGCCGCGACGATAACCGACTGGCGCTTAAAGAAACCATTTCTATGGAAGAACTAAAGAACGAAAAACTGATATTTCATAATCAATCTTACGCCATACCCGGACTCTCGCAAATACAGGTATTGCTTTCAGAAAACCGGAATCCCATAGATATACATTCATGTGATTCTCCTAACGAAGCTATGATACTCGCAAACGCCGGATTCGGCATGGCGATCCTTCCGGAATTCATAGTTCCTTGGTGGAATGGAGTTTCTCAGATTAAAATAGAAAACTCTCCGCTGCTTTCGTATGGAATTTATTATAAATCCAATAATGAAAACGATGTTCTTAAAAACTTTGTAAGTATCTTTGAAAATTATATAAAGATTACGCACTGATTATTTTACATAACGCCTGGCTTAACTATCAAAGTCAGGCGTGCCGGCTAATAATAAAAAGATGATACAAACCGCTCATAAATAAACACCATATTAGGGCCGCCCTGTCAGGTAATATGGTAAGGAAATTGTTCTATCTCAGCTAATCAATATCATCCTCTTATAATCTTATTTTTGTTATTCTTTTAATTTATCAATATCAAAACGATATTTCTTACTTATGCAAAATGTAGTTTCAAACACGTCCCGTTGCTTTGAATGGCAAAATATTCTTCGACCCTAAGAATCCCATTCTATATTACTCACCTTTAACACAATTATAAATTTTCAACTGTATTAAAGCATATGTTCAATCATACATTCCTGATTGAACATATTGCATTATACAAGATAAAACTGCCGTTGTCTATACCATCCGGCAATATTATTTATAATTTTTTATTATTAATCATAAGTTATTTCTATCAATACGCTAAAATTTTGTATTTATTGTTATAATTATGCATAATTTATCATCATTTTCAATTTGCAAGGCTAAATTAGCTTGACTTTATCAAACTTACATTTTAATATTAATATTTAAAATATTACCTTAAATGCTTATTTTATTCAAAATAACAGATTTCTCTATCTCCCCTAATCAAATTATTTTCTATTACTATTAATTTTATTCACTGTTTATTAATTTCTTAATATATTCTATTTACCTATAAATTATATTATACTCCCAGTATAATATATATATCATTGAATACTGATTTATTTCTATCTTCAACAGTTTTGATTCTGACAGGAGGTTTAATATGAAAGAATACGCAGGAAAAATCGTACATACCACGGATTCAATAAGACGCAGAAGCACCGCGAAGTGAGTAGTTTATCAGACATGCCCCGGCGGCTGCAAAACAGACTGTCTGAGAGAAGGAATCGTATGGGAATATACGTGTATTAATTCATTAGACTTTGACGCAGTATTTGCAAATTCAGAAACGTACTCCATCGGCTTAGAAGATGCAGAATACTAATAACAAAAGGAATTTACTATGAATATGGAAGGAAAAAGCTATTTTATCTGTCAATATCTTGACAAATATCATCACGATGATGCTTCAAAGGAATATTATACATTCTGCAAACATAAAAATATCCGTATAAATGAAAGCGACTGTAATATGGCGTGCGATCAATTCGGTTACTGTAGAACTTGTTCTAATTTCAGCGCATTTAACTGCCAGGAATTGTAATTCGCATACAGAAAATATTAATTTATAAACTCGCATAAAACAGGCTGTTAGGATATAAAAGACTTTTGGCAGCTCGTCTATCATAAACTCAATAGTTTTGACAAAGCCATATTACTATTTTTTTGATATCGAATCATCATTAAATTTTATAAAAAATGGGTATACACAAACTAAATCTGCGCATACCCGTTTTTGTTTCATATAAAATTCTGCTGAATTAAACCAATTCTAAGAATACCATTTCAGCAGTATCGCCCTGTCTTTTACCGAGTTTTATAATTCTCGTATAACCGCCGTTTCTGTCAGCATATTTAGGCGCGATGTTGTCGAAAAGGTCTTTTACAACATCTTCATCGTATATATATGCAAGAGCCTGTCTTCTTGCGTGAAGATCGCCTCGCTTTCCGAGGGTAATCATCTTTTCAGCTGTTCTTCTTGCTTCTTTGGCTCTTGTGATTGTAGTAGTGATTCTGCCTTCTCTGAGCAGGTCAGTAGTAAGGTTTCTCAGCATCGCTTTTCTGTGAGCCGTAGGTCTTCCAAGTTTTCTATGTCCCTTCACCTGTTGTCCCTCCTTTGCTTAATCTTCGTTAGGTCTTAAA
>JAAVYD010000115.1 GCA_022790955.1 Bacillota bacterium
AGCAGTTGAAAGCGATAGACGAAGCTGTTGCAGGCAGGATAATTGAGAAAGCCGGAAAGCATATAATCGGCGTATCTCAGGGAAGCGGCAGAAATTACAGGTTAAGAAAACATGATTAAGATATTTACGATTCTCTGTGTGTCAGCGAGATTTGAAAAATACATAGAGGTCGGCAGAAAAATTTATACATAGGAGGAAATCATGACGAAAGTCAAGGAAGTATTAAAGCAAATTCGCAAATTAAGAAAAGAGATCGACGGACTTCAAGATTTGATTAAAGATATGTCTAAAAATACGGTAACAGATATTGTATATGGATCATCAGACGAATTTCCGTACGTTAAGCGTTCTTTTAAAATAGAAGGCGCTGATTGTGAAAAAATTAATAGAATAAAAATGCAATTAATAGATAAGAAATATGCTTATGAGAAGGCTGTCGCTAAAATCGAAGAGTTTTTTGATTCAGTTAAAGATTCTGAAATCAGGAATATTTTGCGATTGAGATATGAATTAGGATTAACGTGGAATGATGTTGCGATAAAGTGCGATAGTACTGAAGCAGCGGTTAGAATGAGAGCAGAAAGATTTTTAAAGAAATTTTCTTAATGTTCCATATGTTCGTTTTTAAAGTGATATTATGATATTGAGTTGAGATGGAATCAAACAAGCGGAAACGATTTTCTACTTTCAAGTCAAGTAATAAATAAAGTAATGAAGGTCGGCAAAACCCTGTCGCATGTGCGGCAGGGTTTTGTTGGCAGTGAAGTGCGATATGAAGGAGGTGTTTTTAAGACGAAGCTGATAATTTTAGAATTGGATATTTAGAGTATAGAACTGAAGTTTGTGAGAAAAAGTAAAGAAGTTTATAGGAGAGGGTATGCGGTGATAGATAAGATAACGGAAGCTATATACATCGCCATAAACGAGGAGTTCGGTGATGAATACAGTATTTATACATACGAGGTAAAACAGGACTTAGCGAAGCCCTGTTTTTTTATATCCTGTGTCAGCGCAGAAAGCAGAGTGTTTTTTAATAAACGGTATTTAGTGCAGAATGTGTTTTGTATTCATTATTTTCCTGAAGATGCGCAGGAAGACAATAGAGAATGCTTAAAAGCTGCGGAACGTCTTTTTTCATGTCTTGAATGGATAAATGCAGACGGGAGTTCTACTATGGGTACTGGTATGAAATCGGAATTTTCCGATGGGGGTTTGCTGTTCTTCGTGAATTATGACTTTTTTGTATATAAAGCTGAGGATAAGATCCCTGCCATGGAAGATGTTGCAAAGGATATTTCTTTAAAAGGAGAATGATATTATGACGAAAAAAATAGATAAAATATCAGAATCAAAGACTGATTTGAAGTCTGTGAAAGTAAAGGACAAATCAGACGTAAAATCATTTGAAGAATCAGATTTTACAAAGGAAAAGCTGCTGACCTTTGAGCGGTATAAGAACAGGCGCGATCTTTTGACCGCCCTTCTTGATGACGACCGCAGATATACGATAAAAGAGGCGGATGAGGCTATCGAAAACTTTATGAAAGGCGGTGTTAAGTAATGGCTCTTGGAGGAGGAACGTGGCTTGTGCAGAACAAAGTTCTGCCGGGCAGTTATATTAATTTTGTATCGGCGAGCAAAGCGTCGGCAACGCTTTCGGACAGAGGTACGGCGACAATGCCGATAATCCTTGACTGGGGACCGGATAACGAGGTTTTCACGGTAACTAACGGAGAGTTTCAGAAGGACAGTTTAAAGATATTCGGTCACAGCTATACGGACGAGGCGTTAAAGCCTCTGCGCGAGCTGTTCGCAAATGCTCTTACAGTTCATTTGTACAGATTGAACAGCGGAGGAGAAAAAGCGAAGAATAAGTTTGCAACAGCTAAGTATACAGGAAGCCGCGGTAATGATATTCGTATCGTTATCGAGCAGAATGAGAATTATGAGGCTGAAACAAACGAGATTTACGACGTGAGTACATATTTTGATACGACCTGCGTTGATATGCAGCAGGCGGTAAAGTCGCTCGCTGATCTTAAAGATAACGATTTTGTTAAGTTTAATACTTCGGCGGCTGTTGAGCTTACGGCTTCAATGCCTCTTGAGGGCGGCACGGACGGCGATACGGCTGACGCCAATTATCAGACTTATCTTGATAAGATTGAATCATATTCATTTAACACTATGGGCTGCGCGTCTGATAACGATATTATTAAATCCCTGTTCACTGCTTTTACAAAGCGCAAGAGGGACGAGGATGGCGTTAAATTCCAGACTGTGTTATTCCGTTATACAAAGGCGGATTATGAAGGCGTTATAAGCGTTGAGAACGGGCTTGTCGGTGATGATGAAAATACTTCTCTTGTGTATTACGTTACGGGAGCTGAGGCAGGCTGCGCCGTTAATAAAAGCCTTACAAATTCAACGTACAGCGGCGAATACGAAATAGATACAGACTACACTCAGGCTAAGCTGACAGCGGCTATCGGCGAGGGCAAGTTTATGTTTCATAAGGTGGGCGATGATATTAATGTGCTTACCGATATTAATACCTTTACGAATATTTCAGATGAAAAGTCGGCTGATTTTTCGAGCAATCAGACTGTAAGAGTGCTCGACCAGATCGGAAACGATATAGCGGTTCTTTTTAATACGAAGTATCTCGGCAAAGTTCCTAACGACGATGCTGGCAGAGTGAGTCTTTGGAGCGATATTGTCAAACATCACGAACAGCTTCAGACGATAAGGGCTATTCAGAATTTCTCTGATTCTGACGTTGCGGTGGAACAAGGAGATCTTAAAAAGTCCGTGCTTGTGACGGATTATGTTACGCCGGTAAACGCTATGGAACAGTTATATATGACTGTGATCGTGCAGTAAGGAGGTTATTATGGGTGAAAATGTTAGAATGAAAGGCAGAGATGCAGTATTTGCGGCTCTTGCCGAGTGTTACGTTACCATTGGAACAAGACGTTATAACTTTATGCAGGCTATCAATCTTGAAGCCAATTTCGAGAAGAATAAGACGAAAGTTCCGATTTTAGGTCAGACGGGAAAAGGAAACAAAGCGAGCGGCTGGTCGGGTACGGGTTCAGCCACTTTTCATTATAATACGTCGATTTTCCGTCAGATGATGCAGAATTACAAAGATACGGGCGAGGATACATATTTTGAGATACAGATCACGAACGAAGACAAGGGCAGCGCAGTAGGCAGACAGACTATGGTTCTAATTGACTGCAATATCGACGGTGGTATTTTAGCCAAGTTTGATGCAAACGGCGAATATCTCGACGAGGAGATGGGGTTTACCTTTGAAGATTTCAAGATGCCTGAAACGTTTGATGATCTGGAAGGGTTTTTAACTAATTAGGAATAAAAGGAGGATACGAAATGTCAGGATTTTCAAGATTTATGAAAGCTAATAAAATTAGCAGAGAAAATGAGATGCACGCTGTAACAAAGGATCTGCGTGATGAGTTCGGAAAGCCTCTTGAATGGGAGTTTCGCCATATTACGTCAAGAGAGAATGAGGACATCAGGGAGCAGTGCACGATAGACGTTCCTGTTACAGGAAAGCCGAACGTATACAGACCTAAGCTGAAAACAAGTCTTTATATACAAAAGATTATCACGGCTTCGGTAGTGATGCCTGATCTTTATGACGCTGAGCTTCAGGATTCCTACGGTGTTAAAACTCCGGAGGATCTGCTGCTTGCCATGGTGGACAGTCCGGGAGAATATAACGATCTTGCAGCATATGTTCAGAAGTTTCAGGGTTTTGATGTTTCCCTTGACGATAAGGTGCAGGAAGCAAAAAACTCATAGAGGCGGGGGATTGGGAGGCAAATATCGCTTATTACGCCCTGCTTGAGCTTCATATACTGCCATCGACATTTCTATTAATGAGCGATGAAGAAAAGGCGTTTACGGTGGCAGCCATACAGGAAAAGATAAAGGCGGAGAAGAAAGCCTTACGAGAGAATTCCAGAAAAGCGCGCAAGGGCAGGTGATATAAATGAGTGATATAAATTCGTTAATAGAATTTCAGAACAATTTTGCAGGGAATCTTTATCAGGCTATAGAGTCTGTAAATTTAGAACTTTCAGCCATAGACAATTTGATTAATAATGTGCTTTCTCAGATTAATACAACTTCTGTTGAAAATACAAGCAGTTCAACAAACCAGGCTGCAGCTGAGGTGAACGGGATTGGGAATGTTATACAGAACGCTGATTCACAGAATTCTGTCGTCATAGATATTTTGATTGAGCCTGTTGTTTCCGATCCGCTTATAAATACGCCTGGCCCCGTTCAAGTGCCGGTTGTGTGGCGTTCTGATAATTTAGAGGTATTTACCAGTACCGGCGCGCAGCGTTTTGAGCAGGAAATCAGAAGCGCTAATAATATGCTTGAATCATTAAGCAATACGCAGAACAGTATAGCAAACGCAGCTTCCGCTATGGGTATTTTACCGCAGGAAGCAGCTTCAGATATCGCGGGAGTGCAGACGCGTCTTGAGGCGGTGTACCGGCGTATGCAAGAAATAGAAAACAATCCGCTGAATATAGGTTCTGATGCGGCTAATGCAGAACTTGAAAAGCTGCGAGAACAGTTTAATCGAATAGGACAAATTCAGCAGAGCTTAAACTTCGCCATTGAGAATATGGACGTATCAGGCGCAAACGACGCTTATTTAAGATTATCAAGGGCTGTTGCTAATACTGAAATTTATATCAGAGATAATGTAGACGCTCAGGGGCAATTTAATCAGACGATAGAACAGAGTACTCATAAAACCGAAGGATTATTTTCCGGTGTAAAGAAATTAGCAGGAAATTTTCTTACATTAGAGAATATATCGTTGGTTTTAGATATATCTGATGAGTTAAATCAATCTGTTGCTAAGATTAATACAATGAACGACGGAGTTCAGACTACCCAGGAGCTTATGAATTTGGTTTACGCCTCTACTCAGAATGCAAGAGGAGCTTTTTTTGAAACAGTTGATTTAGTTACAAAATTCGGAAATAATGCGGGAAATGCTTTTTCAGGTTCAGCCGAAGCAGTGGCGTTTTCTAATCTTGTACAGAAGCAAATGACGATGGCAGGAATAAGCACTGATGAGGCGGCGGAGGCTATGCTGCAGTTATCTCAGGCTATGGGTTCAGGAGTATTAAAAGGCGACGAGCTTAGTTCGATATTTGAACAAGCTCCAAATCTTATTCAGAATATAGCAGATTATCTCGATGTACCAATAGATAAAATACAGGAACTTGCATCTGAGGGAGAAATTACGTCGGATATAGTAAAGAATGCAATTTTTAGCGCGGCAGATGAGATAAACGCTAATTTCGATGCGATGCCTGTGACATTTGAGCAAGCTGTGCAATCTTTTGAAAATATGGTGCTTATGGCTTTTCAGCCAGCGTTAGGCAAGTTGAGCGAGCTGACGGGCAGCGAGGCGTTTCAGGTGCTTATGGCAGAGGCGTCGAAAGCCTTTTCTCTGATATCAGGACTTGCCGCAGAAGTGCTCGACCGAATAAACGATATAGCGAACAGCGAAGGTCTTCAGTCGTTAATAAGTTTTGCAGCAGTAGCTTTTTCGGTGTTGGGAGTAATAGCGCTTTCAGTAATTGATATAGTTGTAGGAATTGCATCAGTAATTATTGATAATTGGCAAATAATCGCGACTGTAATACTTGGAGTTGCTTCGGCTTTGGGTGTTTATTATGGAAAGGCGGTTCTTGCAAAAGGCGCTTCAATGGCTTTAGCGGCAGCGCAGGCTGTTTTAACAGCTGCAAAAATAGTCGCTGTTCCGATATACTCAGCTTTTACAGGTTCAACAATGGCAGGGACAGCAGCGCAGTGGGGTTTAAACGCTGCTATGTACGCTTGTCCTATCGTGTGGATAATAATGGCAATAATAGTTCTTATCTCGGTAATCGCTGCTGTCTGTATTGCGATTGCGAAATTTACAGGCGTTGCGGAAAGCGGTTTTGGAGTGTTTTGCGGAGCTATAAATGTTGCTATTGCGCTTTTTAAGAATATGGCTTTTACAGCAGCTAATGTTGTTTTAGGTATATGGGAAGTTTTAAAAGCGTGCGCCCATAATATACATACAGCTTTTCATAATGTGTTTTGTACGCTTGAATCTGGATTCTACGGGTTATTATCTACCGCATTGCAGATTGTTGAAAAAATTTGCGAAAACCTAAACAAACTGCCGTTTGTCGAGTTCGATTATTCCGGTATAGCAGGCTCGGCAGATAAGTATGCGCGTAAATCGGCTGAAGCATTTAATGACAGATGGGAATATGAATCTATAACGGATGCTTTTTCAAAAGGGTTTAATACGTTCGATACTTTTCAGGACGGCTGGATTTCAGATGCTTTTAAGGCTGGCGCAGCTTGGGGAGATGGTATAAACGATAAAATATCAAGTAAAATATCAGGTATATTTGATAAATTTTCTCCTGATATGCCTGATTTAAATGACAAATTCGATCCGTCTTCTATTAATCCTATAGATTCAGATAATATAGGAAATATGTTAGATGATATTAATGGAAATTCGGGAGATACCGCTTCCAATACGGCTCAGCTAACGGATTCTGTAAGTATGTCAGCCGAAGAATTACGCTACCTTCGCGAAATAGCAGAGCGTGAAGCGATCAATAAATTCACTACTGCGGAGATCAAAATCACTATGAATAATAATAACGCCATTTCCGGCAACGACGATATAGACGGCTTTATAAACGAGCTTGAAATCAGAACCGAGGAGGCTATGGTAAGACTTGCTGAGGGGGATCATATCTGATGTATAAAGTATATATGGATAATACGCTGCTCCCGGTAACTCCGGGAGAACTTGAAGTTAAGATCGCAAATCAGAATAAGACTGTAACGCTTATAAACGAAGGCGAGGTCAATATATTAAAACGCCCCGGACTTTCCAAGATAACCTTTGATGCGCTGCTTCCAAATGTGAAGTATCCGTTCGCCGTATACGAGAACGGATTTCAGCCGGCGGGTCATTATCTGGATAAACTGGAGCTTCTTAAAACTTCGCTGAAGCCGTTCAGCTTTAAGGTGATCAGGACGGATTACAATTATTCTGTGGCTTCTCGCGATCAGGAGTTTACAGTTTCTTTAGAGGAATACGAGATAAAAGAGGATGCGGATAAATATGGTTTTGATATTTGCGTATCTGTCACACTTTTACAATATAAAGGCTGCGTGACCAAGGTAGTAACCCCGATAAACAGCGAAGGAAGCGATAAGAAAGCTACGATAACAGAAAGCCGGGATACTTCTGCTAAGCCGGAACCGGAAGATTATACGGTGAAATCCGGGGATTCCCTATGGCAGATAGCGAAAAAGTATCTTGGAAGCGGTTCAAAGTTTACAGAAGTCTACGAGGCGAATAAGAGCGTGATAGAGGCGGAAGCGAAGAAACATGGCAGGGCGAGTTCGTCAAACGGACACTGGATATATCCGGGAACCGTTTTAAGGATACCGAAGTAAGGAGGAGCTATGGGAGAATACGTGTGGCCGTGCCCGGGTTACAGCCGCGTATCGAGCGAATTCGGAAACAGGACATGCCCGTTTCACGGTAATGAATTTCACGACGGGGTGGATCTTGCCGCGCCTGCCGGAACTCCTATATACGCAGCCCGAAGCGGCACGGTGACGAAATCAGGGGAAAACGGCGGGTATGGAAACTATATCAGCATAGATCACAACGGCGGTATGATGAGCTTTTACGGGCATTGCAAGGCTCTTTATGTTAAACAAGGCGAAAAGGTTACGGCAGGACAAAAAATTGCAGCAGTAGGTTCGACAGGAAGTTCGACGGGAAATCATCTGCATTTTGGAATGCATAAAAACGGCGCGAAAGTCAATCCGATGTCTTATGTTTCGCCGTCGGATAAAGCGAGCAGTTACTCGGAAGGTTCAAATGATTCTGATGCAGGTTCAGGCGAGAAAACCGAGAAGAAAGATAAAAAAGATATCACCACCGTGGTCCTGAAATCCACAACAGGCGCGGCAAACGTTCAAAAGAGTTTTCTAAGAGATATTCCGGCGCAGCTTAAAAGCGGAATAGAGATACTCATTCAAAACGATAAAGTATATATGCCCTGTGTGGAAGGCGAGATAAAGCTGGAAAGGTCGAGAAAGGGCTCGCCTTCCAAGCTGACCTTCACGGTGATTAAAGACGATGTGCTTAACTTTCAGGAGGGTAATCCTGTTTCGTTTAAGTTTAACGGGGAGCCCGCGTTTTACGGCTTTGTATTCTTAAAAAGCAGGACCGACGGCAGGCTGATAAACGTTACTTGTTACGATCAAATGCGTTACCTAAAGAGCAAGGATACGTTGTCTTATACGAATAAAACGTACTCTGAGGTGCTTAATATGATCGCCGCTGATTACGGTCTTACATGTGGCTCGGTTGAAGATACCGGATACAAAATTCCACAGCGCATAGAGGAAGGAACCCTTATAGATATACTTCTTAACGCGTCCGATCTTACCGTAGTAAACACCGGAAAACTGTTCGTTCTTTATGATGATTTCGGAAGGCTTACCCTGAAGAATATAGAGAGCATGAAGCTCGATATATTAGTTGACGAGGATACTGCGCAGGGGTACGATTATCAGTCGAGTATAGACAGCGATACGTATACGAGGATTAAACTTGCCGTCGATAATGACGAAACAGGCGAGCGGGAAGTCCATGTTTTAAACGATACATTTTATCAGGGACACTGGGGACAGCTTCAGTATTACGAGAAGTTGGACGCCGGAACCGATCCGGCTTTGATAAAAGAAAAGGCTAATACGCTTTTAAAATATTACTGTAAGAAGAACAGGAAACTGACTATAAAGGATGTTTTAGGCGATATACGGGTAAGAGGAGGCAGCGCGGTGGCTGTTAGAATGGGGCTTGGAGATATAAACGTTTCAAATTATATGTGCGTTGAAAATGTGGTGCATAAGTTTGAGAATGGATTTTATACCATGGATCTGTCGCTTTCAGGGATAAGAGGGGAGTTTTCAGCGTGAGAGAATAAATTTGGAAAAATATAAGAGTTATATTTTAAAATAAAAAAGTATCCGAAGACTTATGTGGTATATAGAATATTGATATAGCGTGTAAATCTTTGGTGTGGTAAAATATAAATAAGGATTATCGCTTGGCGGTCGGTCACTCTCTTTTTAGAAAGGGGGTGACGCTTATGATTACACATGCTGGATTATACCTGTACACACTGGTTATAATCGGTGTTGTCATCGCTTGCGCTTTATGGCGTAAGAAATAAGAAAGACCGCCTGACTCAAGTGAAGTACGTTAGTACATACTGAGTAGGGCGGTCAACAACCCATTATTGGACTGACCGCCATTGCAAAAGCGGTAATCCTTTTTCTATACTTAGATTATCACATATAAAAAGTTTATGCAAGAAGCCGAATTAATTTCAGGCTTCTTTTTCTTTAGTTTTTAAGGCAGGTGATGTAAATAGATGGCAAGAATAAAAACAAAGACATAAAACTCAGCGAAACGGAGTTTGCGAGAAGGTATCCGAAGACTTATGCGGTATATAGAATATTGATATAGCGTGTAAATCTTTGGTGTGGTAAAATATAAATAAGGATTATCGCTTGGCGGTCGGTCACTCTCTTTTTAGAAAGGGGGTGACGCTTATG